>NZ_JAWOSW010000001.1:0-27314 GCF_033338535.1 Vibrio sp. Vb2131
CTATAATCAAATGAGGCCTCATACGGCTTTAAAATACAAAACGCCCGATGAAGTACATCGAGCGTTTTAGTTAAAAAGTGTCAACCCATATCAGGACGGGTCAACCAAACTCTGTTATTTTCTCTGCTTATTGATTTAAGCTAAGCCTCGATCACCTACCTCATCTGGCAACTGATGCAAAAGCCATTCTCTAAAACGTTTGACGCTGGCTGGGATTAAACCTCTATTTTTAGGTTCAAGCATAGAAAAATTGGAAGGTGTTGAAAGCACGTGTTCGACTGGCCTAACCAAAGCGCCGCTTTGTAAATAGTCGTCCACTAATGACCCCCAGGCTAACGCGATTCCCTGACCATTAATTGCCGCTTGTAACAGCATTGGATAGTTATTGATGTTCATGCGATTACGAGGCGAAATATTTGGCAACCCCACACTTGCAAACCACTGCTCCCAATTCACCCAATCTCTTTGAGACTCTTCCAGATAGAGTAACGTTTTATTGAAGATTTCTTCTGGCTCACTAGGCTGGCCGATTTTCTCTAAATAAAGCGGGCTACACACAGGGAATACCTCTTCTGAAAATAGCGTTGTCACATCCATTTCCGCAGGTGGAGTGCGACAATAAAACAAGGCGAGATCGCAATCTAATCGGCGTAAGTCCAACACATTATCTGAGGCCAATATCCTTATATCGATGTCATCATGTTCATTTTGAAATTGAGCAACCTTAGGCAACAACCACAAGGCTGCCATTGCATTTGTCGTCGCAACCGTGATCTTTTGTTCGCCCTGCCATTTCTTCACTTCACCCGTGATTTGAGCAATATCGAGCAAAGATTGGCTGACAGCTTGATAATATTGAAGACCTGTAGGCGTTAAATTAATGCTTCGATTGGCTCGCGTGAACATAGCCTTGCCTAAGTATTCTTCTAATTGTCTAATTTGGCGACTGATAGCACCTTGGGTCACGTTTAGCTCGTCAGCGGCTAACGTAAAACTCAAGTGCCGCGCCGACGCTTCAAACGCAACGAGGCTATTTAAAGGTGGGAGGGGTTTGATTTTCATGTATCTTCCAGTAAGGCAGTATTGTAATTATTTTTATTCCCGGCAATCTTATGTTGCACGTGGATAATGCCATTCTGGACAACACCTCAAAAACGACAATTTATAAATGATAAAAAATAGAGATGAATCATAAATTGTTGTGAGAGAGACTGCCGTATACAGTTTCGTGGCTACAACGAGCACAAAAAGAGGAGCAGTTACTCCTCTTTTGTCTAGCCTTTTGCTCACTTTGTACGAGTTAGCCCATCTACCCTATTGCCAGTTTAGTACTCGCGTAACGCGCTTTTTTCTTTCTTGGACTGGCTAAGAAGTACGCTAATGTAAGAGGCCCTAATCGTCCCATAAACATCATGAAGATGATCACTAACTCACCTGGTTCGGACAAACTGCCCGTTAAGCCTCGCGATAACCCAACCGTACCCAGTGCCGAGACCGCTTCGAACATAATATCTAACATAGACGCTTTCTCTGTCAGTAACAGCGTGAATATGGCAAACCAAGTCACCCCCACCGAGATCAGAGTCAGCGCCAATGCCTTGCTGATGGTCTCTTTGGGAATCTCGCGTTGAAAGGCATAGGTTGCTTCATCGCGACGCAAATAGCTGTAAGTTGCCAAGACTAACACCATAAATGTCACAACTTTAATGCCACTTGCCGTACTCAATGATCCACCGCCGATAAACATCAACACCAGAATGATCGCCGTTGTGGCATCTTCCAACTGATCGATAGCTAAAGTGTTGAACCCTGCCGTTCTTGGCGTCACCGCTTGAAACCACGATGCCCACCATTTCCCTGCTTCGCTCAACGGGGCAAGCGTGTTGGGGTTGTCATATTCAATCAGATAAATCGCGATAAGTGCCACCACGTTAATGATCATCGTGCCTAAGATCATCATTCGACTGTAAACGGTGAATCGATGCCAACGGCGATTGCGTTTTAAGTCAATCCAAACCGAGAAGCCTAAACCACCAATAATGAACAAACTGGTAATGGTGAAGTTAACGACCGGGTCGTCCACGTAAGGCATTAAGCTATCGGCACTCAACGCAAAACCTGCATTGTTAAACGCACTGATGGTGTAGAAGAAACCATGGAACAAACTGGTTTCCCAGCCCAGCTCTTCACTCCAATAAACGCTCAAAATAGTGAAACCAATAAGTTCAACGAGCAGAGCGAACATCAATACAGATTTAGCGGTGGCAATGAGTGTCGATGAATCAGTCTGGTTGAACGCCTCTCTCGCGACTGCTCGCTCCAAAAAGCCAATTTTGCCGCCCAGAGCCAGCAAGGTCACGATAGCAAACGTCATCAAACCTAGGCCACCACATTGAATCAGGAAAGCAATAACCACTTGCCCAAAAGGCGTAAACGCCGTGCCCGTGTCTACCACAACTAATCCCGTCACCGTAATGGCCGATGTTGCAGTAAACAGGCTTTGAATCCAAGTGATGGGCTCTGTGGTGGCAATCGGCAGTTTGAGTAAGACCGTGCCGAGCATGATCAAGCACGCAAAGCTGAGGCTAAGTATTAATGGCGGTGCGCCCAACAATTTTTTGCCCGCTTTGGGTTTTCGCTCGAGTGGGATAATAGAGGGATGCCACAAAACCATGTTACACCAACCTTGGAGCGACGTATTTCAGCTCAGCGCGACTACCGCAAAGCAACAGCGTGTCGAACTCATTAAGCACAAACTCATCATTGATATTGGTGTAGACGGCTTCTTCGCGCTTCACCAAGATAGGCTGAATGTTGTAACTGCCTCGGCTGATCAACTTAGAAAGCGGTGTATCGTGCAGATTGGATTTAACGTGGATTTCCACCACATACAAACCATGCCCCATTTCCAAATAGTTGTTCACCATCGGATAGTTGAGTGCCTGCGCGACTCTTACGCCCATCTCCTCTTCCGGATGAATAATGCGTTGTACACCAAGCTTAGACACGATGGTGTGGTGCGCTTTGGTGCTCGCTTTGACCCAAATGGATTTCACACCCAGATTTTTCAGCGCCAGCGTACACAACAAACTGGCTTGCATGTCTTCGCCAATCGCCACCAACACCACATCACTGTTCGCTAGCGCTAACTCTCTGAGTGCGCCTTCGTCTGTTGCGTCACATATGACCGCTTGCGTTAACTCTTCGACGTATTTTTCGACGATTTTCGGGTCGCTATCCACCCCCGTTACGGTGTGTCCAAGATGAATAAGTTCTAAGCTAGCGGCAACGCCAAATCGCCCTAAACCAATTACTGTAAAGTGAGCCATATCAATACCTAACTGTGTTTTATGTATAGAAAATGCTAATGCGTTAAGGGCTAGGCTGATTTTCCGTCACGAAAAATAGGCAACACGAATCCTGTTCGAGTGCCGATAACCAGCACTAAACCTTGGCATTAACGTTGATTAAATTTGGAATTTAGTGGTGCTTGGACGTCTCAAGCACTAAACGATAACCCAGCCCCGGCTCGGTTTTTAATAGCCGCTGTTCGTCAGCACTATCGTTCAGTTTTTTGCGTAGTTGACTCACTAACACGCGTAAGTAGTGAGTGTCTTCGACATGACTTTTTCCCCAAATCACCGCTAGCAAATGAGTTTGCTCAATGAGTTTTCCCGGCTTGAGAATCAACTGTTCAATGAAAGAAAACTCTTTCTTGGTGAGTGGAATTTCCCTCTGATCCAACCAAAATTGGTGAGTACTTTTGATGATTTTGACTCGGCCAGCCACCAGCTCATCAGCGACGGTTTGCTCATCCACCAAATCTCGAACCAGCACTTTGATGCGCGCGATGAGCTCTTTTACGCCAAAAGGCTTGCTCAAGTAATCATTCGCGCCCGCTTCTAAAAGGCGGATTTTTTCCTCTTCTTGATCGCGAGCTGTCAGCACTAGCACTGGCGTTTTATAGGTCTGACGAAGCGTAGTGAGAAACTCCTTCCCATCGCCGTCGGGCAAGCCTAAATCTAGCAGAATGACGTGTGGCGAATGTGCTTCGAAACACGCTTTGGCTTCTGCAATGGTACTCGCGCCAATGTAATCAAACCCTTCAGCAGACAGCGAAATTCGAATAAAGGTATGAATGCGAGGCTCATCGTCCACGACTAAAACTTTGTAACTCACGCCTGCTCTGCTCCTTGATTGAGTGGAAGTAGAATGCGGATCAGCGTCCCTTCTGATACTGGCATAGATTGAATCTCTCCTTGGTGTGCGATGATGATGCCTTTGGCAACCGCGAGTCCCATTCCGGTGCCTGAATCGGCCGATTTGTTGTTCGCGCCGGAATAGAAAAGGTTGAATATTTTTTCCGCATCTTCAGCTTTGATGCCAATCCCCATGTCACGAACATCAATCACGCACGACAAACCCTGCTTAGAAAGTGAAACCTCAACAGATTCATTCTCTGGTGAAAATCGCATGGCATTATCCAACACATTGAAGATCGCTTGTTCGATGAGCGAACGACTTACTGATAAATAGCCAACGGCATCATCCATATTCATGGACACTTTCTCGGTGTAATTCGGCAAACGAGAAACCGCATCCCGCACAATATTCGCAATAAGTTCATCTTTTTTGGTAATTTTTAATGTGCCATGCTGGAGCTTAGTCGCCTGTAAGAGGTTCTCTATATATTGATGCAAGCGGTGGCTTTCTGAAGTCGCACTGTCGAGCAATTCTTTGCGCTCTAAGTCATTGAGCTTGGGCATGTACTCGTTGAGTGTGGTCAATGTTCCAATAATGGTTGCCAGCGGCGTGCGTAGGTCATGGGACACCGATAGCAGGATGCTGTTTTGCAGCTTGGTTTGTTTTAACTCTCCCTGCTGGCGACGATAGAGATCCGCAAAGGTGCTGGTGATAAATGCCACCACCATAAACACGACTAAATTAAAAATGTCTTCCGGACGAAACATCTGCAAAGAGTAACGAGGCGTCGTGAAAAAGAAGTTGAAGCTCAACGCTTCGATCACCGCCGCTGCATAAGCGAATCGCGAGTTGCATTGAAACGCCACTACCACGACCGCTAACTGTAAAATCAGCAGGACTGCGGCTGTAGAGCCAAACAGTTGGTCTAACAGCCATGAGACGACAACCGCACCAACAATCACGGTAGTAGAAAAGAGAGAGGTGTTATCTCGCCATTGAACAAACATAAAATACATCAACCAAAATTCGATGTAGAAAACTTTAGCAAAAGCCCATTCGGAGTTCGCGTAAAAAAAGCGTAAAAAATTCAATAACGACAGTGAGTTATAAACATAATCATCATTAAGTTGGCCTAACTCAATGAATAATCACAAGTTAACGTTGCCCATTAACGCCTACTTACTCGGTATAAACGACAGACACAAAAAAGAGGAGCATTTGCTCCTCTTTCGTGTAGCGTCATATTAGATGACTTGCAGTTGAGCATCACCTTGCTCAGACAAAAATCCGCCGGTTTGATGCTTCCACAACTGAGCGTAAACACCACCCAATTGCAGCAGCTCGTAATGCGAGCCTTGCTCAATGATTTTGCCGTCATCCATTACAATCAAACGATCCATCGCGGCAATCGTTGATAAACGGTGAGCAATCGCAATCACTGTTTTTCCTTCCATCAGAACTTCAAGGTTTTCTTGAATTGCCGATTCTACTTCTGAATCAAGTGCAGACGTTGCTTCATCCATGATCAAAATTGGCGCGTTTTTCAGCAGAACGCGAGCAATCGCCACACGTTGACGCTGACCACCAGACAGCTTCACACCGCGTTCACCCACTTCAACGTCATAGCCAACGTTACCTTGCTCGTCTCGTAGAGATTGAATGAAATCATGAGCATGTGCTTTCTCAGCAGCTGCGATAACGGCATCCATTGAAGCATCTGGATCACCGTAAAGAATGTTCTCTTTAATTGAACGATGCAGCAAAGAGGTGTCTTGCGTGATCATACCGATGTGTTGGCGAAGCGACTCTTGTTCGACTTGAGAAATGTCCTGTCCATCAATACAAATCTTACCGGTATTTACGTCGTAAAAACGCAGCAACAAGTTGACCAACGTGGATTTACCTGCCCCAGAACGACCGACAATGCCGACTTTTTCGCCCGGTTTGATAGTCAGGTTCAAGTTCTCAAATACCGCCTTCTCGTCACTGTAGTTAAAACCTACGTGATCAAAGCAGATCTCACCTTGGGAGATTTGCAAAGGCTTAGCATTTGGTACGTCTTTCACTTCAACATCGTTTGAAATCGTATTAATACCGTCTACTACTGTACCGATGTTTTCAAACAGTGCGCTAACTTCCCACATGATCCACTTCGACATACCTTGTACGCGCAATGCAATACTGATGGCAATCGCAATAGCACCAATTGTTACAGCGTGATCTAGCCATAGATAAACCGAAATGGCACTAATAGACATCAGCAGCAAATAGTTGATGGCATCCACACTAAACAGTAAACAAGTCACCATGCGCATTTGGCGGTAAACCGTCACCAAAAATTGCTTCATGCTGCTTTCTGCGTATTCCAACTCTCGTTGCGAGTGCGCGAATAGCTTTACGGTAGATATGTTGGTGTAAGAATCGACAATGCGCCCAGTCATTACAGAACGAGCATCCGCTTGCTCTGTCGCTACTCGTTTCATTTTAGGGATAAAGTAGAACTGGATAACCGCGTACATTCCTATCCAAATCACAATAGGTAGCATTAGCAAACCATCGGCTTCGCCCATCATCCAAAGCATCGAAAGAAAATAAACGCTGATATAAACCAGTACATCCACGAGCTTCATGACCGTTTCTCGTACCGCTAACGCACTTTGCATCACTTTGGTCGCAACTCGGCCTGCAAAGTCACGCTGGAAAAATCCAACCGCTTGTTTTAGCAAGTAACGGTGAATCAACCAACGGATAGACATCGGGTAGTTACCCAATAACGTTTGGTGCATCACCATTGAGTGGACAAAACCGAGAGCTGGCATCACAACCGCCACTAAGAACAGCATCATTAGCATGCGATCACCCTGGTCTTGCCAGAATGTTGCGCGATCTTGATTAGAGAGAATATCGACGAGCTCACCCATATAACGCAACAGCGTCACCTCAGTAATGGCAATAAGCGCACTGAACACAGCCATAACGAGTAAAGGGGCTTCAAAGCCACGAGTGTAAAAACGACAAAAGCCAAATAGCGTCTTCGGTGGCTTTTCGGTTTCCATCTGGGGAAAGGGTTGGGTCAGTTTTTCAAACCAATTGAACATAACAATGACTTTAGGTACCGCGAATGAATTTGCGAACGTTTTACTATCTTTTGATACAAAAGTCAGTAAAATACCGAAACAAAAGCTCAAATGATAATAATTACAATTAAGCTTAGCGTTAATCATAATTATCGGGAATAGATTTATGCAAAAGAATAACTCACTGACCATCGCTATCCGCAACGCGTTGGTTTGTGCTTTAGCACCTACAGCAGTGGTTGCATTCACAGCACAAGCTCAAGAAGACGTCGTACAAGATGACGTGATTGCCATGGAGACCATAACGGTCACCGCGCAAGCACTTAAAGTAGAAACCCCTGCGGCAGAAACGCCTCGCAGCGTATCTATCATTTCTGAAGATGAACTTCGTGTTCGTGCACCGAAAAAGCTAGATGAAGCATTACGCTACACGTCTGGTGTAACCGCTCAGCCTTATGGCGCAGACAACGACACTGATTGGTTCAAAGTTCGTGGATTTGATGCAGCGACTTACCTAAACGGCAACCGCCTATTCCGCGATGGTTACTACACATGGTTGGTCGAACCTTACGGCCTAGAAAGTGTAGAAGTCGTTAAAGGTCCATCGGCTATTCTGTTTGGTGAATCGGCACCAGGCGGTATCGTGAATGCGGTGCAGAAAAAACCAACGTTTACGCCTCAAGGCGAAGTAAAAGTCGAAGTTGGCAACAACCAACACCAATCCGTAGGTTTTGACATTGCTGACGAAGCAAACGACGCAGGCACTGTGCGCTATCGTTTGGTTGGCTTGATGACAAGCCAAGATGGTGAACTGGACGGCACAAACAACGAGCGTTTCTACCTAGCGCCAAGTGTCGAGTTCGACATTTCTGACCGTACAATGCTGACCGTTTTGGCAACTTACCTTCATGATGACGGTGTACCAACTAACCCATTCTTCCCAGCTGCAGGTACTCTGATTGGTTCTAACTTTGGCAAAATCGATCCTTCGACTAACCTTGGTCAACCAAACTACGATAAATACGAACGCACGCAGTTTTCTCTAGGTTACCTACTAGAGCACGACATCAATGACACGTGGTCACTCTCGCAAAACCTCAACTACGGTTCGAATGAGTTGTACTTGCGCAGCTCTTACGCGTTCTCAAACAACGATCCAGCGAAAGAAGAGTTAACGCAAGGCATCGTATTCCGTGACGGAAAAAACCAGAGCATCACGTTCGACAACAATGCTGTCGGCAACTGGATGACAGACAACGCAGAGCACACAGTGCTTATCGGTATGGATCTGCAATTCCACAAAACCGATGGCGACGAGCAAGACAACTATGCATTTGGCACTATCAACCCGTGGAACCCAGTTTACGGCAACTTCACCCCTCTTGATCCTGCCAACAACGTGAAACGTGAGATTGAGAAATCTCAAGCAAGTCTCTATTCACAATACCAATTGAAACTGCATGAACAGTGGATTGGTAACATAGGTGCTCGTTACGACTGGGTGAAAACAGAAAACTCTGGCAAAGGCGCTACCGTTGATCAAAGTGAATCTCGTGATGATGGTCAGCTCTCTCTAAGTGCGGGTGTGATGTACCTTGCAAACAATGGCCTGTCACCTTACGCAAACTACTCTCAGTCGTTTGAAGTGATCAGCACTATTGATACGGCAACCAATGAACTTTACAAACCGCTGGAAGGCGAGCAAGTAGAAGTGGGTGTAAAGTATGAGCCAAGCTTTATGGATGGCTTTATCAACCTTGCATGGTTCGACATCACGCAAAAGAACGCGTTGGTCACTAACCCATCAACATGGATTGCGACACAAACAGGTGAAGTGACATCTCAAGGTGTTGAGCTAGAAAGCACGGCGCAGCTAACAGACGATCTAAAACTGATGGCAAGCTACACCTACACTAAAGCGAAAACAGATGAGAGCTTTGGCCAAGGTAAAAAACAAGCCGCACTTATTCCTGAGCACCAAGCTTCTGCATGGGTAGACTACAGCGCCTACAGCCTGATTCCAGGCCTCAATATCGGTACTGGTGTGCGCTACGTAGGTGAGTCAAAAGATAACCCTAAGAGCTCGAACCTAACGGTTCCTTCAGTCACTCTTTGGGATGCGTCAGTCACTTACGACATCACTTCACAGTGGCAAGCACAGCTAAACGTGAACAACATCCTAGATAAAGAGTTTGTTTCAGGTTGCGATTACTGGTGTTACTACGGCCAGTCTCGCTCTGTTATGCTAAACGCAAACTACCGCTGGTAATTGTACTTCTACTCCCCTCTATTGAGGGGAGTTTTCTCCTAAGAGCCATCCATGTTTCAACTGTCTAATATTGAGATCGTGCGAGGTGGACGTCAGATCCTCGGCATCGAACAACTTAACATCCCAACAAATGAGCTAACGGTCGTTTTAGGCCATAACGGTTCAGGTAAGTCGACACTGGTGAACCTGCTTTCTGGTCAAATGTCGCCAGATAAAGGTACGGTAACACTAAACGATACTTCCCTTTCATCACTTAAAACCAAAGAGTTGGCAAAACAGATCGCCTATTTGCCACAAAAGCTGCCCTCTTCAGCTGGTTTAACGGTCGAAGAGCTAGTGCGCTTAGGTCGCTTTCCGTGGCGTGGGGCACTCGGTCGTTGGAAAACCGAAGACAAACAGATCATCACGCAGGCTATGGAACGAACAGGGGTCACACCTTTTGCTCAAGCTTTGGCGGATGACTTATCGGGCGGTGAGCGCCAACGTGCTTGGGTGTCTATGCTACTGGCTCAACAATCGCCAATTTTAATTCTCGATGAGCCAACCTCGGCGCTCGATGTTCACCATCAGTTTCAACTAATGGCGCTGCTGGCAGAACTGAATCGAACCGAGAATGTAGGCATTATCGTGATCCTGCACGATCTGAACTTAGCACTGCGCTACGCCACCCACATTGTTGCGCTCAAAAAAGGTAAGATTGCCTTTGAAGGCAACGCCGACATGTTGTTAGACGAGGCACGCCTTTCTAAACTATATGAGTCACCAATTAAGCTGATTGAACACCCAAGCCCGGCTAACACATTAGCGAGCCAAAAGGTGGCTGTTGTATGCGCATAATAGCTCGTTTACTTACTGTGGTTACACAATCTGCTTTTCTCCTCGCATTTTTTATGACCAATGCACATGCAGTCATCACCGTTACCGATGAATATGGTGAGCATAGTTTTGAGCACGCGCCACAACGCGTTGTAGCCTTAAACTGGGACATCTTAGAACAAGTTTTGGCGCTAAACGTAGAACCAATCGCAGCCCCAAATTTACCAGGCTACCGCCAATGGGTCGTCAATCCAACTGCACCAGAGTCAATTGAAGATATTGGAACCCGAGCAGAGCCCAACTTAGAAAAAATAGCCAGTTTGAAACCAGATGTCATCCTTGCTGCGTCTCCACAGCAAGACTTGATTCCGTTACTCAAACAAATTGCTCCGGTAATCTATTTACCTAATTTTTCTGAAAATGAGGCCGCAGCTGAAACGGCCATTCGTCACTTTCGTACACTCAGCAAGCTATTCAATAAAGAGGCACTTGCTGAACAGAAACTGGCAGAATTAGATGCTTCATTTGCGCAGATGCGCCAGCGAATTCGCCACTATTACTCTGCTCCACTCAGCGTTCTTGTGATGCGATTTTCAACCCCGAATACTGTATTACTTGCAACCGAAAACTCCACCACTGACTACGTGGTTAGAAAACTGGGATTACAGGCTCCAATTAAAGAGGACCCACGTGCGTGGGGAGTAAAGCAAGATCGAATCAATCGGCTTCAGAGCCTTCAAAACAGCTACGTTCTCTACGTACAACCTTTCCCAGAAGAACGAAAACTGAAAGAGTCGCCACTTTGGCAAGCGATGCCGTTTGTGAAAAAGCAGCGGGTAAATTCAGTCAGAGCAGTGTGGGCGTATGGCGGTGCCATGTCTTTGCAATACACCGCTGAAGCGATTACCGACAGTCTAATAGAGTTGGCACCAGAACAATGAGAACGAAACATTATATTGGTTATCTGGCGCTGATTACGTTACTTAGCGTCTTTAGCCTACAAATTGATACTAATTTATCACTTTTCGAACAATGGCAATTATTAACAAAACCAGAGGTAGCAACCGAGTTTCGTGATGTATTCTTTACGCAAGCGCAGCTTCCTAGGTTAAGTATGACCCTGCTTGTTGGTGCCATGCTTGGTCTCACCGGCAGCTTAATGCAGCAATTAACGCAGAATAACCTCACCTCGCCGTTGACTCTTGGCACCTCTTCTGGTGCTTGGCTTGCATTAGTCGTGGTAAACATTTGGTTCGTCGATTGGGTCGCCGATTACTCTGCATTAGCCGCAATGTTTGGGGCTTTAGTGGCGTTTGGCCTGATCGTATCAATTGCCGGTGTGCGTAATATGACAGGTTTGCCGTTGGTCGTTTCGGGGATGGTGATCAATATCTTGCTCGGTTCTATCGCCACAGCCATTATTATTTTAAACGCCCAGTTCGCACAGAATATTTTTATGTGGGGAGCAGGAGACCTCTCTCAATACAGCTGGGATTGGTTTGAGTGGTTATTGCCTCGCTGCGCTATCGCAATCGTAATTTTGATCGTCGCACCACGTATTCTGACCTTAATGAAACTAGGACAAGAAGGCGCAGCAGCCCGAGGCTTAGCGGTATTACCCGCGTTTGGTGCGTTAATGGTGATGGGTATTTGGCTGGTATCCGCCTCCATCACCGCAGTTGGTATTATCAGCTTCATCGGATTACTGACACCCAATATTGCCAGAGCGATGGGGGCAAGAACACCGCGCGACGAATTGATCAGCAGCATGCTTTTGGGCGCAATGCTACTAATCATCACAGACTCTGCCGCTATCTCGCTGAGCTTATGGTTAGAGGAAACCATTCCTAGCGGCGTAGCGGCTGCAGCTATTGGCGCTCCCGCTTTAATTTGGTTTACTCGTAAAAAGCTGACGGCAACCGATCAACTTAACCTTTCAATGAGCCAAGGAAAAACGGCGCTTTCTAAACGCGCGGTATGCAGCATTGCGCTATTCAGTCTGGTTGGGATTCTAGCTTACTCATTCGTTACCCATGGTATAAACGGAATTCAATGGTCTGTGCCAGGTGAGTTCCAATGGCAATTGCGTTGGCCGCGAATGTTAACCGCACTTTCTGTCGGTATTGCGCTATCCGTTGCCGGAATCATTTTGCAACGCATTGTTTATAACCCTCTGGCAAGTCCCGATATTCTCGGTGTGTCTTCCGGAGCCACGTTTGCCATTATTACGACAGGAGTCATCGCTGGGTCGCTTCTCTCCGCATTTAGCTGGGGTATCGCTTTTTTCGGAAGTATGTCCGTATTGATGTTATTGCTGATTATCGGTAAACGAAGCCATTTTAATCCATCTAACTTCGTGTTGTCCGGCATCGCACTAACGGCACTATTAGAAGCCCTCGTTCAATTTTCGCTAGCTCAAGGCTCAGGTGACAGTTACAAAATTTTATTGTGGCTAACTGGTTCTATTTATCGAGTCACAGCCGACACCGCACTGATGCTATGTTTGGCCATAATAGTTCTGGTTGCCGCTGTATTCTCGATTTCTCGTTGGCTAACACTAATTTCCATCGGGCGACAATTCTCAAATGCACGAGGGCTTAACCCTACCGTAGCCAATACGCTTATGCTCACCATCGTTGCTTTGTTATGCGCCTTTTCTACCGCTACAGTTGGTCCAATATCTTTTGTTGGCTTGGTCGCTCCCCATATGGCGATGATGTTAGGAGCAAGAAAAGTGAAAGAGCAACTGTGTGTCGGTGCCTTAATTGGCGCAACCCTAATGTTGTGGGCAGATTGGCTAGGACAAATCGCTATTTATCCAAGTCAGGTCGCAGCTGGCACGTTGGTCGCTATTATAGGCAGCACTTACTTCCTATTTTTAATGCTGAAGAGTAAATTCAGCTAAGTTGGGAATATTGTTACAGCCTAAAAATACGCTAAGAAAAACAAACCCCGCTATTTTGATAGCGGGGTTTGAAATTAAAGGCGAAGTACGATGCTCTATTCTTCTCGCACTACAGGAAAACGTTGCTCATAAAGTTCCATAAAGTCCTTACGAATTAAGTGCTCTAAGTGGTTCGCTTTATCGGTTGGGCAGAAAATCATCACGTGCAGAATTTGTTCACCATTAATGTTGCTAGAAATATGCATATGTGGCTCAGAACCAGGAAGGTCAACACCGGCATGTTTTTCAATCATCGCATTGTAACGATGTGCAACATCAGCAAAGTAACTGCAATGTTCTTCAATTTTATCAGTTAAAATCGGTAACAGTGGATACAAATTGACGAAGTCTTTCACCACTACAGAAAAGTTGTGGTAAACGTACCGCTTCATGAAGTTGAGGTTCTTTACTGGATAGGTAAAGAACATACTATTAGGCAATGTCGCTGTTTTGCCGGTGTAATGATATTGCCCGTGATGCAGGTCGATCTCTTGAATCACCGTCGCCATCATATTGTGCTCAATCACTTCACCACACAACTTCCCGACCTCAATCCAGTCTCCAACGCGAAAAGAACGCGAACTTGCTCTTTGAATCGAACCCGTAAAACACAAAATGATTTCTTTGGATGCCACTACAATGGCAACGGCAATCGCCGTTACACTCAGAGCAAACTCGTTAATTTCTGATTGCCATAAAATAAATAAAATCAGTAATGTAACAGCAAAGGTGCCATTTTTAGTTCTGGACATCCAACTACGCTGATCTTCTGAGAGAAAAGCGTGATCACCACGAATCATCGATAAAATTGCACGACGAATTAACCACATAATCGCAAAGATCAATGCGGTAAAAATCAATTTATGAGTGAGAAGAAAATCGACAACTAACTGCACTTTCTCCATTCCACGGCTCCCTCGAATAAAAATACGGCCCAGTAACAGCTAACGATAACAAATTATTTTGTCTGTTGTCCGTGCTCACTCAAGTCTTTTTGAAATTACTCCTCTCTGAAGGCGCGATTCATGCTTTCTGTAATTGGCTTTATTAGGTAGCTCAATGGCGTTCGTGGCTCAGATAAAATAAGCACTTCGGCATTCATACCTGAGGTTAAACGATGTTTTGTCACATCTTCCGGTGAAATTGCAATTCTAGCGAGATAAAAATCTTCTTGGTTTTCTTGCGAGAGCTTATCGGCAGAAATCGTCAGCACTGTACCGTCTAAAGGTGCCAACGTCCGTGCATTCAGAGCGGTCAGACGAACATGCGCTTGCTGGCCTGGATTCACTAAATCAATATCCTGAGGATTAACACGAGCCTCGACTAACAACTTATCGTCTTGCGGGACCAGTTCTAGTAACGTTTCACCCGACCCAATCACACCTTTTTCGGTAAACACTTGCATGTTGACTACGCGACCAGAAATAGGTGCGTTGATCGTTGTTCTTGCGACAATATCTTGAGCGGAGCGATATTCTTCCCGAATTGCGACAATTTCCGTTTTGGTATTTCGTAGTTCCTCGACAATCTCATTCAGCCTTTCAAGCTTCAACTCTTCAATTTGCGCTAGGTTCTCATCTAACCTTTTTCTAACGGTGAGCGATTGCCTGTCTAACTGGCTTAAGGTACTTCTCACCTCCGCTGCTAAGCGCTTGAGTTGAAGTAAAGTAGATTTTCCCGAGAAACCTTTTTGCACCAAGGCTTGGTTGCTGTCTATTTCTTCAGCAATAAAGTTGAGTCGTTCCGTCTCAATCACTTTGGTTTGCTGAAGGTTTTCAAGCTCTAAATTTGCTCCAGAAATACTCTGCTCAATGATACTCAGTTTACTATCAAAGAATCGCTTTCTCGCTTCAAAGATCTTGTTTTGAACCAGTTGTGCTTCTTGTACGATATCGACACGGGGAATGCTTTCAAGATCATCAGACCATACAATCGTTGGAAGCTCGTCAAGCTCCGCACTTAAACGGTTTTCCTTTGCTAGAGTATGGATAAAACGACCACTTAACGAGTCCAACTTAGCCATAGCTTGACGCTTAGAAAGTTGAATTAATAACTGACCTTTTTCGACTAAATCCCCCTCCTGTACATATAGCTTTTCAATAATACCGCCTTCTAAATGCTGAATTTCTTGTCGCTTAGTGAGAACTGACAAATCACCATAAGCAATCGCTGCACTTTCTAATTTGGCTGTTGCAGCCCAGTAGCCAAGACCTCCAAGAAAAACACTTAAGGTCACCACACCGAGTAAAATTGGTTTTCGAAAGCTTAGTCTCGCTTTGGGGCTAAAACGATATACGATCTCGGTAGAACTCTGATTAACGGTTGGCAGTTGATTGCTCATTTCTTACCCTTGGGATATCTGTTCTGTCTTCGCCCATCAAACGTTTTAATACTTCATCTTTAGCGCCGTATAACTTGACTCGGCCGTCAGCCAAATACAACAGCCTATCCATTTGTCGTAACGTACTCGGATTGTGGGCAATGACGATAATCGTTGTACTCTGTGCTTTTAAATGGGCAATCAAACGTTGATACGCAGCCTCTCCCTCACCATCGAGGTTGGCATTCGCTTCATCGAAAATCACAATAGATGGGTCGCCATAAACGGCTCTTGCAAGAGCGATTCTCTGCCTTTCCCCCCCAGATAAACCACGGCCATTTTCACCAATAATGCAATCATAGCCTTTGTTTTTCTTGAGTATTAATTCATGACATCCTGCTAGTTGAGCCGCCTTGATGACTTTAGCGGGGTCTTCTTCTTTAAAGCGCGCGATGTTCTCTCGAATTGTGCCAGGAAATAACTCCACCTCTTGAGCGAGATACCCAAAATGCACGCCGCGATCTTCAGATGCCCATACGGAGACTTCCATTCCATCAAGAGTCACTTTACCCGCTAATGGCTTAACCGTACCTAATAACAGCCGAGCAAACGTCGATTTACCCGTACCAGAAGGGCCAATCACCCCAACAGCAACACCCGGAGGAATCGATAAGCTGAGCGATGAGAGCACTGGTTCGGTTGCTCCAGGATGGCGATAGGCCAGTCCGGTAAGCTCATAGTGTCCTTTTGGTTTAGGCAGTGGCATATCTGATTCATCTTGGCGCACGATCGCATCGATTTCTTTCAACCTTTTATAGGCGCCTTTAGCAGACATCGCGCTTCGCCACGTGCCTATCGCCTGCTCCATCGGCGATAATGCCCGACTCATTAATATGGAGCTCGCGATCATCGCCCCTGCCGTGATTTCATGTTGGATTACTAACCATGCACCACCTCCCAGCAAAAATATCTGTAGTGATCCACGCACAAACTTAGAAAAGTTAGCCATGTAGATGGACTTACCTGCAACTCGCTCTTCAAGCACATTCACTTCACTCACGCGCGACTGCCACTTCTCTAAAAATGCATTCATCATCCCCATTGCGAGAATTGAATTGGAGTTTTGCGTGGCTAATTCAGCGTTGTTGATATGAGAAATCGCTCTGACTTCGCTCTCTTGCATTGTTTTACGCGTCATCAGCTCATTAAGTAGACCTAGGCTAAACAATACGATAGATCCAAGTAACGCGATGTGACCTAGTATCGGGTGCAATAAATACACAAATAAAATAAATAGCGGTGTCCAGGGCGCATCCAACAGTGGATAAGGTGCTTGACTGCTCAAAAAGCTTTTGATGTTCTGAATGTCTCTCAGAGTTTGCGAGGTATAACTCTTCCCAGTATGTGATTGATATTGAATCGTGCGCTTGAGCATGAAAGCGGAGAGTTTTGTGTCCATCCAATAACCAAAAGATTTACTCATTTGTGCTCGTGCAATGTCGATGATGGACATGGTTAACAGCGCAACAATTACGATGACAGTGAGCAAGAATAAAGTATCGGTTGAGTAGGAAGATATCACTCGGTTGTACACTTGAAGCATGTACAACGGAATCGAGAGAACCAATAAGTTGATAAAAAGGCTAAAAACGATCAGCAAGCCCGCAAGCGTGCATAGTTTTTGTTTCACTTCTTTGAAAACCGTTTTTTGCACGACTACTTCCGTTTAACGTGAAAATTGTAGGCGCCAGAAATACTAGCGCCTAGCTTAAGGTAACCTCAAATCGCTCTAGAGTGTCCGATTAGTTCACCTCAGCATGGCAGAGCCACGCAAACTAATTCCCATCCAGAGTTATTTTCAGTCGTTTAGATTACGAACAGATCTGCACCATAGGTGTTGATGTCAGTTTCAGTCACGCCAATAAGTTTCACTGTTAGATCAGCCCCATCGGTAAACACTGCATTCCCAACTGCATCGTAGCTAAAGCTTAAATCACCAAAGTCAGTGACAGAGTCGCTAATGATGTGCAAAGAGTCTTCACCAATGGTGAAATCAACAACTTTGGCTTCGCCATGGCCACCAAACTTATCCGTGAACACAAACTTATCGCCATTGCTGCCGCCAACTAAAACGTTGTCACCAGAACCAGCAACAAGAATATCTTCACCGACACCACCATTTAATTTATTGTCACCCAACAAACCCAACAGCAAGTCATTACCGGTACCACCGCCGAGGTAGTCGTTTCCTGTACCAGCCCTAAGGATGTCATCTCCAGCACCACCAGTTAGGCGATCGTCGCCGTCGCCGCCGATCACATAATCATTACCGCCACCGCCAACAAACGAGTCATTACCACCAAAACCGATAAACAAATCATCGCCGCCATCGAAATCAGCAAATTGGTTATTTACACCTGCATCGCCTAAATACGTGTCATTGTCACTTGCGCTCATTTTTATTCCCTCTTAGCTTATTAATTGAATAGACCTTCTGGTCCACGTCTGACTAGATTCGTCACGACATGAGAAGTCTAATAGTCAACTGAATAGGAATAAGTTTGAATATGGGATGATATTTCAGACTGACATTTTAATAATAAATATAAAATTTAGTACTTTATAGAGTATTTTCTTTTTATTACAGCAAGTTAATACTAGTACTACAGGTTTCTCTTAGCCCAACTTGTAGCTTGCGTACGGTTCTTTACTTCTAACTTTCTAAAAATATTGTATAGATGTGATTTAATAGTATGCTCGCTGATAAATAAAGAATCAGCGATTTCCATGTTTGAACCACCTTCTTTCAACATTTTTAAAACCTGAACTTCACGCCGAGTAAGCTCAACCTCAATAGCAGGTTCGATAATGCTATTTACTTCTCTGCCTCGATAATAATTTACTAGCTGATCAAGTAATCTTCGAGACAGCCAATTATCCCCTTTTATTATTGCTTTTAATCCCTGACAAACCTTGTCCATTGAATCTCCTGGACCAAATATACCTTTTACATGAGGCCAAGAAGCGAGTTCTTCTGTGTCTAAGTCATAACCTAGATTAAGCATTATGGTTCCTAGCACTTTATTACTATCTTTTAAATAAACTAAAGTTTCGGAAGGAATCTCAACTGAAAAATCAACAAGCAAAAAGTAGCGTTCCGGAATGAGTTCATGATAACTAGGGTTTTTAGTATCAATGATCGTTATTTTAGTTTCTGTATTTTTAGAAAGCATTTCCTTAAAGTTTTCACTCTGTAAACTTTGTTGAGTGAGCATTAGGATTTCAGGCTTTTCCATATACTGTCCCATAATGTTTCTCATACTTTCAGTGACTTAACATTCTTAAATTAGTAGTTAATCGTCAGCACTTAGTTTGATATGTAAGTGCTAGTTCACAGAGTAAAGTTATTTGCTACTTTTTTAAATTCTAAAGTTATTAAAAAGAGAACCAAAAAAAGTGTTTCTCATAAAAGAAACACTTTTAACACATTCAGGTCACAGAAATTATTAAGAGTTTACTAAATTAGGCAACCTAATATTGCAATAGCATTACACCGTTAACGAGTTGTCTGAAATATTTTCCTTTGCCCAAATAAGTGCTTGAACTCTATTTTTCACATCAATCTTCTTGAAAATATTATGTAAATGCGTTTTTACCGTATTCTCGCTGACAAATAATTGTTCGGCGATTTGTTGATTGGACGCCCCCATGGAAAGAAAGGTAATTATTTGTTGCTCTCGTTTGGTCAGAATAGCGGAAACATTCTTATTTATAGGTTTGCAATGTCGACGAAGGTAAGTAATGTACTGCTGAGAAAACTTACGGCTGAACCACATATCTCCTTGAAGCACCTTACCAATACCAACTTGCAACGTTTTTATATCATCAGAGGTATAGAAAATACCGGCCAAAGTACGCCAAGCAAAGAGATCTTCTGTCGATATGGATTGCTCACAATTAATTAAGATTTCAAGCGTGTCTTTCTGCTTGGCCGCTTTAAACTCCGCATAACGGCGAAAAACTTCATCCGTGATCACGCTGCAATCAACAATAATGGCTGATGCAAGAGACTCATGTAACACTCCGTGAATCAGAGTATCTGGCGTGATTAGAGCAACACTAATACCGAGTTTGGTCTCCAATACATCTTTCAACAGAGATGACTGTAGACTTCCCTCCGTGATTAAAATAACGTTTCTTTTTTTTTGCTGCTCCATCCTGATCGCATTCCCTTGGTCGTTTTTATTGAAATACGCAATAGATTTAGATAGAGCGGTAGTATTGTCAAGTATGAAAATCACTAGTACTAATTAATAACTCATTGAAGTGTCAATAATTTTTAAGTGGCAAGTATGTGAGAGGTATTAGCATTTTTCAGACATTAAAAAAGGGAGTATAAACTCCCTTTTTGTGTTTGAGCAGGTGATTTAATCACGCACGTTAGAGGCAAAACACCACCTAACTTAGTGGATTGGAACTGCGTTTTTTTGGTTAAACTTACCAAAGTGTTGTTCTAACACTTCTGGCGTCAGCTTACCTTCCGCTTCCAGCTTTTTCAGCTCAGCGACGATCGCTTTTTGCTCTTCTAGCGACGGCAGTTTTACTTCTGGCTCCTGAGCGGTTTCTTGAGAAATTTGCTCTAGTTCTTTTTCGAAGTCATTCATAGTACTTACCTAAAATTAATGATTGAACTTTTAAACTTCGCCTATTCTATCCAACTCTATAACTTGAAGCTACCAACCATCTTGTCTAAACGAGAAGAGAGCGCTTGAAGATCGCGACTTGCATCCGCCAACTCTTCTGCTGTCGCGGTTGTCATTTCATTTATCGCGTTGATTTCTTCGATATTTTGATTAATGGTATGCACCACCGTGGATTGCTCTTCCGTCGCCGTTGCAACTTGTGTATTACGATCAGAGATGTCGGTGATTCGTTCAGAAATACTGATTAATACCTCGACTGCTTCATCGGTAGAAGTAACCCCTTCTATGGTAACCGCTTTGCCCGCTTCCATAGCACTTACCGCGTCTTGTGCGTCACTTTGAAGCTGATTGATCATGCGCTGAATCTCTTCTGTAGAATCAGCCGTGCGTGAAGCTAGGTTTCTTACCTCATCAGCAACAACCGCAAAACCACGTCCCTGCTCACCAGCACGAGCAGCTTCAATTGCAGCGTTTAGCGCAAGTAAATTCGTTTGTTCAGAGATGTCACGAATTACACCCAGAATCGAGCCAATATCTTTGGTTGTCGATGCCAACTGCGTAACAACAATATTGGTTGTTTCAACATCATCGGCTAGGCGGCTGATCACCTCTTTTGCTTTCATCACAACTTCTCGACCAGTTTGAGTGTTATCTGAAGCCTGATTTGCCGTATCAGCAGCGGTAGCAGCGTTCGATGCAATTTCACTGATGGTCGCACCCATTTGGTTGATAGCTGCAACTACTTGAATGGTTTGATCACGCTGCTCTTGGCTGTTGTCGTGTGTGGATGTTGCTTTCGTTGACACACTTTCTGCCGCTTGACTTAATGAGCCACTGGTTAAAGCAACCTCTTTCATCGTGGCATGAATCTTCTCAATAAATCCATTAAAGCCTTTTGAAAGCTGAGCAATTTCATCATTACCCTTAATTTCAATACGCTGCGCCAAATCGCCTTCACCTTGCCCAAGGTCGGTAAAACGATCGGCAATCAGTCGGATTGGTTTCGTAATGCTGTTTGCCAACCATACGCCCATGAGGATGAATACAACGGCAACAATGATGGTCGTAAACAGCATTTTTTTAGCTGTCGCATTCAGGTCTGCGAATACTTCATCAACGGGAACCACGCCAATAACAAACCAGTTCATTGAAGGAACATACAAACTAGAAACAAAAGTATCCTGCCCTTCAAACTCCACATTAATTAGGTTGAAGCTATTTTTGTTCAACAGCGCACTTGCGTCACTACCAAATAGTTTAGTGATAGAAGTTTGGTTCTTACCTTGTTGGCGGTGTATTTGAATCTGGCCTTGTTCATTAGTGAGGAACACGTAACCCGTATCTTCAATTTTAAACCCATTGAGCAAAGCAACCATGTCTCCCATAGATTTAGAGAGACCTGACATTGATGTACCATTAAGATCTTGGAAATTGGCAAACATTTTCACTTCGCCATTTGCCTCTTGGAACACACTCACGGACGTTTCTTGACCAGACGACGTAAATCCAAAGAACCAAGCATCTTGCGTTCGGTTAAGTTGACGTAAGAATCCGTTTTGATTCCAGTAATATGCCGTTTGACGATTCGCTACCGACGCATCATTAAGACCATACTGTGATTTAACGTTATTGAGCTGCTGAACCAACTGAACTTCTACTGACGGATCACGGTCTGTATTAGATAGGGCTTCAACAATAAATTCGTTTGTAGCCAGCTGTTTTGCCGCTTGTTGCATTTCGACAACTTCGCGGTCAATTTCGGTATTGATTTGCTGCAACATCGCAGGTAGCTCGATGTCAATAAGACGATGGCTCAATACATCTCTCGCATGACGCTGAGCCATAACACCAACAATGATTGTTGATGCTAGAACAGCAAACGTAATGCCAAGTACAACCTTCTGTTTGATGCTCAAGGAATGAAGTTTCAACATATTCGGACCTTTTAAAAGAATCACTTGTTATTGGCCCCACAAGGGGAATCAGGTGCATATCTCATGACACGCACACCACGGAATCTTTATCGGCTCATATGTACAAAACTAGAGGCATTTCTCATTATATTATGAAAAATAAATGTAACACACTGTCAAATAAGCACTTTCAGAGATAGCACGTACTTGTAATTCTCTGTAGCGTCCCAATATTGAAAAGATAAATTGCAATAGAGCATTGGAACTTTTTTCACATGGAAAATGACCAATACTCAACACGAAAATCACATGGATACCGAGAGTCCAAAGCATGCATAAATCTAACTTCGAAACTCTTCAGCAATACTTAGAGTCGCAGATCATCGGACAGCAAGATCTGGTAAAGCAACTGCTTGTTGCGCTTCTTGCGGATGGGCATATTTTAGTTGAAGGCCCTCCTGGGTTAGCAAAAACCCGTGCAGTAAAATCACTCTCAGACTGTGTTGAAGGTGACTTCCACCGAATTCAGTTCACCCCTGACTTGCTGCCAGCCGATTTAACCGGCACCGATATCTTCCGTCCAGAAACCGGAGAATTCACTTTCCAGTCAGGTCCTATCTTCAACTCGCTTATTCTTGCGGATGAGATAAACCGTGCACCGGCCAAAGTACAAGCGGCAATGCTTGAAGCAATGGCAGAGAAACAAGTCACAGCAGGTCGTCATACCTACCCGCTGCCAGAGTTGTTTTTGGTTATGGCAACTCAAAACCCGATAGAGCAAGAAGGGACCTACCCCCTTCCTGAAGCGCAGCTAGACCGCTTTTTATTGCATTTAGAAGTGGAATACCCAGATGCGGAGCATGAGCTATCTATCTTGCGTATTAACCGCGGAGAAGCAAAAGGCGAAGCAAAGGTTGAACGCCCAATGTTAAGCCAACAAGATATATTCACCGCACGTAAAGAAGTGTTGGATATTCATATGGCGGAAACGATAGAGCAGTACATCGTCCGTTTAGTTATGGCGACACGTCAAGCCAACGAATATGACACTGAGTTGGACAAGTGGTTGTCAATGGGTGTGAGTCCGCGTGCCACCATCGCTCTTGATCGCTGTGCACGTGCGCACGCTTGGCTTGCTGGTCGTGATTTTGTCTCTCCGGAAGATGTTCAAACCATGGCTTATCCGGTACTGCGCCACCGTTTATTGTTGAGTTACCACGCTCAAGCGGAAGGCATTACGGCAAACCAGGTCATCGATAAACTGCTAAACCTTGTTGGCAGTGCATAAACAGGTGAGTGATATGTCCGCTACACATTCATTACCACCTCATGCGAATGGGGTAACATTAACCCTTGAAGAGCTGCTCCAATATCGCACTCAATCTGTACGTTGGTTACCACCAGCACAGAGTCTCTGGTCGCAGATGAGTGGTAACCATACCAGTCGCCAAAAAGGGCGAGGTATGGATTTTATGGAGGTGCGCCAATATCAACCTGGCGACGATATTCGCAGCATTGATTGGCGAGTCACCGCTAGGACCGGTAAAGCACATACGAAGTTGTTTGCAGAAGATAAAGAGCAAGCGGTCATTCTTTATCTTGATCTAAGTTCTAGTCTACATTTTGGATCTAAGTATGTACTCAAATCCGTTCAATTGGCCCACTTTGCCAGTGTTCTAATTTGGCTAACTCTAGCTAAAAAAGATCGCATCGGCGCAGTGATTGATGACGGACATCAATGTCTTGAATTTCGCCCCTCTTCTTTACAAAGACAAGGGCTGCGGATTCTTAACGCCATAGTCGACATACATAATGCGCAAGTAACTCGTACTGCAAGCAACGACACTCGTACACTGCCGTATGCACAAGTATTGGAGACACTTCATACGCTCACCCCAAAAGGTAGCGAATTGATTATGCTCAGTGATTTTGCCCACGTAATACCAACGGAACTGGCACAACTACGTCGACTCAAACAACACAATAGCGTAAGGGCTGTTCAATTTTATGATCCGTTAGAAAGAGGCGAAACAGACTTTAGAGGTCAAGTGAAAGCTTCGGATGGGCTGCATAGTCAATGGTTTAACTTTGGCTCTAAAGGACAACGAAGAGAACTCGAAAACCACTTTACCCAACATCAAGAAACCATTAAGCAGCAGTGCCATTCGATAGCAATTCCATTTAACACGCTATCAAGTGGCTGGCCCTTAATTTCACAATTAAGCTAACAAACTGACAAGCAGTATTTATTAAGCAGTAATAATAATGACAACAAACAACCAAAGCCTAGACCTTGAACCTTTGATTTTGCCAAACGCACCGGATTGGTTTCCGCTCGCTTGGGGATGGTGGGTGGTGCTTGCAGCCACCTTGCTCTTCGTTTTCGGCATTTGTCTTTATGTGAGATGGCGTAAAAAACACTTACGCGCAAAAAAGACAGCATTAACACTTTTAACTCAACCTACCGCGCCTCATACCCCATCTTCTGCTCTGGAAATATTGCGCCAGGCAGCATTGAGTTACTTTCCGCGTGAAGAGATCGCACCATTAACCGGAATCGCTTGGTATGAATTTCTCGATAGCCATACCAAAGAAAGTCGATTCGTAGACAAACAACATCAGTGGCAAGAAGCGTTGTATCAGAATTCTTCCCAAGGGCAGCATCAAAGCTTGGTAGACGATTGTGTCTTTTGGATAACCTACGCTTTGCCACCAAAGAAAAAGGCAAATAACCGTGACTGAGCAAACACTCATAACCGATCTTGCCCAATGGCTAAACATTGAATTTGTCTGGTGGTGGGCACTGTTTTTGTTGCCCATCCCATGGCTGGTATACAAGTTCCTGCCACAAGAATCTCAACAAGCCGAGATCAAATTGGCGTACTTACCAACCAATGAGAATCGCAGCAAGCCTAAGCAAGCGCTGCAAAAAGCACTTTCAATCGCGATCTGGGGCCTTCTTGTCGTCGCTTGTGCGCGTCCAGTTTGGTTTGGCGATCCCGTTGAATTCCAACCCAAGTATCGGGACTTGATGTTAGTCGTCGATCTGTCCGGTTCGATGCAGCAGGAAGACATGGAACTCAACGGCGAATATATCGATCGCCTCACAGCAGTCAAAAAAGTTCTGTCTGATTTCGTAGCAAAGAGAAAAGGTGACCGTCTCGGAGTTGTTTTGTTTGGCGACCATGCTTATTTGCAAACACCACTCACTGCAGACCGCAAAACCGTCATGCAGCAGATTAATCAAACCGTCATCGGCTTGGTTGGTCAACGAACCGCCATTGGTGATGGTATTGGTTTAGGCACAAAAACCTTTGTAGACAGTGATGCTCCGCAACGAGTCATGATTTTGCTCAGTGACGGCAGCAATACTGCAGGGGTGCTCGAGCCGCTAGAAGCAGCGGAAATTGCGAAAAAATACAACGCCACTGTTTACACCGTGGGCGTGGGCGCTGGTGAAATGATGGTAAAAGAGTTTTTCATGACTCGCAAAGTCAACACCGCAGCCGACTTAGATGAACAAACACTGACTAAAGTGGCAGAGGTGACAGGTGGACAATATTTTCGAGCGCGAGATACAGAAGAGCTCGAAAAGATTTATGACACCATCAACCAGCTAGAACCCGTATCTAGCGACACACAAACTTGGCGCCCTCAGTCTGAATGGTTTCCATATCCATTAAGCGCTGCATTTGTATTGTCGGTATTGTTATTCCTATTAAGGAGAAAACATGGCTGAGTTTATTTTCCTCAATCCTTATTGGCTTTTGGGGCTCATCGTGATCCCTATTGCACTCTTGCTTAATCACAAATTTAGAGCCCAAAAGTCCACACTGATTGCCCCTCACCTATCGCGGATGCTCGGACAAAACACGCAGTCTAAGCATTACTTCACTCTATGGGGTTTAGCTTGGGCAATAACTTGCATTTCATTAGCGGGGCCAAGCTGGCAGTCCAATGCTCGACCAAGCTTTGAGTTAAACCAAAACCGTATCTTGGTGCTTGATATGTCTCGCTCTATGTTTGCTACAGACATCAAACCCAATCGGCTAGCACAAACACGTTATAAGGCGCTCGATTTGCTGCCTAAATGGAAAGAGGGAGCCACTGGACTTATTGCTTACGCTGGCGATGCCTATAACTTAAGTCCACTGACAACTGATTCCAGCACGCTTGCGGGGATTATCGAAAATTTGTCACCAGAGCTGATGCCTTTTCAAGGAGCAAACCTGCCTGCCGCGATTGAACTGGCGAACAACCAGTTTTCTCAAGCCGGCACGCAACAAGGCGATATCATCGTGTTAGCGGATGATCTTGATACGTCAGAGCTGTCTCGCGCGTTAGATTTAGTCCAAGGTACAAAGTTTCGCATTTCTGTTCTTGCCGTCGGGACTCCTAACGGTGCGCCTATCGCGCTGCCCGATGGCTCTCTGCTAAAAACGGCACAAGGCACAACCGTCGTAGCGAAAACAAACCTGAAAAACCTACAGACGCTAGCGAATAAA
Organism: Vibrio sp. Vb2131; assembly: GCF_033338535.1. NCBI lineage: Bacteria > Pseudomonadati > Pseudomonadota > Gammaproteobacteria > Vibrionales > Vibrionaceae > Vibrio > Vibrio sp. Vb2131. Next base: position 26,751 of record NZ_JAWOSW010000001.1, read on the forward strand.
ACTGGCGGTCTATTTGTTCCTATTCAGCACACCAACCGTGATGTTGAAAATATCGCGGCCTTTACTAATAACATTGGTAGCCAGCTTTCTGCGACCCAAAGCGAAGAAGTTAAAACTGATTCTCGTCTCAACAGTGGCTTTTGGTTACTGCCGTTGTTACTTCTTCCTGCGGCTTTACTGTTTCGACGCGGCCTGATTTGGGTGGTAGTTGCGACTGCAGTCCCAGTAACGTGGACACCGCATGCAGAAGCTAATCCGTTCTTAAATGCCGACCAACAAGGAGCGGAACTATACAAGCAAGGTGAGTATGAACAGGCGCAAAACCTATTTACAAACCCAAGCTGGAAAGGAGCCGCCAGTTATCAAAAAGGTGACTACGAAGCCGCTATCGAAGCATTTTCTCATGATGCCTCCCTTAACGGCCGCTATAACCTCGCCAACTCGCTCGCTCAAAATGGTCAATTAGAAGATGCGGCTGATTTGTATAAAAAACTGCTAGAGGAAAAGCCTAACTTTGAAGCCGCGAAGAAAAACCTATCGGTTGTAGAAGAAAAGCTAAAACAG
>NZ_JAWOSW010000001.1:27414-472453 GCF_033338535.1 Vibrio sp. Vb2131
CAACAGCAACAGCAACAGCAACAGCAACAGCAACAGCAACAGCAACAGCAACAGCAACAGCAACAGCAACAGCAACAGCAACAAAAGTCTCAAAACGAAGGGAAAGAAGCGCAAGGACAACAGTCACAAAATCAGCAAGATTCTGAAAATAAAAAAGAAAAACAAAAAACGGAACAACATCAACCGCAACGAGATGACAAGCAAGTGAAGGATCAAGATGAACCAATACAGGCTAAAGCGCATCCCGAAAAAATGCATCAGGATGATCCTGAGTTCCGTCGACTAGAAGCAGTAGAAAGTGCTCGCGACCCAAGCTTTTTGATCCGTGCGCAAATGCAACTTCAAGCGCAACAAAAACAACCTCCACAACAATCTCAAAAGGAGTGGTAAGCCTGTGATGAACAAAGGCGTAAAACTGGTCTTTATTTTTGTGGCCAGCCTAATATCCAGTTTCTCGGTGATGGCACAGACACTTCAAGCTAGTGTGAATAAAACACAAGTAGCCAAGAATGAAGTGATTAACCTCAGAATCATTTCAGATACTGAGCTCAGCTCAGACTCAATCGACTTCAATGTTCTAGAGAAAGACTTCTTCTTGGGTCAACCTCGTTATGGCCGCTCTAGCAATAACATTAACGGAAGAAAATCAGTGCGTACCGAGTGGAGTATCTCAATTGCACCAATGAAAGAAGGTGTTCTGACTATTCCAAGTTTTTCCGCTGATGGTATGAAAACGGAGCCGATCAAACTACATGTCAACGCGAGCCAAACAGACCCCAATCTTGATGATCTATTTAGCTTCAATATTACGGTCGACAACAGTACGCTCTACCCTCAGCAATCTGCAACATTACGTATACAGCTTCTAATCAAAGCGGACACTCGACGCCTAGATAACCCACAAATAGTACCTCCGCAAATTGAAGGCATGAAGCTTGAGGCACTGGGTGGCTTACAGCAAAGACAGAAGATCTTAAATGGGTTAGAAGTAGCGGTCATAGAGCAGTCGTTTCGCCTAACGGCCAATCAACCAGGCACTTATACCTTGATAGGTCCTAAACTGACCGGTTCTTATATTTATGGCGACAGCTTGACGGGCTCAACCAAAATAATGCCTATCAACACCAAAGCGGAACGCATGCCAATCACGGTCAAACCGATTCCGAGCGAATTTAAAGGTGAATGGCTTCCTGCTTCAGCGTTAGAAATGACACAGAGCTGGCAAGACGATCAAGGTAACCTACTGTCGATTAACGCGATCAACACAGTAAAGCAAGGTTCTTCACTCACTCGAACCATTCAAGTTAAGGCTCGCGGTACACAAGCCGAATATCTGCCACGAGTCAATATTAGTTACCCGAGTTCACTGCGCGTGTATCCCGAACAACCTAAGTTCGATAGCGGAAGAGATGGCACCGTTACCATGACGGTGAAGCAAGTCATTATTCCTACAGAGGCCGGGAAATATACCTTACCAGGATACGACGTGAACTGGTGGGACAGTCAAAATGATGAAGCGAAGAAAACAACGTTACCAGAGCTAACATTAGACGTAGAGAAAAATGACACTGGGCTAATCACGTTGCCGGAATCGCCTCTTTCAGCGCCTTTAGTGCCAGCCCCTAGTCCTGAATCAAGCGGCGGTGTAAACAGTCTCTGGCGAACGTTAACCTTTGTTTTCTTAGGGCTTTGGATAATGACATTGGGAATCGCAATTTGGGCATGGAAAAAGCGGTCAATAACAGCGAGTGGAACGGTTTCAAATACTGAACAACCACTTTGCATCGACGCGCTAAAAAAAGTCATCGAAGAGGGCGATGCTGCGAAAATTGAACGCTCTGTAAATGAGTATTTAACCACTCATCAAGACAGGTTAAACCCTGGTGACGTACAAGCAATTAAGCAAGAGCTTAATGCCATGAATCAAGCGCGTTTTAGTGCTAACCAACAACCTTGGAGCCCTGATTCGCTGTTAGCGAAAATTCAAAACCTTGGCAAAGCAAACGTAACGAAAACCGACCACCAACTCGAAAAGCTATAAATAACTAGATAACAATGGCAGCTCTCATGAGCTGCCAATTCTCTTATCCGGCCAAATTTTGCTTTAGCGGTTTTATCTAGAGCACCAACCGCCGCTTCTTCCCTATCAAGTTGCTCTTATGAACATCACTTACTCAACAAAACTTGGGGCTCGTATTCGTATCGCCTTACACAATTTCGCCCATGATTCTTCGCTTGATAGAGTGCCTTATCCGACAACTGATATAAATGGTCGAAATTAAAGTCTTTGCCTTTCGCTTTATAACAGGAGTAACCGACTGAAACGGTAAGTAACTCCCCTTCTGGGTTATGTCGATGCTTTATCCCCTCGCCCTCGATGCACTGACGAATGCACTCTGCTCTCAGTCGGACCTCCTCTTGCTCAGAACCAATCATGAGCAATGCAAACTCCTCACCTCCGATACGGCAAAAAACTTCATCTTCACCTTTGGTATGATGATCCAAGATATAGCCAATTCGCATCAATGCGATATCGCCTTCGAGATGACCATAGTGATTATTGAATAAGCCAAAATGGTCAATATCAATCAGGATCAGGCCAAACGACATGTCGTCTTCACACTCTAGGGCACAATATTTTTGCATCACATGTTCTAACATGCGGCGATTACCAAGACGCGTCAAAGGATCGAGCTTAGAAAGTACCTCAAGCTGTCGATTGGCTTCCTCCAACTCTTTTGTTCGGTTCTGAACCTCCAGCTCTAAGTTTTCGTTTAATTCGCGAATCGCCTCTTGAGCTTGAGTACGTTGCAATACTTCAGCTAAGCTGGACGCGAACATACGAATCACTTCACGTAACTGAGAAGTTAACGGCGCACGTGTCAGCAAATTATCAACAGCGATAAAGGCGATAGGACCACTGCTATTTGAAGTCAATACCGTCATCGCAGCCCAACCAAAGCCAACAATATTACAGTCATGATAAATAGGCACTGATTCTTCAAATGCGACTTCGTTTGGCATTGAGCGAGCCAAATTTATAAGAGAGAAATCTTGGGTTTCGCCAAAGAAGTAAGATTCATCCACCACGTTACCTTGAATATCGGTACCCCACGTTCCTTGCATGTAAGAGCAATTTTCATCAGTTAAAAACACCGCCATTCGATCAATACCAAGATTTTTAATGGCGAAAGTGACGGCCGATTTGCATACTCCACTGACAGTAGTGCAACGTGATAACTCAACCATGCTTGAATGCAACATGCGTACGTTTTGTTCTTGGCGCTTACGAATGTAAATTTGAGAGAAGAGTGAACCAAACGAGTCCAACATCTGTTTTTGATATGCCGTTATCGGCTTACGATGAATAAAGTTATCTAGCGCGAACCACCCAAACGGTTCATTGCCATCGCGTAAAATCAACATCGCATTCCAGCCCTGCCCGATGACCTTGCCTGCTGTGTATATTGGCGCGTCTTCTACAATCACTAAGTTGCTCTCAAGGCTAGATAACGCGGTGATATACTCCTCGCTAAGTTGATGTAAATCGTATTGTGTGTGAAATTCATCAATCGTAATTCCTGACTCATCCGTGCCGTATGTACCACTGAAGCTGCGCTTTTTCATATCGAGAAGCATCAGTGTAGAGCGATCAAACCCAAGTCGTTCACGTAACGCTTCGACGGCTTTGTAGTACAAGTCCTTTAAAGAATCAGGATTAGAGATTTCGAGTGCAACTTGCTGAACTAACTTCATATTTTCGATAAAGCGCTCGCGTTGGCTAATCTCATCAACATATTGCGCTTCACGAATATCTCTGTGCCTGATCTCTTTCGAGGCATTTTTTTCAGCACGAATACATTGCCAACGCGCCGCTGCGAGCTGCATTGCGTCGTAACTTTCTTCATAGATATTATGTGCTGTGCGAGCATGTACAGATTGAATCAGTAGGTAGGTACGTTTGATAGGCGTGTTGTCGAGCATCATGATGTAACTATCACCGCCTAAATCTCGGGTGTGATTCCAGTTACAAGTGTTGATCGCCAGAGGTATGATGCTTTCAGAGGTATCAAACTGACTTGCCCACTCCCAGAATGTCTCAGGATAGTTTTGGGTTGGGTAAAGCTCTCCGCGAGAGAAGCTCATTGAATGACGAGGGTTAATTGAAGGATCTTCAAAAATAGCGAGGGCTTGAGGGGAGAACAGACTCTCTAAATGATCAAAGATTGCCTCCGCTAGCAACCGATGGTCCCTCGTTGAAGACACTTTTCTTGTAAAACTTCTTAAACTCACCCTACCAACCTAATCTACTTTTTTATCCTCGATAAAAAACTACTTAGGCCATGATATGCAATCAATACGTTCAAATTTGAGCTGTTAAGTCATTCGCAAAATTATCAGACTTAGTGTTACATTCGAGAGCTCTTCAGCACTTTTAAAGCCATGTTTCACATAAGTTACATGCTTTATAAACTGGGGAGGAAAGTTGTACTTATTTACAAGATTTTTGTGTTGGTAGATGTTTTAAGCCTACGACTTAAAAAGAAAAAGGCCCCTCATCAAGAGGGGCAAAGTTACCATCGCTTATAGTTATTTAGTTATGCTTGTAAATACGGTGGATTAACCGAAATCACCATTTACGTAGCCTTGAGTACGGTCGTCTTGAGGGTTGCTAAAGATCACTTGCGTATCGTTGTGCTCAACCAGTTCACCCATTAGGAAAAACGCAGTGCGGTCAGAGATACGACGCGCCTGTTGCATTGAGTGAGTCACGATAACGATGGTGTAGTTCTTCTTTAGCTCTTCCATCAGTTCTTCGATTTTGTGTGTCGCAATTGGGTCAAGTGCCGACGTTGGCTCATCCATCAGAATCACATCCGGCTCCATCGCGATTGTACGTGCAATACATAAACGTTGCTGCTGCCCACCAGAAAGACCGAATGCGTGTGATTTAAGGCGATCTTTCACCTCATCCCAAAGTGCAGCACCGCGCAGCGAACGCTCTACCACTTCATCAATTGTCTTTTTGTCTTTGATACCTTGAGCACGTAAGCCGTAAGCCACGTTCTCGTAAATACTCATCGGGAATGGATTTGGCTTTTGGAATACCATGCCGACTTTGATGCGAAGGTCAGCAACATCAATGTTGCCGTAAATATCTTCGCCGTCCATCGCCAATTTACCTGTAATTTTCACGCCTTCGATTAGATCATTCATTCGGTTCAAACAGCGTAGAAGCGTTGATTTTCCGCAACCTGACGGGCCGATAAGTGCAGTTACTTGGCGAACTGGAATTGGTAAGTTGATCGATTTCAGTGCTTGGTTGTCACCGTAGAATAGGTCTAGGTTTTCAATATCAAATTTGTTCATTGTCTTAATCTCTTAATTCTTGAATTCGTGTCTTTTAACGTGCGTTCTTAATTAGTGTTGTTAGTAAGTTGCGGTGTTAAAACGTCTAGCAATCAGTTTCGTTACCATGTTGATCAAGAGAACAACTACGATAAGCACTGTTGCCGTACCGTAAGCCTGATTCCATTCTTCAACGGTAAACAGTTCGGTAGTCAGTTTGTATAGGTGAACGGTTAGCGTACGACCTGAATCCAATAAAGAATCCGGAATACGTGCAACCATACCTGCTGTCAGGAATACTGGAGCAGACTCACCAATGACACGACCAATACTTAGAATGACCGAGGTTAAGATACCTGGCATTGCGCTCGGAAGAATCAAACGCCAGATAGTGTAAATCTTAGAAGCACCGAGGCCATAAGAGCCTTCACGGTACGTTTGTGGTACTGCCATCAGCGCTTCTTCCGTTGTACGGATGATAACTGGCAGGATTAAGATACTTAGCGTCAATGCACCCGACAGAATCGAGAAGCCAAGGCCAAGAATCGCCACGAAGAAAGTCATACCAAACAGGCCGAAAATGATCGACGGGATACCCGCCAATGACTCGGTACAGAATCGGATGATTTTCACCAAACGACTGCCCACTTTCGCGTATTCGGTCAAGTAGATTGCCGTCATGATACCGAGTGGCGCTGCCACTGCGATAGAAGCGATAACCATGTAAATGGTCGCCACAATCATTGGGAAGATACCGTGCTCTTCACCTGTGCGCGTATAGTTATCAGTAATGAAGTTCCAATCTACGTGTTGTAGACCGTTTGATAAGATGTACCAGATAATCCAGAACAAGAAACCTACCGTTAGTGCTGCCGAAATCCAGACAAATGCGTTAAAGACATTATCTTTGAACTGGCGTGCTTTTTTTAGTTTTGCGCGATCCATAATAGTCACCTTTAACGAGCGATTACTTCGCTTTTTCTCGGTTTAGGTACAGTAGTACAGCGTTCAACGACATGATGAAGACCAGAAGTACTACACCTGTAGCGTAAAGTGCGTTCGCGTGAACACCACTTGCGTAAGACATTTCAATAGCGATGTTTGCAGTTAGTGTACGAGCCGAATCCAAGATGCCTTCTGGCATTGCCGGCGCGTTACCCATAACCATGATAATCGCCATGGTCTCACCCAACGCACGACCGATACCCAGTATCACACCTGTCATGATGCCTGAGCGAGCCGCTGGAACGAGCAACTTAAAGATGGTGTAGATTTTCGATGCGCCCAGTGCCAAAGAACCTTCTTTATAAGTACGAGGGACAGCGCGAATAGACGTTTCAGAAACCGTAATTACTGTTGGTAGAATCATCACACCAAGAACAATAATACCGGCCAAGATAGTGTTACCTGCAGGTACATCAAATACTTTCTGAATCAATGGAACGATAATAACCAGACCGAAGAAACCGTAGACCACTGAAGGAATACCGGCTAGCAGCTCAACCGCTGGACGGATAATGTCTGCTAATCGCTTTGGTGCGATTTCAGCGATAAAAATGGCGGTCAGAACACCAATTGGAACCCCAACAATGACAGCACCAGCCGTCGATACGATAGATGCCACAATCATGGTGGCGACACCGTAAAGCGCAGGTGGTAACCAGTTTTGTCCTAAGACAATGCCCGATACGCCTGCTTCTTGGAATGCCGGAATACTCTCTCGAACGATGAAGTATGCAATAACGGCCAATGAAACAATGCCGATTACGGCACTCGTTAGGAACAAGCCGTGGAAGATGCGCTCTTTCCAGTCTACACGACGCTTCTCGCGTAGGCCTGACTTGCTGATAGCTCTAGCGTCAGTATTCATAAGCTTTTCACTATTTGTTGCGATGGTCATTTAAAAATCTCACGGTTCTGGGCAATGCCGTTGAACACAATGGATAGAAAAGGCTCAGCCCGAAACGTTGGGCTGAGCAAACTTTAGAGTCCCGATGGGATTAGTTAACTGAGATGTAACCTTTTTGGTCAACTAGCGCTTGCGCTTCGTCAGTTAGCATCCAGTCTAGGAATTTTTGCGTTTCTGTTGATGGCTTGCCTTCTTTGTAAAGAACAAGGAATGGACGCGCTACTTTGTAAGAACCGTTTTTAACGTTAGCTACCGTTGCATCAACGCCGTCGATTGCTAGCGCATTAACAGTGTTGTCTACAGTACCAAGAGAAATGTAGCCGATTGCGTATGGGTTAGATGCAACCATTGTTTTCAGTGCGCCGTTACCGTTTGCAACTTGAGCACGTTGAGAGATAGCTGATACCTTCTTACCAGAAATCTTCATTTTTAGAGACATGATGTCTTCAAATGCGCCACGAGTACCAGAAGCTGTGTCACGAGTAATGGCTACGATTGGCTTGTCTGCACCACCGACTTCTTTCCAGTTTGATACTTCGCCTTTGTAGATTGCAGTCACTTGCTCGGCTGTTAGACCTGGCAGTTTGTTTTGTGGATTAACAACCACTGCGATACCATCACGAGCAACCACTTCTTCGATTAGTGTTGATTCTTTTTCAGAGTCTTTTAGATTACGAGAAGACATACCAAGGTCTGCTGAACCATTTTTCGCTGCTTTTACACCAGCTGAAGAACCAGGACCTTGAACTTCGATAAATACGTTAGGGTTCTTCTTCATGTACGTTTCAGAGAAAACTTCCATCAGTGGAGTTACGCTGCTAGAACCCACTGCAGAGATAGTTTCTTTAGCAGAAACAGGAGTCACTGCCATTGCGCCTAGAAGTGCGATTGCACCGATTACTGTCTTTTTCATCACAATTTCCTTAAGTGGCTTTATTGCCGTTGTGTTTCACTTGAACGGTGCTCACTTTAGAATTTGAATATGACAGTTGTGTTTCACTTAGTTGAACCCTCTATGACACGTTGTCATTTCTAACTATTAATTCCGCGACTTATCCCTCTCTCAATTTGAACGTAACGTTTTTATAACGTTGCCTCATGTTCAAGATGATAACCCCATCGATTTTGGTACATTTCATAACAATTAGATATGAGTAACTCATTGATTTGGCAAATGTAACAATTAAAATCGAAATGCTTATTTATAAAAAAGATAATAATCAAACCGATAGAGGGTCAATCTCATGCGTCAATTTCTTAGTACGCTTTCTATTAAACTTCAGGTTTTTCTGCCTGTTCTATTCACAGTTATATTACTCATCATTGGACTGAGTGTCGGAATCGGTAAACTCGATCAAGCATTCAATAAGGTTTCGGCTTCCACCCATAAGCTAATCATTCACAAAGAGGAACTTAGCGGCATCGTAGACAACACTTACGCCATGCGCATCAAAGCCATTTATAGTCTATTTAGAGCCGAAGATGTTCAGTCTCTCAACCAAGAGCTTTCTGAGCGACAAAACAAAAACCGCGATTTTCTTAACTCCATCGACAATCTCCCTGGCGTTCAAAATGAAGTCAATGCTATGCGTAAGGCCATGAATCACTATGTTGATTTCACTCGCGTTACCATGACACCTCTGCTCACCACTAAACACTCTTCTGATTACACCACCTCTGATTTCAATCAAAAGTACGAATCTGCAATGGCTGAGTATCGATTAGCTGGCGAAGCGATGATCAACGCCATCGACAAACTATCTAAACAATTGAATCAAATCGTCACCGATGAAGTCGAAACGAATGGCGAACAACATTCAACCACGCTCACTTACAGCACCGTCTCGCTTGCGGTGATCTTGAGTGCTGCTTCACTTATTAGTTGGGTACTCGCCAGCTACATCGTTGCGCCGATTCGTAACCTTCAAGTAACGATGCAGGAAGTCGCGAAGGGAAACCTACTAGTTAAGGCCGAAGCCATCGGGAAAAACGAAGTGTCTCAGTTGGCTCGAGATGTAAACCAGACCATAGAAAAACTGCGTGAAACTGTAAGCGCATTGGTTCGCATTAGTGAAGATGTGGCATCAGCATCAACCGAGTTAGCAACTGTTATGACTCAAAGCAGCGTCAACTCGGATCAAGAAAAGCAAGAAGTTGAGCAAGTAGCCTCGGCGATCAATCAGCTAGAGTCGACCGCAGCTGAAGTATCGACCAATGCACAAGAAGCCGATAGTGCATCAAATCAAGCACGTACGTTAACCTCACAAAGTATAAGCATGTTTGGGGAAAGTACTCGCGCAAGTGAAAAGATGGCGGAACAACTTAACGAAGCCGCTGCCGTCGTGACTTCGCTAAAAGAACAATCAGAACACATTGGTCGCGTGATCGAAGTGATTGAAGGTATTTCTGAGCAAACGAATCTACTTGCACTGAATGCAGCGATTGAAGCTGCACGAGCGGGCGAAAGTGGCCGAGGCTTTGCGGTAGTGGCCGATGAAGTACGTATGCTGGCAGCGCGAACTCAGGAGTCCACCAAAGAGATCCAAACCATTATAGAAGAGCTACAGCAACAATCTGGTCACGCAAATGAAAGTATGCATTCCAGCTTAGCCATGTTGTCAGACAACCAAGCTCTGACACAAGAAGTTAGCCAATCACTTGCTAATATCAGTAATGCTATCGCCGATCTGAACTCAATCAACACTCAAGTTGCAACCGCATCAGAAGAGCAGAAACAGGTCACGGCTGATATCAACAACAACTTAACGAACATCTATGAACTAGTGAGCCAGAGCGTAACTGGCATTACGCAATCAGCCGCAGCAGCGCAAGAACTGTCTGGCTTAGCGGAAAACCAAAAACATCAGCTTAAGCAGTTCCAAGTTTAAATACTCTGCTCAACACGATAAGTTCCAAAGGTTAGAAAAGAAAAAGCTCCGCACTGGCGGAGCTTATTAACATCTGGATTCGTGAAAATCCAACGGGGTGATTACTCCTCGTCAGTAACCAGCAGAACAGAGGAAATGTTCGTTGACTCTAGTGGGTTCCAGTTGTAAACCTCACCATTAAATGAATCAAACACCATAACGTTTGAGCCATCACCGTTTGGTGTGTTACTCCAGATGTAACCAGCATAGTCACCCACCTCTAGCGTGTAGCCACTTGCGAATGCAGTGCCGTTCATCGCAGGGCTATGGCAAGCACGTTCTGTCAACGCGACTAACTCCTTAATGTTTGGTATGCGCCAATTCTTTTTGCCAGCGAAGTCATATAAAGCATGATTACCTGATTCATTGCGGATTTGCTCAGCGGTTGATAGCGCTAACTGCCATGACATCTTAGTCGCAGCGCCATCACAAGCTTCGTTTGCCGTATTCCACGTTGAACCAACAGGGCAACGCATCCATGTTAGACCTGTTTTCAGGTCAGTTACGGTACCGCTCTCAGAATATGTATAACGCGTGTTAGGTGCCGTTTTAGCAAAGTCAGTAGAACACTCTTGTGCAGCCATTACAGTTTGAGAAGCCAAAGCAAGAGATAGTACAGTTATTAATTTATTCATCTTATTGGCCCTTTACTGCTACTAGACGGATTGGGAATTGGAATGACGTGCCTGTGTCACGCTCTACTTTGTCAGAATAAATTTCAACAAAGCTTACGTGGCCACGGTCAGCGCCCTTCGCTGCAATCACTGCAAATTGAAGTGCACCTTCGTAGTTAGCAGGAGAGTAATTATTAAATGTGAAATCACTTAGCCAAATAGCACCTGAATTAGCATCTGGGCTGCCTTTACCCTGTTGAGGGAAGTAAGCTGTCGTCATACCATAGACATTGCCGTCGGCGTCTTTCTCTGTCTCACCTAAGTCGAGAACATCGTAGAACTCTTGGTATGTTGGTAGGCGCCAGTCACTAATGCCACATAGTGACTGCTTGTTTATATGTTCAACATATTGGCTTGTTGAACAGATGCCATCAGCAGCATCCACACAACCAACGACTTCAAGATCTTCGTAATACGGCTTAAATGTTTCAGACTCAAACGCAAATAGGCGATCTTTAAATTGAACCGAGCTCGCATCCGCACTCTTGTTTTCCCAAACAAGACCAGTACGTTCGTCCATAGTACAAGCCCACTCAGTCGCATCTGCAGCTAAAGCTGCACCTTGTGAATCTAGCTTAACGAACTTAAAGCCAGCGCCTGTCGACGTTTGCTTGTCCTCTTTGTCGAAGCCGTATTCTGCATCTTGACCAGGGTAAGACGCTTGAACCTCAGCAACGTCTGCTGCTCCTTCAGCAAAATAAAGAACGGCGCCCGTATCGTTACTACCAACCGTTTGTTCAGCAACCGCTACAATTTCTTCAGCAAATGCACTTACTTCCGCTTCAGACAGAAGATCAGAGGCCAACGATTTACCTTGGAAGCTAAGATTTTGAGCAAGCAGCGCTACGCCTTTGATCATTTGCTTTGGTTGCATCGCAGCTAATAGCACAACCGTGTTTTGCTCTAGCTTGTCTAGCTCGCTAGCTTCTGCGTTAGACATCACCGTACCAGAAAGAGAAACGCCGGCATCGGCGAGTTGCGCTTTCACAATCTCTTCAGCTTGAGCAACGGTTTTACCGTCAATTACAAGACCCGCGAGCAACGTTGTTACACCATTGACCGTGTTACCCGTTGCTAAATTTTGACCCGGAGCCGCAAGACGCAACGTTTGGTTTGAACCTTGATCAACTTGAGCAAGAATGGTGCTGGTTAGTACGTTTTTGTCGCTTGAAGTCAGGCTAAATTTACCGGCATTATCCGTTTTAGCACTCGGTTCAGTGGAATCACAAACGTAGTTTTGGTTTAAATCGATACATACTGGCGTATCAAGAAGTGTACCTGCAGAAACGATGGTGCCAGCTACATCATAGGTCGGTGCCGACGTGTCACCACCAGAACCTCCGCCACAGCCAGCAAGGGCTAGTGACATAGCAACGAAAGAATATTGAAACTTCATAGATTTTATCTTCTTTTGATTTTAATTAACGAGAGCGAATCACTCTCACCATTGAAAGCAGGACAAGTCCTAACAAGGTCCAAGGCGAACCACTGCCACCTGAATCACCGCCACTGCTTTCTTTAGTGGTATCAGCACTACACTGATACTGAGCAAAGTGACTCACACCCCACTCTTTCAACACCCCAGAATTCCCTGACACTCGGTCAGACACTTCGAGACGCCAAGTACCCCAACTCGGTTGACCGACAAGTGCTTGTAACTCCTCGGCATACTGAGCGGTGAAGTAACCTTTAAATCCTTTGGTATTGCTTGATTGATGGCTAAGTAGCACGACCGATTTGCCTTGTGGAGACACTAGCGTCACTTGCAGATCTTGCAGTGAGTCATGTTCGATGTTCAGGTAAACCGCAAACGAATCATCAATCGTGCGTGACTTGTCCGATAGCGTCTGAGCGAACAGTCTGTCGCCCTGTTCCGGCAAAGCGGAGTTCACTGGTTGAGGCTGGATATCGAGCTCTGGCGTACCATTAACCAGCATCACCTTTTCACTCCACTGGTGAGTCTTTAGGCCTTCAGCAAATTGATAATCCAATGAAATAGAGGAATCGAATTGCGTGCCACATGTTAGACCGCTTGGTAACGCCACCTTCATTGAGGTCGAGTCAGAAAGCGTTTCATCAAAGTCGAAAACAGATGCGTTGTTTAGCTGCCATTGCCCTTTGATGCTCGCTTCACGGCCAGTTTGGCTCAGGCTCAAACCAACGTCTTGACCTTGTGCGATGTATCGAGCGTCATAGCGAACACGAAGAGGCGCTTTAAGTAAGTTGTGTCTGTTGAAGCTGTCCGTCAGGAATTGAGCGTAGTCTTTATTTGGGAACAAGATGTTTGCGGCAAACACGGTCGACTCCGCCAGATCATGCATTTTCACGCCACGACCAATGCCGTACATGCCTTCAAGAACAATGGCGTCAAACTCGCGGAACACCCTATCGGTATCATCACCGTATCGTTCAACCGATGCTTTAAGCGCTTGAAACAGCGGCGTTGACCATAGCTCGTCACCTAGTTCACCGCCCACACTGACGTGCGCTGGGTACTCTGAGCTCTCGAAGTAACGTGCTCTTTGGTTCCATAAGCTACGAGTTGTTTTGCGTGTTCCGAACACACCGTCCCAGTTGAACACCGTATCTAACTCGAATTCTTGACCACGACGCGAAGCATCCAAATATTGAATGCGGTAGCTCGCGCTGCCCGCCCAGTAATCAGCAAAACCCTCTGCGATAGCACCAGTGTGACCGTACGCCCAATCCGGTACGATTTGGTAATGAATGCCATGCCCAAGCTCGTGTATCACGACATCAGCATCGACTGCATCCGGAGAAACACCACCGACACCCAGCATGAGTGCTTTCGGACCGTAATAGTAAGTAGAGTTATCTTTTGATAAACCGCGAGCGTCAAAACGAAGCGGTTCATCAAACAAGTCGTAAGTCAGGCTTGTCAGATATTGGATCGAGCTATCAAGATGATAAAAAGCCATCAACTGTGGGAACGCATTGTCACCAAACTCGGTGCTTTGCATCTCATCAACACTGTCAAATGCTTGAACCCCTTCTGCGCTGAGAAAGTCCAACGTATCGAGTACAGGCACTTCACCAGGTGCTGGGGCTGCAAATAAACCCGTCGCATCCACTTGCTTTAATCTTGGGTTAGAGAGATAGAACTTACCTCCCGACTTTAAAACCTCAATCGACTTGGTGACGTACTCGATCGGCTGAGGGTAATCGGACAGTGCTGACCACGTCGATTCTGGTGCTGCTTGCTGTTGCATGGTGCGAAGATCTGGGTTGAATAAAGAAACCTCAACATCAACCAGACTTCCAGAGCTCAAAGCCGGTGGCTCTTGTGCTTGCAGTTGGCGAGGCGATTCCAATTCCATTGCAACCGTTGGTTTACCGTTGCGAATGATCGTATCGTCAAGGCTCTTAAACACTCGCACAACGTGATGATTTTTATCGGTTGTTACTACGAGGGCACGCTGTGCTTGATATTCACCGTTAACCCAAACATCAAAATTGTAATGCTTGCCAAGCTGAGACTGGGTTTTGTAACGGAACTTAAACTCGCCCGCTTCTGAGTAGTGGCTGTCTAGATAAGTTTTCGCTTGCGCTTCATTGGTCACCACAGAATCCGTTGAGGGATAATCCCACTCTGCAGCTAGCGCCGCAGGGGTACATGCAATAAGCAGTGAAAACGCCAATGGTTTTAGCTTCATGATTTCGTCCTAGAATTCGTATTTTGCAGTCAGCGTGAAGTAGCGCCCTGGCTCAGTTGAGTAACGCTTACTTTCCTCAACGATACCCGCTACGTCTTGGTATCGGATGTATTCTTTGTCGAATAGGTTGATGATGTTTGCGCTAACACGAAGGTCTTTGGAAACGTGGTAAGTTGCGCCGATATCAAACGTATTCCACGCACTTGTCTGCGCGCAATCTGTCGCTAGACCAAGCGTGGTCTGGCATTTAGGAACGCGATCCATTGCCGCGGCCCAGTTCCAAGCCACGTAAGCATTGAAGTCTTGGTCGGCGTATTTCAGTTGAGCGTTACCTTCGAATGGCGTAATGCTTCGAACGTATTCACCTTCCGCGTCTTTGCCATCTACGTAGCCAAACTTGGTGCTGATGTTCCATCGCTTAGTGATCGCGTAACCTGCAGAAAGCTCTGCACCATACGTCTCGACACCATCGAGGTTTTGGTATTGTTTAATGTAATTACCATTGCTTGAGTCAAAGCCCGTGGTCACAACGTCGATGAAGTTTTCAAACTTGTTGTAGAACAAAGACGCATAGACATACGCACGACCGTTATCGAACTTGTTACCGATTTCAAATGAGTCGGAAGTTTCAGCTTCTAGATCCATGTTTGGTGCAATGACAAACGGCGTGAGCGGCACAAAGTCGTGGCTTACGAAGCCATACGCTTTATCGTATTCCGGAGCACGGTAACCATGGTTATAAGATACATAAGCGATGTTGTTGGCAAACATTTCACGAGAAACCGAAAGACTTGGAGATACCTCTGAGCTATCCATGTCTTTTAATGGGAAGCCGCCCACTTCACCCGCACCGTCTGGCGTGAGACGGTGCGCATCAAAGCGTAGGCCACCTGTGATGGTCCATTTATCCAGTTCCACCATGTCTCGGACATACAAGCCAATGTTATAAGCACGAGCAGGAGCGAAAGGTTGTTTGGTCGAAGGTGTTACTCCGTTCCAATCAATCTTGGAATCGCTATCTGTGCGTTCGTAGTAGTCAGTAGCAAGCTCGACACCGTAAGCCAATTGGTGCTCTGCACTTGCTGCATAAATCGTATTGGTGAAGTCACCACGGAAGCCTATTGTCTCGTCAATGAAGGTTTTGTGTTCCAGCTCGCGACGTTTGGTGATCAAACCATTGTGATCCACTTGGCGCATTAAACGGTTGGTGTCTTCCACGACTTCGGTGTGACGCCAGTAAACTTTGGTATCCAACTCTTCGAACCAAGTTGGATTAATCGGTGTCACCTCTGCGCCAATGTAAGCGCTGTACTCTTCGGAGGTTTCATCTTCAGCAAAGTCTTCAATATGCCAAATTCCATCAGGTTGAATGGACGGTGAACCCTCCAAACGCTCTTGGTTCTGGGTGTAGAGTTCCGCTTTGGCTTTCAACATCACCTCTTCATTGAAAAAGTGGTTGATCGTATAAGCACCGCTGTAACCATCGAGGTCGCGGTTATACAAATCTTCATCAAAGTTACGTGTCTCTTGTCCTTGCCAGTATGAAACGTTAAACAAACTCTCTGTATCACCGGAACGGAAAGCTAGATTACTCGTGCCTTTGTACTTGTTGCTGATGTCGGTGTAAGTACCGGAAACATCGGTGTAGAAGTCTTTGTCTTTTAAGAAATCACCCGGCTGACTGGATTCTAAAATCACCACACCGCCGATCGCGCCAGAGCCATGCACCGAAGAACTTGCCCCTTTAATGATTTGCAGCGATTCAAAATTGGATAAATCAAAAGTATCTCGCCCAACTGCATCATTAATGTCATTCGCACCGAAGCCATCCGCAGAACGAATGCCATCACGAACGATCATAATGCGGTTACCCGTCATACCACGGATGGTAATGTTTTGCGGACGTCCTGCACCGCCCGTCACGCTTACACCAGGTTCGTTACGCAGCACGTCATATAGCTCGGTCTCGCCTCTTTCTTCGATTTGCTCGTTTGTGATAACCGCGACACTACCTGCCACTTTTGACAATGGCTGATCGATTTTATTGGCGGTTACCACCACCTCTTCCATTGAGAAAACCTTAGATTCGGCGTGCACTTGACTGGCAGCAAGTACCAAAAGTACTGCCGCTGACACTGGGGTAAGCTTCATTTACTGCTCCGCTTTAGATGTTTTAATGAGTGATAGTAGAAATGCGTATTCTTTTGCTTGTTGTTCTTGCGCTTGTCGCGGGTCCATTTGGTGGCCCGAATTAAAATTAGTTTGCAACAAGTACGGCCCGTTGCGCTCACTTAACGCTGAAACTTTAGCGAGATACTTTGCGCCTTCCCAATATGGCACGCGCTGATCGATTAAACCGACTTGAACCAACATGGGTGGGTAAGCGTTTTTATGGATATTGAGAATCGGATCGTACGCCTTCATTAACGCCAATTGTTCAGGTTTGGTTGGGTTACCCCATTCGCCATACTGCTGTGTGGTAAGCGGAAGTGAGGTATCCGACATACTTGCAACCACATCAACAAAAGGCACTTTAAGTACGACACCTGAAAACAATTTAGGATCTTGATTAACCGCTCCGGCCACCAACGTACCACCAGCACTAGAACCGATGGCGAAAACCTCTCTATTGCCACGTTCGAATGTTTGCAGCGCCTTCGCGGCCGCGACAAAATCACCAATAGAATTGGCTTTTCGCACACCACGGCCTTGCTCGTGCCATTCATCGCCAAAGTACCCACCGCCACGGACATGGGCGATAGCGTAAATCACACCTTGGTCGAGTAAACTGATAACCTGAGGCATAAAGTACGGTTTCATCGTAAAACCATACGCGCCGTAACCGTAAATCAACACAGGAGATTGTGGGTGCAATTTGTCTTTGCGATACGCCAAAGAGACCGGGACAGAAACGCCGTCGTGCTTAATAAAAATACGTTGGGTTACATAACGCTGACTATCAAAGTCTTGGTAAGCATCTTGAGAGTACAAGGATTTATTCAGCGTTTTTACATCGAACTCTTCCCACTGAGGAGGCGTAGTCATCGACATGCTTCGGATACGAATTTTGTTTGATTCAAAATCGCCCAACGTGCTTAGCCAAGCGACATTACCATCGTGTTCCAATGGCAGTATCACTTTTTCCTGACCTTGGTAAGAATACACCGTCAAAGTCGACACATTGTTTGGCTTGCTAAGTGCCACAACTCCTGCATCATAAAGGTAGAACTGTTCAAGCGGCTCACGAGGATTGGTGAAGCGTTGCCATGTTGCGCCAAGCGGTGCGAGTTCGGCTTGGTAAAGGGCGAACTTTCCTTCCAGGTTGCTTTTAAGATAAATGTAACCTTTCGCCACATCCGCGTAATATTCCACACCCACTTCAGGCTTTCGCAATGAATCTGAGACAGTGCCCGTTTCTAGATCGACAAGCTTCTGCTCTGTTGTTGACTCGTTGTTGCTTTGCAGCACAGCATAACGGCTATCTGCCGCACGATAGAAAGAAAGTAACCAATCTGACTTGGGTTCATTCCATAGGACTGTTTTTGCCAAAGATTCAGTGGAGATACGTAAGATCTGATGAGGTCGCTGAGTGCGCTTTTCTTTTGCAACAAGGAATGCCACTTTCCCGTTAGGTGACAACAATACGCCACTATCGACGTGCGTCGCCAGTTCCGTAGATTGGCCGGAGAGTAAATCAACAACCACAGCACGATATTGTTCGCTACCGTCGATATCTTCCGTGAAAAGGAGCGTGTCACCATTCACTTGCCATTGACCAAGTTGGTAGTACTGATGCGCAGATTGTCGTTCATCGAAATCGAACACCACGTTTTCTGGTGCATGTTGACTCGCACGGGATAATAGTAAGTAACGACCATCGCGACGCGTTAGCGTCCACTCTCTTCCACTCATGATCGACCATGGCTTATCACCTTTGTCTGCCACCATGGTATCCCACTGCGTGAGTAGGTTTTTTGTCAACGTCTGATAACTTTTTTGGTGCTGTTCAGTTTTGTGGTTTTGTTCTGTTAGGTAGGTAAGAACTCGCTCATCTTTACGAGCATCATCTCGAAGCCAGTTGAAATCATCAGCAGCAAAGCCAGAACTAGAGGTAATTATGAGCCCTAAAAAAACATGAGTAAATTTCATATAGAGAGCGAATTCATTTATAGGATTAATACAATGGCGCGTATTCTGCCCTTAAATAAAAATGAGATCAATTATCATTTTCACAATCATGTGAGATTTTTATCTAGTGTGTGAGGAAAAACGTTTGCTTTGACCGAGGTAATAAAACTTAATAACTTCCTAAATTAGCGTTCTATGCTGTTTATATACAACCAGACAAATATAAAAGCTGACAAACGAGTGAGTATGGAAAGGCGCTATTTCACCTAGCGACAGACATAAAAAATCCGAGTGCGAACACTCGGATTTTTAAGAACTAAAATCAATGGGAAACTACAGCAGCTTTTACTCTTCAGAGCTCGGTGCCGCTGGTTTTTTCTTAGGGATGAAGACATCATCACCCACAGATACGTTTTTGTAGAAGCTCTTGTCACGCTTAGCTGGTTTTTTCGCCGACTTTTTCGCTTGAGGGCGAGCTTTCTTTGCGGTCGCTTTCTTATTGCGAAAATCTGGTTTAGGTGGCTTAAGGCCTTTAAACTTACCTTTCAAATCTTCGAACACTGAAAACTCAAGATCTTGTTGTAGGTATGCTTCTACACGTTTAAAGCTATCCCAGTCTTTTGGACCAACAAGAGAGATTGCATCCCCTTTGTTTCCAGCACGACCAGTACGACCAACTCGGTGTACGTATTCTTCGGTATGCTTTGGCATATCGAAGTTGATGACGTGTGTCACAGTTGCAATATCCAAACCGCGGGAAGCAACATCAGTCGTTACAAGGATCTTAAACACTGCGCGCTCAAACTGACTCATAATGGTGTTACGTTGAGTCTGGTTCAAGTTACCACTTAGTGCTACAGCCTTCAGTTTCTTTTCGTTCAGCTTTTCTGTTAGTCGCTCAGTATCATCACGCGTTGCCGTAAAGATAATAACTTGACGGTATTCAGCCTCAGAAAGAACACGATCTAAAATTGCCTCTTTATGATCCAGGTGATCACACAAGTAAAATTTTTGCGTAATATCTTTATGTTCTTCGTTAGAAACGCCGATAGCAATACGCTTTGGCGTATTGAGCATTTCAGCCGCGATTTCATTGACGTCTGCATGATCTAATGTCGCAGAGAACATCAACGTTTGACGACGACGATGCTTGGCTGCTTTATGAATGCGACGAAGCTCTGGTGCAAAGCCCAAATCCAACATACGGTCTGCTTCGTCAAGAATCAGCGTTTCCAAACCATCCAGATAAAGCGAACGATGATCTAAGTGATCAGCCAAACGTCCTGGTGTCGCCACGATAAATTTCGGGTAACGACGCAGAGCTTTTACCTGATCGTTAAAGTTCTCACCACCCAAAATCAGTGCTGCTTCATAAGATAGGCCAGCTAGCATAGAACGAAGCTCACCATATACTTGTTTCGCTAACTCACGAGTAGGAGCAAGGATAACCGCGCGAGGGTCTTTCGCAGAAAACGATTTTGTCTTTAAAGACTTATGAAGCATTGGCAATACAAACGCCAAAGTCTTGCCCGAACCCGTTTTCGAAGATGCCAATAGATCCTTGCCTGCAATCGCAACAGGAATCGCCTGCTGCTGAATGTCAGTCGCTTTTTTAAAATCGTAGTGTTTTAGGTTCTTCAACAATCGGTTGTCTAGGCCTAGATCTTTAAATTGCAAAGTATTCTCCAATAAATCAGTCAGCGTCTGAGCGCTCTGTAGTGTCGTTTCCGCTCTAACGCAGCAAAAAAATAAAGCTCGGTATAATACCGCAAATCATAGGAGTATAGATAGAGATCACACAAACTAATTCCCTGTGGTGACGGTAAAACATCATTTGTGGCTCAGTTCAGAGTAAACCCTAGCCTTTTTGATGTGCATCTGAACGTGAAGTTTAATGAAAGGCCTTTCAGATATGTCTTCTATTCTTCAACAAAACGACGTAAATAGCAGTTATTTGGGCCAATAAACTTTCATTTGTGTCAATATCGTCTAAATTATTGATATCAGGAACGTGGCAAATACACCTGCTATGAAAACTGTTGTGAGAACGAAATAAAGGATAGGTAGTTAAACTTTGTTAAGTTCAGGTAAAAGTTGACGTCAGGTACTCCATGAAATTCTTGGGTTTTTTTGACTTTTGCTACATCATGTACTGATAAAATGTAACCACATTTAACCTCGCTACTGTATAAAATAATAGTTAGTGGCGAGACTTTCACTATAAGCAAGGAGTTCTTATATGAACAAAACGTTGATCGCAGCTGCAGCAACTTCAGTACTTCTACTAGCCGGTTGTGCTTCTTCTGATGACGCAGCTACAGCAAATGCAGCAAAATTAGACGAACTAAGCAACCAAGTTAGCCAACTAAGCCAAGACGTACAAGCTCTTCAATCTGACGTTCAAAAATCAGGCGCAGCAGCAATGGCTGCTCAAGAAGAAGCTGAGCGTGCTAACGAGCGTATCGATAACATCGCTCAGTCTTACACTAAGTAAGATTTGATACCGCGTCTTAACGCCCGTTAAGGCGCGGTTATTTCGACAGGAACCCCATTCTGTGCAGCGATTGCTGCTTTAGCCTTCACGTTTTTCATACCGAATTCATCCAGCCACCACTTTAACTCTTTCGGCACTTTGAGTTCATCTTTCTCGCCATTACTACGAGTCAAAGGCTCATGTGCTTCTAAGAACACACTTCTGTCAGGCTCAAGTGTCATTTTGATAGGCTGGTTAATGATGTTAACGTCTTCGCCGTTACGAACCTTGTCAAATAACCACTCAATGTCACTTGGGTCCATACGAATACAACCCGCGCTGACTCGCATACCAATCCCAAAGTCCTTGTTGGTACCATGAATTAGGTATTCGCCATTCCCGTAAGCTAAACGCAATGCAAACATACCAAGTGGATTATCAGGCCCCGCAGGAACAACGGCTGGTAGGTCAATGCCCTTTGCTTTGTACTCGGCACGAATAGAGGCTGGAGGAGTCCATGTAGGGTTCGGTCGTTTTTGGCTGATACGCGTTGTCATTACTGGGGTATCGCGCCCTATTCGGCCAATTCCGACAGGAAATACATGGACAATATTCTCTCCTTTCGGAAAGTAATATAAGCGCAGCTCGGCTAGATTAATAACGATACCTTTATAAGGTACGTCTGGGAGGATTAGCTGTGTCGGAATAGTAAGAACATGCCCCTCTTCTGGTAAGAAGGGATCCACGCCTTTGTTTGCGGCCATTAAACCTAGCATACCCACATCGTAGAGCTTAGCGATATTTGCCATGGTTTCGCCTTCTTGCACGACGTGGTTTTCAAGGCGACCAATTAAACGGCTTCCATCCTCTGGTAATTCGTACATCTTAGCGAATGATAGACCACTCACTAAAGATAACGACACAGATAGCAGGGTACGTTTTGCGAAACTCATTGATCGCTTTTTGCTAAGCATTTCACTCTATTCCTTGGCACTTTTAAAGAGCTGTAAGGTTATCTCTCTTTCTGTCTTGTGATCAACCATCGGCTTGTGATATTCCAGTAAAGAAAAGCCCTCCCAAGTCCAAGGTTTATGGATGTATTTGTTCGGTACACTTTTGATTTCTGGTACCCAGTGGCGCACAAATTCACCATTAGCATCGAACTTTTCGCCTTGGCTTATCGGGTTGAAAATACGAAAGTATGGCTGCCCGTCACAGCCCGTAGAAGCAGACCATTGCCAGCCACCATTGTTCGCTGCAAAATCGCCGTCCACCAGCTTACTCATGAAGTACGCTTCTCCCCATCGCCAATCAATATGTAAGTCCTTGGTAAGAAAGCTCGCGACAATCATACGTAATCGATTGTGCATCCAACCTGTTTGATTGAGCTGACGCATTGCTGCATCAACGACTGGGTATCCTGTTGTTCCTGTCTTCCATCGCTCAAAGGCTTTCTCATCATAGGACCACTGGATTTTATCCTCCCAATCGATAAATCCTTTGCCTTTGACGAGTTTTGGTTCGAAAACCAATAGGTGCTGATAAAACTCACGCCAAATGATCTCACTTAACCAAGTTGCTTTCCCTTCTGTAAGGTCATTTTGTTGATTTTCAGCATACAAACGAGCAATACACTGCCTTGGTGATAGCGCGCCAATCGCAAGGTATGGAGACAGTTGGCTAGTGCCATCAATAGCTGGAAAGTCTCGCTCGCTTTGATACGCGTCACTGCGCTCCCGTGCAAATTCCCTAAGCTGCTTCAAAATATCATTAGTCGAAGCCAGCCAGTCTTCACTGGATTCTCGAGGATAGCTAAATGTGAAGCTTGAATTAAATCGAGCCGACTCCAATTGTTCGAGTACCTTTTTATTGAGTGGCGCTTGCTCGTGAGGTTTTACTACCGTCGGCATATGGAACTGCGTTAACCAAGCACGCTTGAATGGCGTAAACACCTTAAAATATTCGCCTTGCTTATTAAGAACCGTCGTTGGCGCGTGCACACATTTGTCATGAAACAGTTCAAATTCGATATCGTGAGAAGCTAACGCTTCACTTACTTGTGTATCGAGCTCTCGTTCGTTCACCTCATAGTGAATGTTTGCCATGACAGACGTAGCTTCAAGTGTTTCCGCCCACCCACTAATCACATCTGTACAATCGGAAAACGACGGTACCTCTTTGTACAAAAAGGGAATATTAAGGCTTTCAAGCTCCTCGTTAAGACAAGCTAAGCGACGAGCAATGAGGTCTGCCTGCATCGGCGCCATGTGATGCTCCCGCCACTGCTCTGGCGTCGCGATAAAGCAAGCGACGACAGGCTGACCTGAATCCAATGCCGCTTTGAGTGCCGTGTGGTCTAACGTACGTAAGTCACGTCGAAACCATACTAAAATCATGGTAGCTCCTATCTTTTGTCTACTAAGTTAGGTGTAATTTCTCTATCACTTCAGAGCACCCCATCCGATCACCTAGTTGTGCGTGAAGCATTTTGATGGACGCTACTTGTTTAGCAGCTAGCGCTTTGTTGGAGAAAAGGTAGATAAACGAACCATTTTCAACGACCTCGTGATCTAGTAGACCAGAAACATCATCAACCTTATCGATTAAAGTCGTGTGATACCCTTGTTCGCAAAGCTTCGCTGCTTGAATCCAACTCTCAGACTCTCTGTTTTGTTCAAAGCTAATGAGCAGACACTTTCCTTTGGAAGCGGCTTTGTTTTCAGAATCGATAACGAGGGCAAGTCGAGTGATCAAACAAGTCTGAAATAACCCGACCTGTAAAGATCGCAGCGATCCTTTCACCATGTCTAGCGCATCAAATACTGGGCTAATAAACTGATCAATAACGAGTTTTAGTGGATACTCTTTAAGAACAGAGGCAAGTAAACTCTCTGCTTTTCCTCGATTCAGGGTAGACAGCGCAAGCAGCATGTTTTCAACTTCTTCGAGTGTGCGAACCTCGTTTTTGACTTCGACATCGGCGCTTTTTCCTAGCAGCCCCTTCACTTTACCAATCGAAATCCCCTTCGCGAGCCAACTCTGGACTTCGCGAATCGTATCGAGATCTTGCTGGCGATAGAGTCTGTGTCCTTTTTCTGTTCGCTGAGGCTGGATCAAGTTGTATCTTCGTTGCCAAGCTCTCAGCGTAACTGGTTTTACACCCGTGATTTCTGCGACATCTCGGATCGCGTATAGTTTTTCTTCTGAACTACAAACCATAGCGTAATCTCATCTCCTGCGGATACGGTTCTAAAAACTTCTGTTTTGCTAAATACTCGTCTGGGTAAGTATTTAAGTAATGCTTAATCAATGTAAGTGGTGCTAACAGAGGCAGCATTCCGATACGGTAGTCGTGAATCACTGTCGCTAACTCTTCTTTTTCTTCTTTAGTTAGTGAGCGTTTGAAGTATCCTTGTAAATGCATCAACACATTTGTGTTATTTTTGCGGCTAGCCCGATTCGTTAACGCCTTCATAAGTCCTAAACGATACTCTTGGTAAAAGTCTTCAATTTCATAATTAGCGACATCAGCGACTAAGCGGCCAAGGGAGCGGTATGACTCTGGGTGGTGTGCCATTAACGTCAGTTTGTAGCGCGAATGAAAGTCGATGATTTTGCCACGAGTAGGCTCACCATCCATCGAGTCGTAAAAGTCATTTAGACAAAATACTCGAGTGATAAAATTTTCTTTCAATACAGGGTCGTTAAGTCTGCCATCCTCTTCAACAGGCAACCAAGGCATTTTTTGCATCAATGTTTGTGTATACAAGCCAACACCTTCTTTCGCAGCACTGTTCTTGCTGTAAACCTTGACTCGCTCCATGCCACAAGTTGGTGACTTAGCACAAACGATGTAACCACAAAGCTGCTCGCTTTGAAGTTCATCTACTTTATTGGCCGAGTAAGTGAGCATATTGTCGGTATGATCATTTTCTGGATTTTTGGTTTCAACCAATGCAACACGCTCTTCATTAGAAACAAGACGAATGGTTGGACGGGGTACTGGCATACCTACGCCGACTTCAGGGCATACCGAAATAAAGTCAAAATACGGGCTAAGCTCTTTAGTCACAAAGTTGCTCACCTTATGACCAGAGTCAAAACGCACTCGTTCACCCAAAACACACGAACTGATACCTACTTTGATCGAAGATTCCATGATGACGCATCCCTATACAAAAAGTTTTGTTGTATAACTTATAGCAAGCCTTTCCAGATTGTACAAGAAAATAAGTTGTACAATTTAATCGTTTTACTTCACTCGAAAGTATTTCGATCAACCAGCTTTCAGAAAAAAGTTTGGCCCAAAAACAAAGAATTTGTGCGCGCAATCGACAAACTGCTCAAAAGCAAATCGATTGCTCTTTTGGTTTCAACAGATTTAGTTATCAATAGGAGTTGCAGTTTCTAAATGCGTGGTTTTTGTGACTAAGCTCTCAAGGGGCTACTGTACGTCCCGATATTATTGCCTCAACGAAAACGAACAAGTTCAACAGAATTGGTAATAGCGTTCTATAATAGAGGCGTTTTATCAAAACAAAACTTTGGAGAGCACTTATGGCAACCCCACACATTAACGCACAACCAGGTGATTTCGCTGAAACAGTTCTGATGCCAGGCGACCCGTTGCGCGCTAAATACATCGCTGAAACGTTCCTAGAAGATGTGAAACAAGTTTGTGACGTTCGCAACATGTTCGGCTTTACTGGCACTTACAAAGGCAAAAAAGTTTCTGTAATGGGCCACGGCATGGGTATCCCGTCTTGCTGTATCTACGTACACGAGCTAATCGCTGAATACGGCGTGAAAAACCTTATCCGTGTGGGTAGCTGTGGTGCAGTACGTGACGACGTGAAACTAATGGACGTTGTTATCGGTATGGGTGCTTCTACAGACTCTAAAGTTAACCGTATCCGTTTTAACAACCACGATTTCGCAGCAATCGCTGATTACGGTCTTCTAGAAGAAGCAGTTAACCAAGCACGCGCTCAGGAAGTGCCTGTAAAAGTAGGTAACGTATTCTCTGCAGACCTGTTCTACACACCAGAAGCAGACATCTTCGAGAAGATGGAAAAACTAGGCATCCTAGGTGTAGACATGGAAGCGGCTGGTATCTACGGCGTAGCAGCTGACCTAGGCGCGAAAGCACTGACTATCCTGACAGTTTCTGACCACATCATCCGTGGTGAAAAACTAGGCTCAGAAGAGCGTCAGAAGTCGTTCAACGACATGATGAAAGTTGCACTAGAAACTGCAATCAACATCTAAGAACAAATAGTAAGTAATAATTTGCAGCCAGAGTTATGCTGGCTGCCCGAATTATCCCGAGGGGGCGATTGTGTCTAACGGCGAACTGCCAAAAGACGCAGATGGGTTACAACTCAACTTTTGTAAAACATTGGCGTGTGACAACTTTGGATTGAGTGATGCAAAGCGTTACGTTCTGCAACATGCGAACCCTAAGCGTCCGGCGATGGTATGCCGTGAATGTGGAGCTTTCCCCCCCTTACTTAATAATCGCGATGTCGTGAACGAACTTCATCGCCTGCGGCACGTCCACAGTGACGGGTTGCCTGCTTGCCGTAATGATGATTGCGACAACTTTGGACTTTCTGTCCACACTCACAAACACCTCTATCACGCTTTCGGTTACAGTGGCGATCGCCAACGTTACCGCTGTAAAGTGTGTCAAAGTACCTTTGTCGACAAGTGGTCTGGTGCCAACAAGAAGCTTCAATTTCAAGAGAACTTGATGGGCTTGTTGTTTACGGGATATTCCGTACGAGAAATCTGCCGTAAGCTTAGTATTAACCCAAAAACCTTTTACGACCATGTTGACCATATAGCTAGCCGCTGCCGCCGTAAGCTGGCAACCATTGATGCGCGCTGGGTAAACCACGCAACGCATTATGAATTGGCCTCAAACTATATTGCATTGCAACCGAACAGCAATAATGGTGTGTATTGGATTGTTTCTGGCGAAGCGCATTCTGGCTATATTCTTTGCCAGCACGTCAATTATTCCGCTGATGAAGAGCCAATCGCAACGCTCGATCATAATCCTTACGATGAGGTGTCTCGTTTTGTTTCCCAGGAGTACGTAGCGGAAGCAAGTGAGCCGCTTGCGGAACCTTCTCATCACCTCAGAGAGCGAATTGACCAAAAATACCAAACAATTTTGGCTCGCGGTAACGTAGAAGACCCTCTTGGTAATCTATCTGTATTTCATTACCCTTCAAAAGGGGCATTAGTCCGTCCACCATACACCTCATATGCACACTATTTGCACGTACTTGATATGTGCTGCCCAAACAAACGTGTATCTCTATACATGCCTCAAGATCCCCTACTACGTTCGGCTGCACTGAGCGTTTGTTTACCTCGCATTAAAGAGAAAAGTGTCGACTTGATGTACGTAGAAGAGGACGCTAGTTGGGACATGAGTACTCCCTTTGGCAAAGTCGATATCGCCTATATGAGTTGGTGGCGCGATCGTTGGGCAATCTCTAGTCAAAACGAAAACCACAAAGGCATTTGCTACCTCGCTGGCGATCAAAATGAGCCTGAAAAATGGTTTAACGTTGCGACAACTCGTCATGTGAAGTTTTATCAAAACCGCTTTCAGATCCTTTTCGAAAGCTTCATTAACGAGCCACGTCGCAAATTACGACCTGCTGGTATTTTACCTCTTTTAGATATATTCAGAGCTTGGCATAATTTGTGCTATCAGGATAAACAAGGTCTTACCGCTGCACAAAGGTTAGAAGTCTCTGATGCACCTTTGACAATCAAACAGCTCCTATCGTAGCTATTCTATTGGTAATTTAGATGTAGTAATTAGGGGTTGTAACGGTATACATTACGGCCCCTGATCGTTTACCAAAACGTTATCCGCATCGCTTTGGTAAAGAAACATACATCTAACCACTTAATATTAGGTGTGATTTCCAGTTCGATAGTCATGGATGTGAACGTTGGATAAAAACCAAATTCAGCTAGAAGATGATCTCACTAAGCTTAAAGGCCAAATAAAATCGGCCCCTAAACATACCTTTAATATTGCGCAGCAATATCGTATCCGCGCGGAACAAATTTTATTTGTGGACGGAGAGATCAAAGCCTTACTCATCATGGCGCAATGCTGTTGGTGCCTAATGGATTACCGACAAGGCTTAAAACTCGTCAAAGACGCTTACAGCAAACAAACACAGCTTGAAACCGACGATAATCTCCCGGAAATTCTCCATCTTTTTGCACTCCAATATTGGGGCCAAGCAAAGTATTATTCCGCGCAACAATATTGGATTAATGCGCTCGAACAATCTGCTCTTGTTGATGATGTTGAAATTCAAATCGAATCTCTAATTGGGCTTGGTAATGTATGGCGCATCACTAATGAACACCAACTTGCCGCTTCAACTCATGAGTTAGCCGTTAAAGTGGCAAACAATGTTCGTATTGCTTGGTTAGAAGGCAAAGCGTGCATCCTATTAGCTTGGGACTATTACTTACTAAATAAGTTTGTCGAGATGCTTACGGTACTGGATGGAGCAACCGAAGTATTAAAAGATCATGATGACAGTACGTGGCAAGCCGAGATCTGGGACTTTAAAGGGTTAGCACTGCTTGGACTAGAACGCCTTGATGCGGCCGAAGAAGCCACCCAAAAAGCCCACCAGCTTGCCATTGAGCATGACCTCGTTTGGATGAAAGCACACTCTTTTATTAGCCGAGCAAGACTTGAGCTTTTGCGCCAAAATACAGACAGCGCTGCCAAGTTGCTACTTGCAGCAGAAGAGTCTGCACTCAGTTTCGACCACGGTGAGCTACTCAGCCAAATTTGCTTCCAACAATCACGAGTCGCTGAAGAACAAGGTGACTTTGAGTCTGCGTTTAACGCGTTCAAGAAATACCGTAAGCACGCACTCAAAATGCTCAAAGAACAAACTCATCGAATCAGCATGGATAAAGCAAGAGGCTCTAAACGCCAACTAGAGCAGCGAGCACGTAAGCTGATCAATCATATTCGCTCTCAACACGAATACGACCCTGAAAAACAGTTCTCTAATGTCGTTTCTGAGACCTACTGGTGGGAACAGTTAGTTTTGTTTAAAACGGAGCTCAAACGCTCTAACCACGCCATCATTATGATTCAGCATTCAAACCCCGAAGTTCTCGATGTTTGTACCGAGCTCGTTCATGCATTGACAACCTCCAGCGACCTCATCTCGAGAATTTCCAGTAACAGGCTAGCAATGTTAATTGCAGAAAAAGGTCAAGCAGCAGAAGAGGTCTACCGCACTGTCCAAGCGATGTTAGACATCTATCCATGGAAGCGACGCGGAATCAAAGGCCCGAAACCGATACTGTATTTGCAAGATATCCTGACCTTCCCATTCACGTTAGAACAGCTCGAAGAAAGTTATATTGAGGTAATGAAGAATGGAACAACTGCTTAGCAAGGTGACTGACGCAGGTATCGATCCTTCTTCCGTTTCAGGTGAAGAAGCGATTACGCTATGGGAACACATAGGGTTACATATTGCGTCAACAAACCGTGAGAAAGCGCATTGCTATATCATTAGCGCCGAGTATCGAAGAGAGATCAAACAGCTCAACGACAGCATTAGTGAATTGAAACAAGCCCTTGAGTTGCTTGTTTTACCAGAAGATGCGGAAGATATTCTTTCTGTGAAAGCAAGCTTGAGTGAGCGTTTAGTTGAATTAGGTGACTACAATGCGGCATTAACCGAGTATGTTGCTTCAACCAATATCGCCGTCGAGTACGGCTATATTGATGAGTACGTATTGGCCATTATTGGAATGGGTAATTTGTGCGATGCCTATGGGGATCACCAACGTGCATTACGTTATTATCAAAAAATAGATGCTATCGATCACGCTATTGGCAGTCGATCCCTACGCCTTCGTTACAAGCTGTACATGCTTGCATGTTATATCAGCTTAAACCGTACCGCAGACGCCAAAGAGTTGCTGAGTGAATGTGAAGAACTGAGCATTCTCGTCAGTGATAAAAACCTCGCCGCGCAAATTCACCTCTACCGAGCCAAATTACATCGTCTGCAAGAAGACTACCCCAATGCGTTGCTGGCTATTTCGAATGTTCAGTATACAACGGGTAGTGCCACGACATACTGGTTATCCACGATGGTCAAAATTGAGACTGCGTATTGTCTAAACGGTGTAGGGCACACTTCTTTAGCTAACTTAACGCTGGACTCCATCAGTAAAAGGATTCAAAAGCAGCTATCTCCTATCGTTACTCAGCATTTTTATAACGCGATGAGTCAAGTTTACGCCTCTCAAGGGGTGTATCAAGAAGCATTAAATTGTGAAAAAAAAGCGCATAGAATCGAATCTGATCTTGTAAAACATATTCCGATCGGTGAGTTAGGGTCTGCTCAACTACGCCGACTTTCACGCTTTGAGTTACAACTCAAACTCATTTTGTCAGAGCTAGAAAACAAAGAACTAAAAGAAACCACCAAGCAGCATAAAAATACTGTTGCTCAGCTACAGCAGGACGTCTTTACCGATCCACTTACGTCTTTACACAACCGACGCTGGTTAGAAGTTAAACTAAAAGATCTACTTCTGCACGATACTGCATTTGCATTGATGGTCATCGATATCGATCACTTCAAATCCATCAATGACGAACTAAGCCACTTGGTGGGCGACAAAGCGATCAAAAGTGTGTCACAGGAACTGGCGTCCTACTTCAGATTTAAAGGCGCATCGTGCGTACGATTTGGTGGTGAAGAGTTCCTCGTGATCCTTGAGAATACCCAACTGGAACGCGCAGAAATGCATGCCGAGAATTATCGTGAACGGATTTATCAATATGGTTGGGACGATATTCTTGGTGAACGGGGGCTGACCGTATCCATAGGGATTACCTTGCATCGAGAAGGCGAGAATACTCAGCGAACTTTTTATCGTGCAGACAAAGCTCTTTATCGCGCCAAAGCCAACGGCAGAAACCAAGTCTGTACCGAACTTTAAACCATGCCCCGGTTGACATCTGGGGCTTTGTTATACTTTTTACTTATCCTTCCTCTATCACTTCACTGTTTGTTTAAATAAGTATTCAGCAACACCTTAACTGCCAATAAACATCAGTGGATACTTACATCGCATAAACATAATTCCTACATAAAAACCGCTTGATTCATCTGTAGTTAAGACAAATACTTAAATTGTTAATTTACGTAGATTTTCCATTTCGCAATAAGCACAGGTAGGTAAGATGTTTCTAGACTATTTTGCACTTGGGTTACTCATCTTCGTTGCTTTAGTGATCTTTTACGGAATCATTGTCATTCATGATATTCCATATGAAATCGCCAAAGAGAGAGAGCACCCGCACCAAGACGCAATTCACTACGCTGGCTGGGTCAGCCTTTTCACTTTGCATGCGCTGTGGCCATTTTTATGGATCTGGGCAACATTATGGCGCAAGGAACGCGGCTGGGGTTTTAAACAACTAGAACAAGAAACACACGACATTCATCACCGCCTTGAAGAACTCATCGATGAAGTCAACGAACTCAAAAACGAAGTATCGATGTTGAAACAACAAAAGATTCAGCAAAAGCCTTTGCCTGAACAAAGTAAAGAGGACGAATAATGGACTTATTGCTGATTCTGACTTACGCCGCTCTTTGTATTGCCATTTTTAAAATTTTCAATATTCCTCTAAACAAATGGACCGTTCCAACCGCCGTACTTGGCGGCGTAGTGTTAGTGGGCACACTCGTGCTGCTTATGAACTACAACCACCCATTTACTCAATTGGGTAACCAAGTGTTCCCGACTACGCCTATCGTCTCTGGCGTGCGTGGCCGCGTGGTGGAAGTGCCAGTCCAGGCCAACCAACCGCTCAAAACGGGCGATATTCTTTTCAAAATCGATCCTGTGCCTTTTGAAGCAGAAGTTGCTCGCCTGGAAGCGAAAGTCAAAGAAGCAAGCCAAGGTGCGTTGGGCTTAGAGTCGGATCTAAGAGAGGCAGAAGCTGCTGTATTGAAAGCGCAAGCGGACAGAGATAAAGCACAAAGGGAATTCAGCCGATATCAAAGGGGCTTTGATCGTGGCGCGTTTACTGAACAAGATTTGGATACTCGACGCCAAGCGTATAAAGCGGCAGAAGCCATGTTAGACGTTGCGATTTTGCAACAAGAACAAGCGCAAATCGCTCTGGACTCTGAAATCGGAGGCGAAAATACCCAAGTCGCGCAACTTCTTGCCGAGCTGCGTAAAGCAGAGTTTAACCTAGAGCAAACCGTCGTTCGTGCGCCAACCGATGGTTACGTTACGCAATTGGCTTTGCGTCCTGGTGTTATGGCTGTGCCGTTGCCACTTGCCCCGGCAATGACCTTCGTACATACCGAAGACATTACGTACACCGCGGCATTCAGACAGAACTCATTACAACGCTTGAAGCCAGGCTTTGAAGCAGAATTTATGTTCCGCGCAATTCCGGGCAAAGTGTTCCGTGGCGAAGTCATTGACGTGATTCCAGCCATTGGTGAAAGCCAAATTCAAGCGCGAGGCGCTCTGCTTGGGACTGATGCCTTGCGCACGAGCGGACGTGTTTTTGCGAAGCTGAAAATTACCGACGACTTGAGTGGATACCACCTACCAATGGGTACTGCGGTTGAAGTTGCAGTTTATTCAGACAGCTTTACTCACGTATCAGTGATGCGCAAAGTTCTTATTCGTATGAAGAGCTGGCAGAACTATTTATACCTCGACCATTAATGAACATATAGCGCATTCATTTATCGGTAAAAATAACATCAAACAGTGTAATCAGGGGCTGACGATCAGCCCCTGATTCATTCTAGCCATCCAGATAGATAGCATTCCCACTTTTATTAATATTCTGTATAATGCGCGCCTTATTTTTAATGCTTGCTAAAACCAAAGCCAGTCAAAGGGATACGTGAATCAAATCACACATTTCCTGAAGAAAAATAGAGCAAACAATAAGCAGCTTGGTTGTTTTGAATATATGTTACACAATCAAATAACTAACGCTTTCCGACAAAACAATTAAACGTTCTTTAAAATCGACTATTGAACTGAGGTTATCTATGAATCTTTCCGCTAAAACTGTTGTGGTTATTGCAATCGGTGCTGCTCTTTACGGTATCGGCGGCTTACCTATGTTTGGCATCCCTGTGTTTGCAAACACAACGCTAAAACCAGCAATGGCAGTATTAGCATTGTTCTCAGTACTATTTGGACCACTTGTTGGCTTCTTGGTTGGTTTTATTGGTCACTGGGTTACTGACCTATTTGCAGGTTGGGGCGTATGGCTCACTTGGGTACTTGGTTCAGGTATTGTTGGTTTGATTATCGGTCTATTCCCTTCTCTAACGCGCTACCGTTTGGAGAAAGGTGATTTCAATATGAAAGACTTCGCGTTATTCGTAGTACTTGCGCTATTAGGCAACGTATTTGGTTACGGTTGCTCTGCATTCCTCGACACGATTTTATACGCAGAACCGTTCACTAAAGTGTTTACCCAGCTTTCTATTATCGCGATCGGTAACACCATTCTTATTGCTATTGTTGGCTTCTTCATTCTTAAATCTGTCGCTAAACGTAACAAGCAAAGCCGTAACTTAACAGAGGCTTAATGTCGAATGACAATCGAATTTTCTAACTTCTCTTTTAGATATGAGTCGCTGGACAAACCGACGCTAAAAAATATCAATCTAAGGATAGAGAAAGGAGAGAAAATCGTCATTATCGGTCCAAGTGGTAGTGGTAAATCTACCCTTGGGCAATGTCTTAACGGACTGATCCCACACGCAATCAAAGGGGAAACCAGTGGAACATTGACCATCAATGGTCAAGACACCGCCCCTTTCGACATGCACCAATACACTGAGCAAGTTGGCACCGTACTGCAAGATACGGACAGCCAATTTGTCGGTTTGAGCATTGGCGAAGACATTGCATTTGCGCTGGAGAACCAGCTAACTTCAAATATCGACATGTACCCATTGGTCAAAGCCACGGCCAAAATGGTCGACTTGGAACAGATGCTAGAACGCTCACCCCACGATTTATCTGGCGGGCAGAAACAGCGTGTTTCTTTGGCGGGCATTCTCGTCGATGATGTCGATATCCTTTTGTTTGATGAACCACTAGCTGCGCTTGACCCTAAAACGGGTAAAAAAACCATCGAGATCATCGATGATCTACACCGCGAAACGGGCAAAACCATCGTAATCATTGAGCATCGTCTTGAAGACGTTCTGCATTGCTCAGTTGACCGTATTATCTTGATGGAAAGCGGCAAAATCATTGCCGATACAACGCCAGATGAAATTTTAGCGTCGCCTTTGCTAGAAGATTACGGCATCCGCGAACCGCTTTATATTTCAGCACTGAAAGAAGCAGGCTGCGCGATTGAGGGCGATGCAAAACCTTCTAGCTTAACTACCTTACCGTTGGAGCAATATAAACCGGCAGTACAAGCATGGTTTGATGGTTCAACAGCACAACCGCCCAAAACGCCAGCCGAGACTTTGCTTGAAGTCCGTGGCCTCACCTATTCTTACGACGGTGAGAAAAACGCGTTAGAAGACGTGAGTTTTGACATCAAGCGTGGCGAGTTTGTCTCTGTACTTGGCAAAAATGGCTCGGGTAAATCGACCATCACCAAACTGATTATGGGCGTTATTGAAGCGGATAGCGGCTCAATGAGTATGAATGGTCAAGATCTTAACGAACTAACCATCTTCGAGCGCAGCCAGAAAGTGGGCGTGGTGATGCAAAACCCGAATCACATGATTTCCCATCACATGATTTTCGACGAAGTGGCCTTCGGCCTCCGTAATCGTGGCGTTGAAGAGAAACAAATCGAAGCTAAAGTACTTGAAGTCCTTGAGCTGTGCGGTTTGAGCAAATACCGCCACTGGCCAATCGAAGCATTGAGCTACGGCCAGAAAAAGCGCGTAACCATTGCGTCAATTTTGGTATTGGAACCAGAGCTTCTGATCCTTGATGAACCGACGGCAGGTCAGGACTATCGAAACTACACGTCTATGCTGAGTTTCATCGAAAAGCTCAATCGCGAGTTGGGCGTAACCGTGATGATCATCTCTCATGACATGCATTTAGTGCTGGAATACACTACGCGCTCTATTGTGATTGCAGACAGTAAATTAGTCGCGGATGCACCAATGACGCAGGTATTCAGCAGCCCAGAGTTACTAGACCAAGCGAACCTCACCACAACAAGTCTGTTTGAGTTGGCTACGAAAGTTGGCATCGAAGACACCAATGGCTTTATGCAGCACTTTATCAATGTAGAAAAAGCGCACCGCCAACAAAAAAGCGACGACGTAAACCAACTAGAGAAAGCGGTGGCATGAAAGACAATAAGATGAAGTTTGGTATCAACTACATCGATACCCAATCACCACTTCATAAGTTGAATGGCATTACTAAGTTCTTGCTTTTCATTGCTTGGGTGACGGTGGTGTTGACCACATTTGACTTGCGAATCATCGCGCTGTTGATCGTGCTTGGTTTAGGCTTATTGAAAATGACCAAAGTGCCATTTCATGTCTACAAACCGCTTTTACTGGGTACAGGCACGGTATTGCTGATCAATGCCCTGTTTATGTTCGCGTTAGCACCGCAACAAGGTACTGAATTCATGGGCTCATCAACGGTTTTACTCTCGTTACCCGGTAATTACTCGCTCACTCAAGAGACGTTGTTTTACCTAGTAACAGTGACGTTGAAATACTTCAGCATGTTTCCAATCGCGTTGGTGTTTGTATTTACCACTCACCCGACGGAGTTTTCAGCCAGCTTGAACCGCTTGGGTGTACCTTACAAAATCGCCTATGCCGTAAGCTTAACGCTGCGCTACTTGCCGGAAGTGAAAAAGGACTTTGTTAACATCATGCACGCGCAACAAGCACGCGGAGTAGAACTGAGCAAGAAGGCTCCGTTGTTCAATCGTATGAAGAACGTCGCGAAGATTCTTGGACCTCTGATTTTCTCTAGTTTAGACAGAGCCGATCAAATCTCAAACGCGATGACGCTACGTGGTTTTGGCCGCCACTCCTCTCGCACTTGGTACAGCTTAAAACCACTGACCAAAGCCGATATGATCTGCATGGCTGGGATTGCGGTGATAGTGATTGCTGCGATCAGCAAGCGTGTGATGGACACACAACTGTTCTGGTATCCGTTTTAAATTCTGAAGCTTCAAACTGAACATAACGTGGTTAGTGTTGTGACCACGTTATCTTCCGTCTTTCCCCTCGATAACTCGCCTGTTGGCTTCTTGCTTGCAAGTATTCAAAAGAAGCGGTAATTTCAGCGGCTCGCTGATGTGCCAGAAAGTTGCTTATTCAAACGACCAACATGAACTAAACTCATCAGTTTTATCAGGGGCTTAATGATCAACTGCGCACTGCCTACAATGAAAAGCCAAGTACCACTTTCAATCAACGAATCATTCAAAAAGAAAAAGCTACCAATTAAAAACCAAATAGCAATGAGTAGGTCGTTTGCAGCACCTAACGCCTCATAGCGGCGCTGAATAACGATGTGACGGCTTCCTAGATCTAAATCCAACTCTCTGCCATGTATCTGCACTGTATAGCTCCCCTCTTATTGTTTCGCGTCAGTTATGCCCAAGTTATTTCGAAATACTTAGTTCTAAACCCTAACGGACGTGGCATGCATTGACAACCATTGGAGGGATTATCTATTTGCAATAAAAAGAAAAGGGCGCATAAGCACCCTTTTTAGCGAGTCTAATTACAGGTATTCGCTTTAATGATTAGATAGTGAGTACCAACTTAACTCCACTTCAACAAGCGAGTTTCGTTGCCTTCTTCCGGCTTCGCTGGAATATTGAGTGACAACAGCAAGCTCACTGCTGCCATACCAGCGCCGATGTAAAATACGCTAGCAGGTGAAACCAGCCAAATCACACCAAACGTAACAGGTATTACAACCGCCGCAATATGGTTAATCGTAAACGCAACGCCCGCGGTCGACGCCATATCTGCTGGGTCGGCAATTTTCTGGAAGTAGGTTTTAATCGCAAGCGCTAACGCGAAAAATAGATGATCGACAACATACAATGCTGCCGCCCACTCAGCCGTTTGCACCAAACCGTACCCGACAAACACGAAGATCAAACCGACGTATTCAAACATCAACGCTTTGCGCTCACCTACAACGCCGATAAAACGGCCTATTCGCTTCGCAAACAAGAAGTTAAAGACATAGTTAATCAGGAACAGCAACGTAATATCTGCGGCGGAGTAACCAAACTTTTCTACCATCAAGAAACCAGCGAACACCGTAAAAATTTGACGGCGTGCTCCACTCATAAACGTAAGCGCATAGTATAACCAGTAACGTTTACGCAGGATGAGCTTCTTGTTCTGAGGCACTTTTGTCTTAAATTGTGGGAAGGCAAATGCCATCACCAAAATGAGCACAAAACCTAAACCACCAGCCATTAAATAGACCGTTTTAAAATCAAGTTTGAGCTGTTCGAGCGAAACCCAAATGGCGCCGTAGGTAAACAGAGAAGCCAAAGCTCCAACAGAAATAAACTTACCCAGCATTTCTGGCGCTTCTTCTTTAGATAGCCATTGTAAAGACAAAGACTGCTTGAGTGTTTCAAAGTAATGGAAGCCGGTGGACATTAACAAGGTTGTAAAAAGTAGACCGTACAAAGTGGGAAAATAACCTGTTAATGCCGTACCAAGCGTAAGCATCGCCAAAGATACGAGCATAAAGCGTTGCTCTCGGATAAACAGCAATACAAACACGGCGGTAAAGGCCAAAAAACCCGGAATTTCGCGCACACTTTGCAATAGGCCTATGTCGGCACCATCAAAGTTTGCTTTCTCTATAACAAAGTTGTTCAACAACGCCATCCAGGTAGAAAAAGCAATGGGCACGATAATGGAAATTAACAGGAGGAAATTTTGCGGCGTTCTCCAGCCGTGCGATGAGGTAGTCATGATGTTTCCTTTAAATATGAAGGCATCATCATAGCTTTAAATGTAACAAATTCGCAATATCATTATTATTTTCAACCCAGAGCAAGCTGATATGGCTGAGGAATATTGTTATGAAGATAAACATCGCACTCAATTCCTTGGCTAAGCGCGATGTTCAAGTATCAAGAGAACTAAAGCATGAGTAAATGTGCTCAGTGGCTTAATCAATGACTTTTACTGATAGGCGATTTTTAAATTCAAACACATGTTCTGGACACACATCCAAACAACGGCCACAGCTAATGCAGTTTTGATCCATAACTCGACGATCTCCCTCTTTCAAAGGCTGC
This sequence comes from Vibrio sp. Vb2131, assembly GCF_033338535.1. Classification (NCBI taxonomy): domain Bacteria; kingdom Pseudomonadati; phylum Pseudomonadota; class Gammaproteobacteria; order Vibrionales; family Vibrionaceae; genus Vibrio; species Vibrio sp. Vb2131. Next base: position 65,917 of record NZ_JAWOSW010000001.1, read on the forward strand.
CGAAGCACTTCTGGTTCTGGGCAAACGTAAAAGCAATCCATGCATTTGGTGCAATCTTCGCGCCGAACAGCAGTAACGCGCAACAGGCTTTTTCGGCCTATCACGCCATAGGTTGCCCCCAGTGGACATAAGTGCCCACACCACCCATGCTCAACCAAGAGTAAATCCAACACAAACACTAGGGCGATTAGCACCCAACCTGCGCCCATACCAAACACCAACCCGCGATGCAGTGCCGCAACTGGATCTAACCATGTCCAAAGAATCGCGCCAGATAGCGCACTGCCCAACATCAAAACAGGGATCAGCCAATAACGAATCATGGGAGACCAACGATAGCTCGCTTTAATGTTGAACTTTCGACGCAACCACGCCGCCAAGTCTGTCACGATGTTCAACGGGCACACCCAAGCACAAAATGCGCGCGGCGCCAAAATCGCGTAAAACACCACGACAATCACTACGCCTAACAACGCATTAAACTCCGGAACATGCCCTGTCGCCAAAACTTGAAGCACGATTAACGGGTCACTTAACGGCACGGTATCGAGCAACATACTTGATGACAGATTACCAGTTAGAATTCCCAGCGTCGGCCCAGCCATAAATAGCGCAATGATGGTGAACTGACATAGCCGACGTAAAATCAAAAACCGATGCGCGCGCCACCAACCAAGCTTTTCAAGCGCTTCTTTGCCAGCATTTTGAGCTAAATTCTTTGCCATTACTTACCTCCTTTTAGCGATTCAAGCGCACCTTCCGGCACAGGCGTCTCACTAGGGAGGATATTTTCGAGTGGTTTGTCGAGCTCTTTCCAACCAAAATTGTAGTGGCTGCCCACTTTGCCTTTCGCCAAATCCGTCGGGACGACTTTAATAGCAGCGACATCCAACACGCACGCTTGTTCACACTTACCACATCCGGTACACACTTCGGAATTCACTGTAGGGATAAGTTTGGCGTGATAGCCAGTTCGATCGTTGTGAACCATCTCTAACGTGATGGCTTCATCAATCAGCGGACAAACGCGATAACAAACGTCGCATCGTAACCCTTGCCAGTTAAGGCAAGTTTCATGGTCAATAAGAACCGCTGTACCCATTCGAGCATCATCAATATCGGTTAGTTTCGGATCCAGCGCCCCACTCGGACAAGCGACAACACAAGGAATGTCTTCGCACATTTCGCAGGGAATATCGCGTGCAGTAAAGTAAGGTGAGCCAGTCGCGACGGGTGAAAGTAATGTCGCAAGTTTCAAGGTATCGTAAGGACATGCCTGAACACACAAGCCACATCGAATACAAGCTGATTCGAAATCGCCTTCCGGCAGTGCACCAGGCGGACGAATAGGCACACCTTTGGTTTCTCGAGCTTGGCTTTGTAGCGATTGTAAGCCCAATACACACGCAGCTGCGCCAACACCAGCCGCAGTTCGAGCTGTATCACGCAAAAATCGGCGCCGACTTTGCGATATTTTAGACTGAGAGGATTTCATGCTATTTCCTCAACAAAACTCCCTTATCAAGTTAAGCATAAATAGCCCTAAACGTGTCGTTTCCCTATACCTCATAGGAGGTAACCCCATCCTCTATTGATTCAAGTCAACTGACGCACAGTGCCGTCATCACAGTTTGACTAAATGCGTTTATTTACTGCGACATGAAATTCACCACGATACTCTGCAGTACGCACCATTCTCAGTACAATAATTCAACACCTTTGCAATCTATTCGCTCAATTCGATGATAAATCACTACTGAAAATTAAAAAAAAGACATCATAACAAGCTAATTTAAAAGGCATTTATCCATTAAACATAAAAAAATACTATCCAAATAAGAAAACTGTGGTTAGATTAAAAATTAAAACTAAAAAGCGAAGGAGAGAGGCATGGAAATTATCGTACGTCCAACGACCGTCGAAGACGCAGCGGCACTCGTAGAAATCTATTCACAACCAAAAGCACAGCGTGAAACCCTGCAACTCCCAAAGCCTTCGCTCGCGATGTGGGTGGAAAGATTGTCAAACATACCTGATGGTGTTTATAGCTATGTCGCTGAAATTGATGGTAAAGTCGTCGGTAATATTGGCTTTCACCACTCTCTACGTCCAAGAACGATGCACACGGCATCGTTTGGCATCGGAGTACATGATAGTTTCCACGGACTCGGTATTGGTAGCAAATTGATAGAAACAGTCACTGAACTAGCAGATAACTGGTTAAATGTGAGAAGAATTCAGATAGAGGTCAATGCCGATAACGACGCCGCCATTGGGCTTTATAAAAAGCATGGATTTCAAATTGAGGGTGAAGCGATTGACGGTTCCTTCCGTGATGGTGAATTCATCAATACCTATTACATGGCGCGCATCAGACCAGGCCAAAGATAAAACAAAGCCTCCTACTAATTGGAGGCTTTTCTTTTTAAACTTCGACTCACTTTCGTAAGTAAGCCAACGCTCTGCGAGTCAATGCTTCTGTGTAGGGATTGATCTTCCAGTGGTCGGAACTCCAACCTTTCACAAATCGCTGAAAGTCTGCCCAAGCCACAGCAAACAAAGGACGCCATTCACGCTCGACTTCATTAGGGTCAAGATTCGGTTGATAGACCATTAGCGCGTATTGCAACTGAGCAAAATACGTATCCAAAACCCAAACTTCCATCTCTGCACAACGTTCTGGCTTAACGGCGCTACTCATAAACAGTGCCACATCTTTCATTGCACACCCACATCCAACGTATTGAAAGTCAACCGCAGCAACGCTTGATTCTTCTTCATCAAAACAGAAGTTCGCCAATTTGGCATCACCATGTACTAGTGTTTTAAACTTAGCTTGCGAAAGCGTTTGATCAATCAATTGAGCCGCATTTTGTAGCTCAGTGTCTTGCAATGCTTCAAGCTCGTCGGGTCTGGTTGCTAAGTGCCAGTATGTACCGGTATGCCACAACTTATCCGAACGAACATCGATGTATCGCGCATGAAAGTTCGCCAACCAAGTGAGGCAGGCTTGTAGATGCTTTAGCTGTGCATCTGTGATGACTTTTGGAAAGCCCACCTCGGCGAGATCTTCCATCACAATGAGCCATTCATTCTCCGATTGGAACGTTTTTAGACCTTGTGGTACTCGGCAGCGAGTATCCACCCCTCCGGAAAAATACTCATACCAATTCACTTCCACCTGATAAGAGTGCAACTTTCTTTGATGAGAACGGTCCGTATTCCAGCCTCTAGGATGCTCTGAAGGCTTAGGGAGTTTTACATGCTTAATGATCACCGAACGAGTAGAATAAGTAACTTGGACTAACTCTCCATAGCCTCCCCATAGCGATTGTATGACTTCTACAGAGCGGTAATTACCTAGATTGAGTTCCTGGCCAATATTTTGGTAGCGTTGGTGGTTGTTACTCATCATGCGAGCAGATGTGACCACGTTTGGTTCTTCTCCATGTAGTGAATAACATATGGGCAAACTGGTTTGATTTGATAACCGAGTGACTCAATTTCTGGCAACACCGCTTCCATCATCACTTTTCCGTACCCCTTACCTCGCAGTGCTTCAGGAACAACCGTTGATGTAATGTGCATGACATTACCCTTAAGCTGATAAATCACCTTGGCTTTATAACCCTGCTCTAAATCAACCCAGAATGTACTATTCGTGGTCTCATGAGTTACTTTATGCATATCTTGCTCTCTAATTTTTGTTACAGATTGATTGAATCAAACTATATCACTGAATAAAATCGATACCATGCGAGAGTGCTGCTTCGCCTCACGCGATTACCTTCTTACATCAGGTACGACAATTATAATGAGAAATATGAGCCCAATTGCCAGAGACGGCAAGCTACCTCTGCAAAGCAAGAAGGCACCAGAACGTCAGGCAAGTACATTAAATAGCACCGATGCAATGGCAATGGTCGAACATGGCAGTGAAGTGAGCTTAAACGTCACCACCCCCGTTGGTACAAAGTTTATTACAACCAGCACATTTGTTGGCTGTCACTCAAATAATACTGCATTGATAGAGGTTCCGAACATCTCCGATGAAGACTTGAAGTTCTATTTTCAAGAAGGCTTTTGGATCAATGTAAAAGCCTACTCTCATCGAGGTGAAGGGGCCGTTATCCCATTTCGGGCCCAATTACAGCATCGACTAGGCGATCCGTACCCAATTTTGGTGCTAGACCTACCCAACACTATGCAGGTCTTTCAGCTTCGCAAAGAAGTGCGTTACGAAGTAAATTTGAGAGCGCGTGTTTGTTTAGAAGCCTATCGAACTGAATGCGAAATAAGAGATTTATCTCGTAGTGGCTGTCGTTTTGTAACATCACCGATGAGCCGACCACTTCAGGTTGGTGACCACGTTTCATTGGATCTAACGATGCCCGGAGAAAGTCGTATGCTAGCGCCGTTGCGAGGTCGTATTTGTAATTTACAAAAATCAACGCACTATGCTCGCTACGGAATGGAGTTTGATGAGGTTGGTAAAAACAACGCTAAAAACCTCCTCAGTCACCTCAAATTTGATGGTACTAAGCTCACACTAAAAAGATAGATTTGATAACCCCTATCGCTTATCAAGAAGCTTTGAAGTGCTAGAAAACAAGAAACCCCTTACTTTTCAGTAAGGGGTTTTATTTACTAAGAATAAGGCAGTATCTTAGATAAGAGTCATGACTTAGAAGTCGTAACGTAGACCTAGCGCTAGCTCATCTTTTTCAGCCGCGCCTTCGTTATCCATTAGATCGAAGTTGTATGATGCGTAGCCACGGAAGTTAGGCTTGAAGTAGTAAGTTACATCAACAGCTAGGTTTTCTACAGTATCTGCGTCTTCTAGTTCACCTTTGTTGAACGTAGAAGTGAATACAGTTTGACCCATAGTGTAAGCAGCGGCTAGTTCGTAGCCTTTGTAATCAAAAGTCTTACCTGCAACATCCATATCCGCGCCAGTGTAGTTACCAGCGAAGTAGAAGTCACCTACAGAGTATGCAGCTACCAGCATGAACTCATCGCTGTCGTTTTGATCTGCGTAACCAGCACCTAGTTCAAAACCAGTGTTAGCAAACGCGTAAACACCAGATAGAGAGAAGCCATCTTCCTCGTTGTCTGTAAAGCCTTGTGCATCTGTTGTGCGATCAGCAAAACGGTAGCTAGCGCGTACAGCTAGTTGCTCGAATTGGCCTTTGTAAGACAGCATGTTATCTGTACGGTCAGAAACAGGCAGTTTAAGTGCTGCTGTGTTACCGTGGTAAGCCATAATGTCAGTAAAGTCAGTAAGAACCACTAGTGCGCCGTCGTTTTTACCGTAAGTTACTTCACCGTATTTGCCACCCAGACCCGCATAAGCGTAACGAGTTTCAAGACTATCTGTCTCACCAACTTTGTTACCTTTAGAATCAAATACATCATAAGTTTTAGTTACAAACTCACCTTCCCAAAAACCAACGCCGTATAGGTTTTCATTGATTTCCTGTTTGCCTAGGAAGTTAAGACGGATGCGAGTACGGTCTTCTGCCTTACCATCCATCATAGAAAGACGCGCTTCAGCGCGGCCGCCCATCTCAAGAGAAGTGCCATCTTGGTTGTATAGTTCTGAAGCGACAACTTGAGATCCTGATGCCATTAGCGCCACTGCTACAGCTAAAGTTTTTAATTTCATTGTTATTTTCCATATCATTGTTTTATATGTGCTTTCTCACCAGAAAAACAGGACTTTTCTGTACCAACGAGAAAACTGGCGGCATAGTAGCAGCTGTTATTTTTCACGCAACGTGTTGAATAAACAGCGCTTATAGAAGAAAACACCACTTAAAATGACGATATGAATACCTCTCAACCATCAAGTTATCGGTTGAGTTAAAAAAAATGTTCGCGTCAAAAAAAATTGACGAAAAAAATGTAAAAACAATATCACAAAACGTGATATTGCCCGCAAAAAAATCTTGTTAACTGACTGTTTTAGATAGACTTATTGATAATAAATCCGATTATTACAAACAAAAAAATCCCTGAGCATTCACTCAGGGATTTAGAGATTTGATAAGTAGATGGTAAATTAAAGCTTAAAGAAACTTAATTGCTCTTTCTGCTTCTCTGCAAGTAATGAAAGCTCAGTACTCGCACTTGCACTCTGGCTGATGCCCGCTACATTTTGGTTTACAAGCTCCGACATGTTAACCACGTTGCGATTGATATCTTGAGTAACTTGAGACTGCTCTTCGGCTGCGGTTGCTACTTGCGTGTTTGAATCGTTGATGTTGGCGACCGACTCGGTAATTCCAACCAACGCTTCATTCGCTTGTTGCGTCAGCTCGTTGTTGCGGCTAAGCATATCAAGGCTGACTTGCATACTGTCATTCGCCAGCCCAGACTGCGCTTGAAGCTCTTCAATGATCGTTTGGATCTCTTGTGTCGAGTCTTGAGTACGCGCTGCTAGCATGCGTACTTCATCAGCTACTACCGCAAAACCACGACCAGATTCACCAGCTCGCGCCGCTTCAATCGCAGCATTCAATGCTAGCAAGTTGGTCTGCTCAGATACGCCGCGAATCACTTCAATAACATCGTTGATCTGTACAGATTGCTCTTTTAGACGCAAAACAACTTGCGCTGCATCGTTCAATGCTTGAGACATTTGCGCACTTGCTTCCGCACTTTCTTGGAAGATAGCCAAACCTGATTGAGCAAGTCCATCAGCTTCACGCGCGGTTGCGTCAGCAGAGGTCGCGTTATCACTCACATTATTCGCAGTACTTGCAAGCTCGTTAACCGCAGATGCAACTTGCTCGATCTCCGCCAACTCTTATTGAGCGTTCGCGTTCGCTTCCGCTTGCGTCATTACCGCAGCTAATTCGGTCGATGCAGATGCAACTTCCTCACTAATACGGGTTAACTGGTCCACAGTGTTGTATAACTGCTCTGCGGTTTGGTTTACATCTTTGCTCAGCTTAGAGATCTCATTGTCCCCATCGACATCTGCACGTACAGATAGATTACCCATTGCTAACTGACGCATCACTTCTTGCAGCTTTTGGATTGGTGTAACAATCATGCCAGATAGGAACCAAGCGCCTATCAATGAGAAAGCAAATACCGCTAAAACCGTCAACATAGCGTTATTTTGCACACGTTCATTTTGCTGATGACTTCTGATAGTAGATTGTTCAGCTTGCTCGTTTACATGCTTTGATAGTGTGTTAATTTGTTGGACCATTTCTCGGCCAACATTGCGATACTCTTTGACAAATGCACGGTACTCGCTATCCGATTTCAAACCTTGATCGTATTGGTTGAAGAAAGCAACTGAGCGCTCTGAATATCGCACATAGGATTCAATTGCTTGGCGAACTTTAACGGCATCGTCACGGAATAGGTTTCGGGCTTCAATTGCGCTTAAATCGGCATCAACTTGCTTTAAGCCTTCTTTCAATTCGGTTAGAAAATTCTCACGACGAGAAGCATCGTAAATAGCGTAAACCGCGCTTATGCGCAGAGGGTAAATTTGGTCGTCAATACTCGCCAATGTGTCTTTGTGAAAAACCAAAGATTCTTGGTTGGAAGCAATAACATCTTGCTCTGCTTGAAGATTGTTTTTAGTAATCCAAAGAGCAATAAACAAAACAATCGCGGTAAATAATACCGGAACCAAAATTTGCGTTCGTACTGACAAATTTTTCAGTGATAACTGCATGACAGGGCCTCAGTTGTATGCGTGATGTCTATATCCAAACAAACTCGAGCAGTGCTTATAACAACGTTACTTTTCGGCAGTTTGAATATCTATGCTTCCTTGCGACGGGATAACTCCCAGACGAATAAACAAGTGGCGAATATTAGAGGTCGATCACACTTTTGTCTAGTACAAAAACTCTCCATTTTCAATCTGTTATTGACAATATCCCGACAGTAGCGTCGGGATATTGTCGTTATGATAAATTATGATCACTTATGATGAGATACATTCACATTTAGGACGGTTTCAGCCTATTTTCTCAACGAATTGAGCTTAGCTTGAGCAAGGCCAAAAATGGTATCGATTGGATAAGAACCTTCATCAGTTGGCTCACCAGCAACTTTCCCCGTAAACAATTCGATAGCTTCAGTAACATGGTCAATCGCCCAAATATTAAACTCGCCTTTTTCGACTGCTTTCACGATGTCGGAACGAAGCATTAGATTGTGAACATTAGAGCGCGGAATAATGACCCCCTGCCCGTCATGACGACCTTTAATTACACACACATCATAAAAGCCTTCGATCTTTTCGTTTACGCCACCAATAGGCTGAGCTTGACCAAATTGATTCATCGACCCTGTTATCGCAATGTCTTGTCGATTTGGTTGCTTTGAAAAAGCAGACACAACCGCACATAACTCAGCCATGCTGGCACTATCACCATCAACACCACCATAAGATTGCTCAAAGGTAATGGTTGTCGTTAATGGCACTCGTGCCGTTTTACCAAATACGGAAGATAAGTAGGCAGACAAAATCATCACACCCTTAGAGTGAATACTGCCCCCCAAATCCACGCTGCGCTCGATATCGATAACCTCCCCATCACCGTAACACGTCGTCGCTGTGATGCGATTCGGTGCACCAAACATGTAGTCACTAGTGCTCAATACCGAAAGTGCGTTCACTTGGCCTACGGCTTCTCCTTCGGTGCGAATCAGCGTTGTGCCGTTAATAAAGGTTTCCATTACGTTATCGCGTAATCGGCTTACTCGCATTTCTTGGTTATTGAGCGCCTCTTCAACATGACCAATACGGATCATGTTGGAGTTGGCTTGACGAGCCACGTAATTCGACTCTCGAAGCAAGTTGGCGATATTAGCCGAATGTAGAGATAGCTTGGATTGGTCGCCAGACAAACGTGAGCTGTATTCGATGATCCGAGCAATGGCTTTGCGATCGCAATGCAGCATATTGTTGTCATGCACCACGCTAGAGATAAAGCGCGCGTAATGCAGCTCAGACTCCGGCGTACGTTTCATTTCGTCTTCGAAATCTGCCGTCACACGGAACAACTCGCTGAACTCTGGATCGTAATGTTGGAGCAATTGGTAAGTTCGATAATCACCAAATAAGATAATTTTGATATCAAGCGGAATCGGTTCAGGATCGAGTGATACCGCCCCCGTCAATGTGACTTCTTTTTCTAGAGACGTAAAACTCAATTGACGAGCACGCAATGCGCGCTTCAAACCATCCCAAACGTAAGGCTGTTCAAGTACTTTCTGAGCATCCATTAATAGAACGCCGCCATTCGCCTTATGCAAGCTCCCTGCACGAATCAGCGAGAAGTCGGTAAACACCGTTCCTTTGAAAGTGGCAGTCTCAATCGACCCGAAGAGTGAATGATAATTGGGATTTTCTTCAACAACGATAGGAAATTCGCTGCTTTTACGGCTTACCAAGACGTTCACTTTATAACGACGTGGCAATTTTTTATCCAAGGATGCCGTCGCAATTTCGCCTTGCTCGCCACTTTGGTCAAGGAAAATATCTGCGTTTTCAACAATATCTTTTTGCAGCTCAGTTAAGTAGGTTTTGATTTCGGAATATTGCGCGTAATCCACTTTGAGTTTTTTGATGAAGTGAGTAATCACATCAAGCGTCACTTCATCATTGAGCTTTTTGATTTTATCGCTGTATGTCTCTTCCCACTCCGTAAGCTCACGAACCATCGAGCGCAATCGCACTTCGAGTTCATCAATAGCATCGCTGAATTGCTCTTGTTCTTTTTTGCTTAGTACATCAAAAGACTCTTCCGTATGAAGCTCATCACCGTTCATGGCGACAAACTGATAATCCCCCTGCGTAGTCAGTGTTAGGCTGATGCCCTTTTCTTTTGCCTCTCGACTAATACGATCCAGCTCGTTTTGTTGCTTAGCTGCCAATTGATTTTTTAATCGCTCAGCGCGGCTAAAGTACATTTCATTGTCGAATGCTAGGGGTAAAGCATTCAATAATTTGCCCATTAAAGCTTCAATATCAACACGTAGCTTATTTCCGATACCACAAGGCAACTTTAATACCTTTGGTGTACGGGTATCCTCAAAGTTCGCAACGTAACACCAATCAAACAGGGCTGCTGCATCGTGCTGGTGACGATTCAGATAGCGCAAGATCATGGTGCGTTTACCTAGCCCATTCTGACCAATGGCGTAGATGTTATACCCTTTCTCTTTGATGGACATCGCAAACTCGACCGCTTTTTGCGCGCGCTCTTGGCCCACGATTTCATCAATTGGAGGTAACTCCTTGGTCGACTTACATGGCATATTCTCTAGATCTGCTACAGAATATAGCTGCTTAGCTTCCAATCTTAGTATTGCCATATCCACTTCCTTTTTTCTTATTTTCGTTATTTGAGTGTAGAGATTATTTGCTTAATTTTAAGTGATTTACCTTCCACCCTAGATTGATTGGACATTTTATGAACACATAAGTGATATTAACACGCACTTGCAATTGATAATCAATTTCATTTAATATCTAAACAAATCAAATGTTGTGGAGATGGATATGAATATTGAGCAATGCTGGATGCGCTACTTAAAAGCGGAGCAACTGATGGAACAAGGCCATTGGCCAGAAGCTCATCGTTTATATGACGACGTGCTCAACAATCTACCCAACCACATTCATTTAGCGCTAGAAAATGCACAAACTAAACCTTGCCAATTTGTATGTCTCATTACGGGACTTAGAGATGCTAGCGTGACGCAATCAGAGATTCTCAACAAACTCGGCTTACAGCATGATGCGTTCTCAATACTCAATCAAACTTACGCGCTATTTCAATTTTTGCAGCTAGAGAGCCATGAACTGATTGAGCGCGTAGGTCACCTACTTGGTCAACAGAGCGAAGACTTATTAGCTCACATGGCGGCATTTTGCTCTGCCCAACGTAATGCTCAATGGATGATAGAACTCGAGCACGTAACGCGCGCGCATGAGCAGTTCTTACATTTGCAAGCAATGAGTTCGGCAAAAGCTTCGCCTTCTCACCTGTATAATTAATCTAAAGCTCAAGCATTGAGGCCAGCTAGGTTTGTACTGTCCATTGCTTGAGTATCATTTGCTTTATCAACCACAAGGATCTGTGATGTCTTCTAAAACCATTCTTTCGGTGAACAACCTATCAGTCAGCTTTACGACAAACGATGGGATCGTCGATGCAGTAAAGAATGTTAGCTTCGATTTAAAAGCAGGCGAGACGCTGTCCATCGTTGGCGAATCTGGCTCTGGCAAGTCAGTATCAACCAATGCACTGATGAAACTACTGCCAGACAACGCTATTTTGCATGAAAGCTCATCCATCATGTTTGAGGGTAGCTCCATCTTGGATAAAACAGAGCGTGAAATGCAAAGTATTCGCGGTGATCGCATTGGCATGATTTTTCAAGAGCCGATGACCTCACTAAACCCGTACATGCGGGTGGGTATCCAAGTCGCTGAGGCCATCATGTGTCACCGCCCGGTCGACAAACGAACAGCAAAAGCAAAGGTGTTAGAGCTGTTTGAATTGGTTCATATGCCAAACCCAGAAAAAGCGTACAACAAGTACCCACACGAATTTTCTGGTGGTCAATTGCAACGTATCATGATTGCGATGGCACTGATTAACGAGCCCGATATTTTGATCGCCGACGAACCAACAACGGCGTTGGATGTCACGGTTCAAGCAGAAGTGTTGCACCTGATTAAAGAAATTCAGGCTCAGATGGGCATGGCAATCCTATTTATTACTCATGACTTAGGCGTCGTAAAACACTTTGCAGACCGTGTCATTGTGATGTGTAAAGGAGAAGTCGTCGAAGAAGGCGAAACACAAACACTCTTCAAGGACCCAAAGCACGAATACACACGTATGCTAATCAATTCGATTCCTAAAGGCAGTAAGGAGCCTATTAGCGAAAGTGCTACGCAGCTGTTAAAGGCTGACGATATACGAGTCAAATTCTTGGTAAAGTCGCATTTTATTGCGAGCAAGAATGAGTACTTCGAAGCGGTAAAAGGCATTTCTCTTGAGCTTAAACAAGGAGAGACCCTCGGGATCGTTGGGGAGTCCGGTTCAGGTAAGTCTACACTCGGCCGAGCTTTGATAGGTCTACTGCCCTCAACTGGCAAAATAGAATATAAAGGCCAAGATATGGCCTTGCTGACAAACAAAGAACGTTTTGAGCTGAAAAAAGACGTTCAGATGGTATTCCAAGACCCTTATGGTTCGCTTTCTCCTCGTATGACTATCGGCGAGATCATCACTGAAGGATTAACTGTCCACCAGCCAATGTTGAGTAAAAAAGAACGTATGCAGAAAGCACGCGACGTGCTTCGAGAGGTTCGCTTAGATCCCGCGTCCATCAACCGTTATCCACACGAGTTTTCGGGAGGCCAGCGTCAGCGTATTGCTATCGCGCGAGCACTAATTCTTGAGCCTTCGTTTATTTTGCTTGATGAGCCAACCTCTGCATTGGACCGCTCGGTTCAACTGACTGTGATTGATCTCCTGAAAGATTTGCAGAAAAAACACAATATTGGCTACTTGTTTATTAGCCACGATCTATCAGTAGTTAAAGCACTCTCTGATCGTGTTCTAGTCATGCAAAAGGGCGAGGTCATGGAACAAGGTACGGCCGAAAAGATTTTCCAAAACCCTAAAAATGACTACACGAAAAAACTGATAGATGCCTCATTTGATCTTGAAAACAGTGAAAATCAGCACAATGCGGCTTAGGTTCATCACAGTTTCATATTCATAAACTAGGATTAAGAAAAGGTGATAAATTCATCTTGTCTTAAGAATGGCGTAGCTGCCTTTCGGTTTGGCCGCCGAGACTGGTTGGTTCAAGAGTCAGACTTAGTCAACCTGGCTCAAATACTGGCAAACAGTATGAATTGAGTTCCCCCAACCATGAAAAATGCCGCGACACTGTCGCGGCATTTTTTTATTCTCAGAAGCTTCGAACAACTAGGGCATTAAATCGACTCAATACCCATATTATGTAACGTAAATGCATACACGTCTGTGGTGAGGTCAATTTGCTTACTCAGCGGCATTCCTGCACCATGACCTGCATTGACATCAATGCGTATTAATACTGGATTAGCGCCTTGCTGTTTGTCTTGCAGCTCCGCAATAAATTTGTACGAATGTGCTGGCACAACTCGGTCGTCGTGATCAGCAGTTGTCACCAAGGTAGCAGGATATTGCACGCCTTCTTTTACATTGTGAACAGGAGAGTAACCAAGCAAGTATTGGAACATCGCTTCACTTTGCTCCGACGTGCCATAGTCATACTTCCAGCCTTCTCCAGAAGTAAACGTGTGATAACGCAGCATATCAAGCACGCCAACCGCAGGCAGCGCGACTTTGAATAGTTCAGGGCGTTGCGTCATACACGCTCCAACTAACAAACCACCATTAGAACCACCGCGAATCGCTAGGCGATCCGAGCTAGTGTAGTCGTTTTCAATCAGGTATTCCGCCGCCGCAATAAAGTCATCAAACACGTTTTGCTTTTGCTGCTGAGTGCCTGCGTTGTGCCAGGCTTTACCGTATTCACCGCCGCCTCGCATGTTGGCGACAGCGTATATACCACCCAACTCTAGCCAGTTGGCTACATTGCCAGAAAACATTGGAGTAAGGCTGATGTTAAAACCGCCGTAACCATACAACATGGTTGGTGATCTACCATCAAGTGCAACGCCCTTCTTGTATGAAATGATCATCGGAACTTGCGTGCCGTCTTTTGAGGTGTAAAACACCTGTTTTGATTCATACTCATTACGATCGAACGGTGCCTTTGATTCCTGAAACAGTGTGGATTCACCAGATTCGACATCAAATGAGAAGATCGTCGGAGGCGTCACGTAGTTAGTGAATGTGTAATAAAGTGTGGTTTCTTCTTTTTTACCCGCCAGACCATAAGCCGTGCCTTCTCCCGGCAATTGTACATCTCGAATCCACTCACCTTGGTAGTTAAACTGCTGCACTTTAGAAAGCACATCTACCATATAAGTCGCAAACAGATAACCGCCACCTTTGCTGATTTCTAACGGCTGTTCTTGTTCAGCAATCACGTCAGCCCATTGTTCTGTCTGAGTGTTGTAGCTGACAACTTTGCCATTCGGCGCGTCTAGGTTGGTGTAAAGCAGCAAGGTTGCGTCTTGGCTATCAATTAAGTAGGTGTCGCCTTGCGTTGTATCGCGCAGCGTCACAATTGCTTGGGAGTCAGACTGTAAATCGATATAAAACAGACGATTACCCGATGTAGATTCTGCGCCAGAAATAATGAGGAAGCGATCATCTGTCGTCGTCGTACCAGACACATAACGATGAACTTGCGTATCCAACTCACCAAAAATCACTTTATCTTCAGATTGAGGGGTACCAAGTTCATGATAATAAAGCTTGTGATGCTCAGTTCGAGCAGACAACTCACTGCCTTGCGGCTTATCGTAGCTTGAGTAATAGAAGCCTTTGCTGCCCAGCCAAGAAATCGACGTAAACTTCGCATCAACAATCTCAGGCTCTAACTGTTCTTTGGTTTCCATATCAATGACAAAGATCTTACGCCAATCACTACCCCCTTCTGAGATGGAATACGCGACCAAACGGTAGTCTTTAGAGAAGCTGACTTCGCCAAGAGAGGTCGTGCCCTCTTCGGAGAAAGTATTTGGATCAAGGAAAACCTCGGCTTCTCCCTCGCCTTTACGTCGATACAATACGCTTTGGTTTTGCAAACCGTCGTTTTTGTAGAAGTAGGTGTAGTCACCACGTACAAATGGCTGGGAATATTTTTCGTAGTTTTGACTGTTCGCCACTAAGTCACGGATTTGTTGGCGGTACGGTATCTGACCAAGGAAATCGAAGGTGACCGAATTTTGACCCGAAACCCATTGTGCGGTTTCTTCACTGCGATCATCTTCTAACCAGCGATAAGGGTCGGCAATGTCGTGACCAAAATAAGTGTCCACGACAGAATCTTTACGTGTTTTTGGGTAATGCATAACGTCCGTGTTACTCCGTTGTTTTTATTAAGTTGTTTATCTTCAATCGTTTTATTGCGGTGATTACCTTAGAGCACCCAATTTTGATTTCAACGACATTGTTTTAAATCTATGAAGAACCTAGAAATAATGAGATATCGTTAAGTACCGGTCGCGAATGTGCTCAATAAGCAGCTTCACTTTGTTCGGTGGTTGACGAGTAAACGGATACACCGCGTAGATACCCAACTTTTTACCTACTAGTTCAGGAAAAATATCCACCAGTTGGCCATTGCGAATATCATGATACACCAAGCATCGCGGGACGTAAGCTATACCATGGCCGCCCAGAGCGGCTTTACGTAATGCGGTCGCGTTATCAGTAGAAAAGCAGCCCGATACTTTGACGATGTAATTGCCATCTTCTCCTTTAAACTCCCAATCCGTTGCACCTGTGGTTTGGTAAGCGTATTGCAGACAATTGTGCGTGGTGAGATCAATCGGCTCGATCGGTTTCCCATTTTTCGCAATATAAGAAGGTGACGCGCATACCACCCATTGGGAATCGAGAATATGTCGTGCGATCAAACTAGAGTCGGCTAGGTAGCCAGTTCGAATGACTAAATCGTAACCATCAGCCACTAAATCGACAAAGCGATTATCCAATGACATGTCCACGGTCAGACCCGGATGAAGGTTACAAAACTCGGCAACAGCATCAGCAAGTATCAAATCTCCAGAGATACACGGCACGGACATTTTTATATGACCGCTCACATTCTCTCCAAAGCCTGCAACAGCATCCATAGCCTCCTGAGTGGCCTGCTTCACATTTTTAGCACTGTGGAGTAACACCTTACCTGCCTCGGTCAAGGTTAATTTGCGCGTTGTTCGATATAATAGCTGAGCCCCTATTTCTTCCTCCAACCTCGCCATTCTTTTGCTAACTACCGAATTTGTAAGGTTATTTGCCTCTGCAACCTTACTAAAGCTGCCAAGTTCGATTACTTGAGAAAATAGGATTAAGTCGTCTGCTCTCATACCATTATGTCACTTTTGGAATTAATTATTTTCATTATTTCCCTATATCAACAAAAAATAAAGGAGTAAATTCACGCCAAATTAACAAAACCATTACAACAAAAAGTCACCTCTACAGCGGATTGACACCGTTCGAGAAGTCAGCGTACGAAGGATGTACAAATGAGTGAAACCCTACTTGCCCTAGTGGCATTTTCGCCAATTGTTGTTGCCGCCATCTTATTGGTTGGTCTCAACTGGCCTGCTAAAAAAGCCATGCCTGTTGCGTTCGGTCTAACCGTCGCTATCGCACTAATGTTTTGGGATATGTCAGCCAATCGCGTACTGGCCTCCGTATTCCAAGGACTGGGCATTACTGTCTCTGTTCTATGGATCGTGTTTGGTGCCATCTTCTTGCTCAACACTTTAAAACACACTGGAGCGATCACCACAATCCGTAATGGATTTACCGATATTTCGGCTGACCGCCGTGTACAAGCCATCATCATTGCTTGGTGCTTTGGCTCGTTCATTGAAGGCGCATCTGGGTTCGGTACCCCGGCAGCAATCGCTGCACCACTACTGGTTGCAATCGGCTTCCCTGCGCTAGCCGCTGTCCTTATGGGCATGATGATTCAGTCTACGCCTGTTTCATTCGGCGCGGTAGGCACGCCTATCATCGTAGGTGTAAACAAAGGTTTAGACACCCATAACATCAGTGAGTCGTTGGCCGCACAAGGTGCAACGTGGGAAATGTACCTGCAAGATATCACAGCACACGTTGCTGTCATTCACGCAGTCGTAGGTACGATGATCCCGGTATTAATGGCGATGATGTTAACACGTTTTTTCGGCAAGAACAGAAGCTGGAGTGAAGGCCTGGATATTCTACCATTTGCGCTATTCGCTGGTGTCTCTTTCACCGTTCCATACGCGTTAACCGGCGTATTCTTGGGCGCAGAGTTTCCTTCACTTATCGGTGGTTTGGTTGGTCTGTCTATCGTTGTTACCGCAGCGAAAAAAGGCTTCTTAGTACCAAAGACTAAGTGGGATTTCGAAAGCGAAGACAAATGGCCTGCAGAGTGGTTAGGTTCGCTAAAAGTCGATCTAAACGACAATCCGGGCAAGCCAATGAGCATCGTAAAAGCTTGGGTTCCATATGTAATGCTGGCAGTTATTCTCGTCGCAAGCCGCGTAAGCCCTGAGCTGAAAGGCTTTGTACAAAGCGTAAGTTTGTCGTTCAGCAACATTCTTGGTGAGACTGGCGTTAGCGCTGCGATTCAGCCGTTATACCTTCCTGGTGGCATTCTGGTGTTTGTCGCACTACTTGCTGCAATGTTACAAAGCGGTAGTGTAAAGCCATTGCGTGAAGCGTTTGGCGAGTCAAGCAAAACACTGATTGGGGCGGGTTTTGTCTTGGTATTTACCATTCCGATGGTTCGTATCTTTATCAACTCAGGCATCAACGGTGCTGACCTAGCAAGTATGCCCGTCACAACCGCAAACTTCGCCTCTGACCTTGTTGGTTCTGCGTTCCCAGCGCTGAGTGCCACCGTTGGTGCACTGGGTGCGTTCATCGCTGGCTCAAACACGGTATCAAATATGATGTTCAGCCAGTTCCAATTCGAAGTGGCACAAACGTTGTCTATTTCGAGTGTGATTGTTGTATCACTCCAAGCCGTCGGTGCTGCCGCAGGTAACATGATTGCGATTCACAACGTTGTTGCCGCATCAGCCACGGTAGGTTTGCTTGGTCGAGAAGGCGCAACATTGCGTAAAACGATTATCCCTACGTTCTACTACATTGTAATGACAGGCATTATTGGATTGGTGCTGATTTATGGCTTCCAAATGACAGATGTCTTAATGAAGTAACGCGAAATGCAGGGTTTACAGCCCTGCCTAATTTGACACAGCTGTCTGCACTACTACCCCGACATGTTGATTTAGCTTGCTACATCAATTCCCCCGACAGCTGTGTCACCCTTTCCAGTTTGCATAACTGATTGAGTGATTTAATAAAATTTTTCAACCAATTATGTAAATGGGTTACCAACATCACCGATTCAAACGTAAGTGAACCATAGGTAACTATACTCATTTTGATGTCTTCACTGCTTTGCGATGAAGGCTCAACGAAAGAGCAAATTGCTCCACAACTTTGCTTAGAATAACCGCTAGGACACCATTATGATTATCTCAGCTTCTACTGACTACCGCGCTGCCGCGAAAGCCAAGCTTCCCCCGTTTCTATTCCATTATATTGATGGCGGCTCTTACGACGAACGCACGCTGAAGCGTAATACTGACGATTTAGGTGATGTCGCTCTTCGCCAACGCGTCCTACGCGATATGACAGATTTGAGCCTCGAAACCGAGATCTTCGGTGAGAAACTGGCAATGCCAATCGCGCTAGCTCCTGTTGGTCTAACTGGTATGTACGCGCGCCGAGGCGAGGTGCAAGCAGCAAAAGCAGCCGAGAAAAAAGGCATCCCATTTACTATGTCGACTGTTTCGGTTTGTCCGATTGAAGAAGTCGCACCTGCAATTGAACGTCCAATGTGGTTCCAGCTTTACGTGCTTAAAGACCGTGGCTTTATGAAAAACGTACTTGAGCGTGCAAAAGCAGCAGGCGTAACAACGCTGGTGTTTACCGTTGATATGCCAGTTCCTGGCGCACGTTACCGTGACATGCACTCAGGTATGAGTGGCCCTAACGCGGCCATGCGTCGTGTATTCCAGGCGATGCGCCACCCAAGCTGGGCGCTGGATGTGGGTCTACTTGGTAAACCGCACGACTTAGGTAACATCTCAACTTATCGTGGCGAACCAACAAAGCTAGAAGATTACATCGGCTGGTTAGGCGCAAACTTCGACCCTTCTATCTCCTGGAAAGATCTTGAGTGGATTCGTGATTTTTGGGATGGCCCAATGGTTATCAAAGGCATTCTAGATGAAGAAGACGCGAAAGATGCGGTACGTTTCGGCGCAGATGGCATTGTGGTATCTAACCATGGTGGCCGTCAGTTAGATGGCGTACTTTCAAGTGCTAAAGCACTGCCAAGCATTGCGGATACGGTAAAAGGTGATCTTAAGATCTTCGTAGACTCTGGTATTCGTACTGGTCTTGATGTCGTTCGTATGCTCGCACTTGGTGCAGACTGTACGCTTCTTGGCCGTTCATTTGTGTACGCATTGGCAGCACAAGGCGGAGCAGGCGTTGAAAACCTACTGGATCTGTACGATAAAGAAATGCGTGTAGCAATGACGCTGACTGGCGCTAAGTCTATCGCGGATCTTTCACGCGATTCGCTAGTGAAAATCCCATAATCTTTGCAAGCGAGCAAAACAGAAACGAAAAAACGAGCCAACAGTGGCTCGTTTTTTATTGCTCTTCAACCCGATAATTTGACGAGCAAGCTAGCTAACTTGGTGGACGTACTCGATCACGACTTGGTTTCCGTCGATAAACACGTTACTGATATCGCCATCCACCGTCACACGATTTTGTAAATAAACGGTACCAGATGCAGATAGGTCACGCTCCGTCAAAGACGGAATCACCTGACCAGGACGTACATGTAGCTGCTCGCATAGCTGTTTTACAAAACCTAGCGTCAGTGGAGAATTACCACGTAACAAGCCAGAAAACTCGTGTAGACTCAAACCAAGGCGCTTCGCCATTTCCATTTGAGTGATGTGCATTTTGGCTTTTTGTGACATCCAGATGTCGTAGAGCGCGTTTCGATCCAGCTCTGTAAATTCCATATCTGCCTCCGCTAATTCAAGAGCCAATACACTCTCACACTTACTTAAGATAAATGTTAGCGATAAGTCAGAGAAGTTATAATTGATCGTCCAAATATCAACCCTCAATCATTGGTAGCGTACCTCTGAACATGCATGAGGCGGTCGCTCAACAGAACATTGAGGTGACTCTCTTGTCATCGGAAGGAAAAGTCCATCTCGGACGGTTTAGACATAAGTAAATGATTTAAAGGAAATCACTGGGGTGAAGGAGTAATATCTGCTACCTTTCCTTCCATGGTTCACTAGAAATAAGTTACATATGCCACAGTGGTTTACCGAATTACAAAGCTACATTGAAACGTCTCATCAAAATTGGAGTGGGAGCGTCCTTTTCATTACGCTCGCTAGCTTTATAGCTTGGATAGCTTGGCGACTGATCCGCTCTCGCCTCGCTGCGCTCGTAGAGAAAACGCCCTTCCACTGGGATGACATGTTGCTTGATGCGCTAAAAGCGCCAGTCAGTACACTCATTTGGTGTTGGCCAGCAACCGTCTCTATCGGCATCATATTAGAGAGCGAGCTCAACGATAAAATAAACTGGTTAAGTACGCTGAAACTGATTTTAATCATCAGCATCTTCGTATGGACCGTTATGCGGCTCATTACCAATGTTGAAGAGCATGTTCTCGAACAAAAGAACCGAGATGAAACAACAGTACAAGCGATAGCTAAGGTCGCGCGCCTGTTCTTTATTACCGTCGGAATTCTAACCGTAATGCAGGCATTTGGTCTGTCACTATCGGGCCTACTTACCTTCGGTGGTGTTGGTGGTTTGATCGTCGGTTTAGCGGCGAAGGATTTGCTGTCTAACTTTTTTGGAGGTCTTATGATCTACTTCGATCGTCCATTTAAAGTTGGCGATTGGATCCGTTCTCCAGACCGACAAATAGAGGGGACGGTAGAACGCATTGGCTGGCGTATGACCATTATCCGAACTTTCGATAAGCGTCCACTGTATGTGCCAAACTCAGTGTTTAGCAGCATTGTCGTAGAAAACCCATCTCGCATGCTGAACCGACGTATCTACGAAAAAATTGGACTTCGTTACGACGATGCTGAAAAAATGCCGCAAATTATCACCGCGGTAAAAGAAATGCTGAAAAATCACAAAGACATTGATGCACGCCAAACACTTATCGTCAACTTCGATACATTCGGTCCATCATCATTGCACTTCTTTATCTATACCTTTACTAAAACCGTGAATTGGGTGAGATACCATGAGGTTAAGCAGGACATACTGCTTAAGGTAATCAACATCATTAAAGAACACGATGCAGATATCGCGTTCCCTACTCAGACGCTTAAGCTTGATCCTATACAAATGGTAAAAGCGGAAGAGCAAGAAGATCACGGCTTCTAGTTCTCACCAATACCCAAATAATCAAGCCCGCTGTGTTTAAGCGGGCTTTTTATTTTTCTTCGCATGAAGTGGTTATTGTTGCGTTAACACTATACGTGCATTCAGCGGTTGGATTGGGCGATTGTTTTTCCCCATTACTTCCGAAAAAGATTTTATCTGCTCAGGAGAAATAGTTTGTGCTTCTTTCATCACGAACCAACGTACACCTTCAGAGCATGGCGGTGTCGTTAGTGAGCCGTTAAAGCGGTAGTAGTCTTTATCACTTGGGATAAGGGCATCAGCATCAAATGGAACCTTGATGGTAACATCTTGATCTTTAGTTGGAATGTTAGCTAGCATCTTAGCTAGATCTGGGTTCGCGTCACCCAGTTTAAAGAACACCGCGACAACAGCTAGATGACCTACTTTGTCGGCATGCACAAAGTGTGCTTCTAGAGGGTATTCTTTACCGTCCACATGGTTTTCAGATGGCGTATGGAAGTGGAACTGTTTCAACGTAAACTCTTTACCATCAATGGTGAGTGTGTTTTTACCTTCTAAACCAGTCTGTAAAGTGTGACCGTTGTTCAGCAGTGTGATTGCCTTACCTTCGTAGTCGAAATTCAATTTTTCTAGCTTCGCTTCGGTCGCCGATTCAATGTTGATTGGGCTCTGGTTTTGACCTTTTGCGCACTCAGATGCAAACTCACCCCAATGAGCTGGCCCATGGTTTCCCTCGTAGCCCCAGCTTGCTGCATAAGCTGTTCCTGTAAATACCAGTGCCAAACCTAGTGTTGTTAGTGACTTCTTCATCATTTTCCTTATTTCTGAAAGTTAAATTCCGTGAGAATAAAGCCATACTAATCTCACAAAATTAAGCAGTGACAGAGTGAAAACTATGATTACAAAAGATTTTTGGAATAGAAGCCTCTAATGATGTAATTGACATGATGCTCAAAATTGAACGTCAACGATTATTGAATCGGTGTAAGTACCTGCAGGAGGGGTCGTTTGGCTGGTTAGTATCTGCGCGCGATAATTATAATTCTGTGGAGTAATACCATCCGGAATGGAGCCGCCAGTATCGACGTCACCGTGTTCACGACGTTCAGAACTGGTGCCTCCCCAGCGCTCCATCGTTGATGACTTATAGATTTCATACTCCAAATAGTGACCACTAGAAATCATTCGCCGCTGACCGCCGGACGCATTTAGGCCGTCATTCAAGCCAATGGAGAAGGAACTATTCTTGGTACAAGTTAACGATATAACCTGACTGACTGGTTCAAAACCGGCCACTAATGGGGACGAACCAAAATCAATATCTGGCGCTGTGATCATACAATCAGGGGTCACTTGCAACTCAACCGTAATCACGCTTTGAGCGCTGCCATTGGCGCGGCCAATGCATACCCCTAGAACCCCGATACCCTTACAGTAATCCCAAATCCAGGATACGGTGATTTGGTCTTTATAAGTCCCAGCGGAAAGATTACTACCCACTCCCGTCCGAGCATAGAGCGGAAACTCGGCTTGAGTGCCAAACAACCCGAGTAAATCGAGTAACCCGATTTCAAAAAAATTGTAAGTTTGGCCGAATACATACTCTTGTGAAAGCCCTGGATCGCCAAAAATCTGATAGCTGAGCTCCGAACTCGGATCATCCTCATTTAATAGCAAACCATTATTTATACTGTTAAACGTTGCTGATACGTAGTCGCCACTTAACAAAGACACAAGTGTAGAAAAGTCACACGTAATCCCCGCATGAGGCTGAGCTGAGCTTTGCTGCTGAGAGCTTGAAACAGTAAACGAAGAAACATTGCCAAACAAGATTAAAGGTGCTGCCGCCGTGAGCTGACAAGCCATTGTCGAGCACGAGAAAAAGAGAAGTAGGCTAGCAAACCAGCTGCGCAAAATCATAGTGCGGTCTCTTCTTCGGCTTTGATACAAACCTGCTCAGGCAATGTTTGTATTTTTTGACTGTCACGCTGATACAACCCCTCAATAAACACTTTACATGGCGACTGTCCTTGAGGATAAAACTGAATATAGCGGCCTGGGTCAACGCCTTCAAAGTACGTAAAACCATCCCAACCAATTTGGCTTGTTAAGCCCGTTTCTGAGCGGCCATATGTACCAATCGGAAGGAACAAATGATTTTCGTCTACCACCGTCATGCTCAGTGCAATTTGTAGCTCTATTGGGAACTCTAACAGGTAGCCGTAGCCCGAATGTATCGAAGCAAACTGCTCTGTTGCAGAAAACGCAGCATTGGCAGGTAAATTAAGTGGATCGATTTCATATTTGGCGGTGTAATACGCCGTAGCCCAAGGAACAAGTAAGTAACCTTCATCATCTGTCACTCCGACAATTTGATTTTCATATTTAACCGGAATACCTTCAAAACCACTGGTGCTCACCACAGCGAAGCTGTCATACACTTCATTCGCTGGGAATATTTCTCCATCCAACGTAGAGACCGAACCTGCCATTTCCGCAAAATAATCATAGTCGCCACTGGTGCCATTTAACCCCGCTCTGAACTGCGCCCATGACGCACGGTAGGTCAAATCAGCCTGTTTACGGTTTTCTGGGTGTTCGTTAATATCATGCGCTAAATTGACGCCCCATCCACCTCGTATTGGCGCAAGGCGGCTGTAACCCACTCGTCCTCGCACATCGCCATCATCCTCTCTTTTCAGCGTTAGCCCCGAACTTCCCCCCAAAGAACTGAAAGGTAGAGAGAATTGC
The DNA here is from genome assembly GCF_033338535.1 of Vibrio sp. Vb2131. Taxonomy (NCBI): domain Bacteria; kingdom Pseudomonadati; phylum Pseudomonadota; class Gammaproteobacteria; order Vibrionales; family Vibrionaceae; genus Vibrio; species Vibrio sp. Vb2131. The sequence continues at coordinate 89,850 of NZ_JAWOSW010000001.1, forward strand.
GCCAACGTAACACTCTGACCACCAATACTATGGTTGTAAGACAGGGACATATTGATATTAAAAGGCAGAGCGTAGCTATAAGTAAGATTTAGGGTACGTGAATCTGAGTCGGATTGTTGAATATCAAAGTACCCACCAGAAAGTGAGCCCCAATCTCCCAAACGGACTCCCATATTGATTTGTGATAGATGGCGCGACGCGAGTGAAGCGTCCTTGCCGTCATCGAGCATTTCGTAATTTGGTAAATGAGATAAGGTATAAAAGTCGGCTTGTTCTACTTGAGTTCGAGCAGCGAAGCTAAACCGCCGAGACTGATAACTATAACCTAGCGCATATGAGGTAGATTGATCCTGAAAATTACTCACACGAAACGAGGCATCCACCGTACCTAAATTGACAGCATTGGTGACAAAGCCCAGCCCCGCAACGATCAGGTCATCTTTTGCTTCGGCTTGAGCTTCTAATGTTAACCAATCAGTCATGCCATGACGCAGAGCGGTAACCACGCCACCGTCTCCATAGTCGTTAGATGCATTACCGAAATTTTCTCTGATCGCACCAATACTCGCACTGTAAGATGTAAATCCGGTCTTGAGTAGATCGGAAGAGAGAAAAAATGGGCTGGTCATGACCGTTTGCTTACCTTGAGCATCCGTTGCAATTACCGTTGCTTCCCCAGCACCAGAGAGCATTGGAATATCGTTAATAATGAAAGGACCGGGCCCAACATTCATTGAGTCAGTTTTAAAGCCATTGATAAACAAATCTAACGTAGTGGGCGCTGTGACCTCACCGTAAAATGCAGGTAACGGCGTCGTCACGACATCCGGACGCATAGAGAAATCATGCGACAACTGAATACCCGCCAGTCTTACTGGTTGGCTCCAAGATAAAGGGCGAACAATATAGTCCCCTACCTCTATACGAATTCGCTTCTCTTGATTGACGTACTCGTAACTCGTATCAAAACGAGTGTACTGGCTGCTTTGCTGGGACTGAACATCGCGATGAAAGTTAGATTTAAATATCCCGGTAGTAGAAAAAACGCCAAACTCAGAAAAGGCTCTGACTTCATGATTGATAGAAACCTCCTTTTGTCGGCTTTCGTTCTCGTACACACCAAATACGTTGTAGTTAAGCAGGCCACCACGCCCAAACTGAGCCGGGGAAAATCGCCCCATATCCTGCGCTGATAAATTCTGCATCGGTAACCAATTAGGCGGTACGTCAATTGCGAGTTGCAATGACGATTGCAAGTAACGCACGTTAACACCTGGGATAGACGTAACCTCAAGTCTCTCTTCGGTTCCAGGCAACGACTTGGCGGTAACCCCAACTGAAATGAGGTCCTCCCGGAGCAAAAAGAACTGATCGCCAACTCGCTCAACTTTCGCAACAAGCCCGGTTGCTCTTTGATTGATCACCAACTCCAGATTGAGGCTAATATTCTCAAACTTTTCTAATGAGAAATTTTCAGGACTCGGTAGCTCAGAGAAGTGGTTTGCTGAATTTGCACAAAGACCAATACTGCTCCACGTTACGCTAAGTAATACCAACCAAAAGAAAGCATTCATTGTATTAAATCTATTCATTATTGCTTCAATGGTATTTGGTAACGTTTACCTCCAATATTCGCGCTCAAACTCAAGGGTCTGACATTACTATGGGGAATAGACCAAACCTTATACTGTTCAGGAAGAATATAGCCAGCTAGTCCATCGGAAATAACGACAGGATCTTTATTTGGTAGGTTCAATTGTAAATTCACTAAGCGAACATGGTGTTTTCCTGAATTTTTAATGTGAACAAAACGCTGATTATTTTTCTTAATAAACTGTGCCTGTAAATCACCCCATAATTCACTGTCACGGTTTGGTTTTTGAGTATCAGTCAGCCCTTTCCCGTAAATAAACAAAGGTATCGAGTAACGCATTCGGACTTTTACAGCGAGTTCATTTTCCGTCAATTCTGTTTGAGGGTTTTGAGTTGGCGGTAATTCATCTATGATCACTCGGTATGCATACTCCTTACCTGCAGAGGCCTCATCTTGGTTGATGATGCGGATTAACTGCTTTTCACCTGGTTCAATTTTGACAAACGGAGGGGTTGCAATTAACTGGCTTTGACTTGAATAACTATCTTCTCCTTCGTTTTGTTCCCACTTAAAAATTCTCACCTGTAAATAAGAATCAACACTGCCTTTATTTACCATCCAAAGTGATGTTGCATTACTCTCCTCTGATATTTTGGGGTAAATTGGCCAAATTAATAATGAGTTAGCGTTGGCATTTGAGAAAAAAACAAAAAGGAAGGCTATTAATAATAGTTTTTTGAGTATGAATTCCATTTCACCCCTCCAAAGTTCACTTACCACTCTAATGTCAGCGTAAGCGTATCCATATAAATTCCAGCCATTTCATTCCCATTTATTGTCGCCTTTGCCCAGATAGGAAACTGAATATTATCTGGGTCTTGGTCAGTATCGACGGAATATTGCGTGTCAATATCAAGCACCTGCGTGTAATTTAGATCCTGGAACAAAAAGTAATCTACCGTTGTCGCTTCTTCACTGTGCTTTAGCTTACGTACACCATCCGATGCATTCATCCCGCCATTTACGGAAACATTCATCGTAATACCCGGAGTACAGCTTAATGTGAGTGATGAACTGTAAGTGATGCTGCCTTGTACTTCCGTCGCGTAAACTGAAGAATGCTCACCAAAATCTAACGTGCCTATTTGCCCGGCTTGGGTTGCGCTTTCTTCTTGTACTGCGCCGTTAATCAAACAACCTGTATCTACGGTGGCAGACACCTGAAAAGTTTGTGTCGCATCAGCCAGCACAGTTAAAGAGCACAAACTCATCGCGACAAGTGAAAAGCCCCTAACAACCAGCGTCACGTTTTACCAGCTTAGCGTCACACTGATGGTATCGGAGTATGTGCCGGCAATGCTGCTCGTACCGTAAGCTTTCGCAAAAAGCTCAATAGTTTGCGATGTTGCACTAGTAAATTCAGACAGAGCTACCGTCCCACCTTGTATAATTTGTGTGCTTCGGTCTGAGTCGGTAAACAACGTATAATCAATAAATTGCGCGCCATTTGACATCGCGTAGGTACCAACGGTCGCACTTGCATCATACAATCCGGTGCCCAATGTAAACGTCGGTGTCACACCGTTACTACAAAGCACTTCAATACCCGTCGCACTACCACCATTTACCACACCATCTTGTTCACTGAAGATTGCAGGCACGTCTCCAAAGGCAAGTGAGCCAAAGCCAACGCCAGAAGCTGCATCTACCGCATTATTTCCATTAATCACACAACCTTGTACAAGGTTAATTGAAACATCAATCGTACCGCTCACTGACGCTCCATTCGCTTGCCAACTAAATGAGGTTAAGAGCAGAGGCATCATCAGATAAAATCTTTTCATATAAAGCTCCATTTTTACATTCCACTGTATATCGGTAACCTTTTTATTAGTTATAGCTCAATTATGACAAACCAAATGCATATAAAATGTAAAACAATAAAAAGAAGCAGGATAAGGATAAAGACGAACGGAAAATAAAAACATTAAACTTAAAAATGACGATTTTTAAGCATGTAATGCTAAAAAATAACCACTAAAAACAAATGGTTATTATCTTATTCCAAATACAGAATCGACAATGAGTTAGAAGGTAGGGTGAAGTTGAGTGGAAAAAATCTAAAAAAAGTAGCAGAACGATACGAGAAGTTTAGAAAAGATTGGCGACCATTTCTTCCCGAAACAAAAATCTTCATGAAACAAAAATGCGCCCCAAAAAGGAGCGCATTTCTTACTTGAATAAGTTATTCCCAATCAAGAATAACCTTACCTGACATGCCGCTGCGCATTACGTCGAAGCCTTCTTGGAAATCGTCAATCTTGTAGTGGTGCGTGATGATTGGCGATAGATCCAGACCAGATTGGATCAGTGAAGCCATCTTGTACCAAGTTTCGAACATTTCGCGACCGTAGATACCTTTGATCACCAAGCCCTTGAAGATAACTTGGTTCCAGTCGATACCCATGTCTGATGGTGGAATACCGAGTAGTGCAATACGACCACCGTGGTTCATTGTGGTTAGCATTGAGTTGAATGCTGCTGGGTTACCAGACATTTCTAGACCTACGTCGAAGCCTTCTGTCATGCCTAGCTCAGACATTACGTCTTCTAGCTTCTCTTCAGCCACGTTTACTGCGCGTGTTACACCCATCTTACGAGCAAGTTCTAGACGGTATTCGTTCACATCCGTGATCACTACGTGACGAGCACCAACGTGCTTTGCTACTGCCGCTGCCATGATACCGATTGGGCCAGCACCTGTGATAAGCACGTCTTCGCCTACTAGGTCGAAAGAAAGTGCTGTGTGTACTGCGTTACCAAACGGGTCAAAGATAGACGCTAGATCGTCAGAGATACCTTCAGGGATCTTGAACGCGTTGAACGCTGGGATCACTAGGTATTCTGCGAATGCACCTTCACGGTTAACGCCCACACCAATCGTGTTGCGACATAGGTGAGTACGGCCGCCACGACAGTTACGACAGTGACCACACGTGATGTGACCTTCGCCAGATACGCGGTCACCGATTTCAAAGCCACGAACTTCCTGACCAATCGCAACCACTTCCCCCACGTATTCGTGCCCAACAACCATAGGCACTGGAATGGTTTTTTGTGACCATTCGTCCCAGTTGTAGATGTGTACGTCTGTACCACAGATAGCGGTTTTTTTAATTTTGATCAGAATGTCGTTATGGCCAACTTCTGGTTTATCAACCTCAGTCATCCAGATGCCTTCTTCAGGCTTTAGCTTTGATAATGCTTTAATTTTCATAATGTAACCTTAATTAAAGGCCCTATTGTCTAAGGCCTAGAATCTTAAATAAGACCCATGTCCTTACCAACTTGGATGAACGCGTCGATTGCACGGTCTAGTTGCTCGCGAGAGTGCGCCGCAGACATTTGAGTACGGATACGTGCTTGACCTTTTGGTACTACAGGGAATGAGAAGCCGATTACGTAGATGCCTTTCTCCAGCGCACGCTCTGCAAATTCTGCTGCTACTTTTGCGTCGCCAAGCATGATTGGGATGATTGCGTGGTCAGCACCACCCATTGTGAAACCCGCGTCTTCCATACGAGTACGGAAGTGTGCTGCGTTTTCCCATAGACGATCACGTAGGTCACCACTCTCTTCTAGTAGATCTAGAACGCGGAGAGAAGCGCTTACGATTGCTGGTGCAACAGAGTTAGAGAATAGGTATGGACGAGAACGCTGACGTAGCCAGTCAATCACTTCCGCTTTACCAGATGTGTAACCGCCTGAAGCGCCGCCCATTGCTTTGCCTAGCGTACCAGTGATGATGTCGATACGGTCAACCACGTTGTGGTGCTCGTGCGTACCTGCACCTGTTTTGCCCATGAAGCCAACAGCGTGAGAGTCATCAACCATAGTCAACGCGCCGTACTTCTCTGCTAGGTCACAGATAGCCGGAAGGTTTGCTACTACGCCGTCCATTGAGAACACACCGTCCGTTACGATAAGAATGTGGCGAGCACCTGCTTCTTTCGCAGCGATCAGTTGTTGCTCTAGCTCTTCCATGTTGTTGTTTGAGTAGCGGAAACGCATTGCTTTACATAGACGAACACCGTCGATGATTGACGCGTGGTTTAAAGCGTCAGAGATGATTGCGTCTTCTTTGCCTAGAATAGTTTCAAATAGGCCCGCGTTTGCGTCGAAACATGATGTGTAAAGAATCGTATCTTCTTTACCTAGGAACTTAGAAAGCTTCTGCTCAAGCTCTTTGTGGATGTCTTGCGTACCACAGATAAAACGTACTGAAGCCATACCAAAGCCGTGCTCGTCCATGCCTGCTTTACCCGCTTCGATAAGTGCCGGGTGGTTAGCAAGACCAAGGTAGTTGTTCGCACAGAAGTTTAGTACTTCTTCACCAGTAGAGATTTTAACAGCCGCTTGCTGTTGAGACGTGATGACACGCTCTGATTTGTAAAGGCCTTCCGCCTTTACTTCTTCGATTTGCTGCTGAATCTGTTGGTAGAATGCAGAAGACATTTGAAATTCCTTCCTAGTTATTTTGGCGAGTATTTACTCGTTTAGAATTAGGCTTAGCCTTTATGTGACGGGCGTCACGGGCTATCACTCATCAATTAATTGTAGTGTAATTCAAGGAAGGAGGAAGGATTATACCTTAAGGTGGAAAAGCATTAATGAATCCTAGGCACAAATTCGATTAATGCTTTTCTATGAGTTTGTTATAAAAGGAATTATAGCCAGGTAGGCTTAGCCAAAAGTGCTTCAAAGTCCTTAGCAGGTAATGGTCGGCTATAGTGGAAACCTTGTCCGAACTCACAGTTTAGGTTTTTCAGGTAATCCACATGACGCTGTTCTTCGATGCCTTCTGCGACGATCTTAAGATCCAGCGCTTTCGCCATTGCTATGATTACGTTCACAAGCTCGCGGTCTGAGTCGTTCTCGAACATATTTTGCATAAAGCTACGATCAATCTTTAAGCGGTCGAACGGAAACTTCTGCAAGTAACTCAGCGCAGAATAACCAGTACCAAAATCATCAATAGTAAGTTTGGTGCCTAACGCTCGTAAGTTATTAAGCATGTCTAATAGCTCAGAATCGTGATTGAAGAGGAGACTTTCTGTCACTTCAATATCGAACTTATCTGACGGAAGACCAGACTCCTCAACGCTGTGTTTAATAAACGTAAGTAAGCGCTCGCAGTACCTAAATTGAACACTAGAAAAGTTTACAGAAACAAACAACGGAGTCAGACTCTGCCATTGTGCCGCTTGTCGACACGCTTGTTGAATAGCAAACTCACCAATTTGATGAATTAAACCATTTTTCTCTGCAATAGAGATAAACTCTTCAGGGTTTACGAATCCGTACTTGTCATCATTCCAACGCATTAGCGCTTCTGCCCCTACGATTTTACCACTACTCAGCTCAATAATTGGCTGATAATACAGCTCTAACAACTGATTGGAGATCGCACTTCTCAGACGATTTTCCAGATCCAAATAGCGTTGCAAATCTTGGTTCATATTATGGTTATAAAAACAAAAGCCATCACGCCCATCTTGTTTCGCCCGATACATTGCCATATCTGCACATGCAAGAAGCTGCTCAGCGTTGTCTCCGTCATCCGGGAACACAGACATTCCGACGCTACTACTCAAGAAGAATTCATGGTTGTTCCAAACAAACGGATCGTTAAACGCCGAAAGTACACTTGAAGCAACTCGCTTTGCAGTATCATTATCAGGCAAATCAGGGATGACGAGTAAAAACTCATCCCCACCAATTCTCGCCAATAAGTCTGTTTTTCTCGCGACTTGATACAGTCGCTGAGCACTGAGTTTAAGGATTTCATCCCCAACAAAGTGTCCCATTGAATCGTTAATCTGCTTGAAGTGGTCTAAGTCGATGAACATCACCAAAACTTTAGACCCACTACGCGATGCCCTAATTAACTCCAAAGCCAATCGCTCGGAACCATAACTACGATTAGGCAAATTAGTTAATGTGTCATATTTAGCTTGGAAGGCGAGTTCTTTTTCAGACGCTTTTCGACGTTCAATTTCGTTCGTTAATTTTTTATTCTGTTGAGAAAGAATATCTTTACGCTTTTTTTCTTCCTCAAGCTTAATTTTCAATTCAATCCTATTATTGTTCGTGATGAATGCATAACATAAAGCAATGACGATCATAACGGCCAGAATACTCAAACCAATAATAAAGAGCCGTGATGTAAATATATCTCGTTCACTCAAAGGCTCGAACCACGCCATCAATTTAAAGTGATGTTTATCCACAGGCACTTCAAAGTAAATTTTTCCGTCTACAGCCTCAGAAACGAAATAGTTCTCATCCTTATTGTGAGAAGGTGTTTTATTTATGGTATCCCATACAACCATTTCCACGTCTTTTATTTTTAGCACCATTCGGCTATAACTATCTTCGTGTTCTTGGTTAGTAAGTTGGTCAATAACAATATTCTTATTAAGATCGGCAATTAAAAAAGCAACAGGCTTTCCGGAGAACTTAACTTGCTTAATGACTTGAATGCGAACGTCATCATTGTATCGCGTCGCACAAACCTCTTCGGGATGCCCGTGTTGAGTCATTAAGGTTTGTATGTCCATTTTGTGCTCGGCAAGGTTTTCAGATCCAGTGGTGACAATGGTGACTCCATCACTGCCTACCAGCGTGAGCTTCTTATAGATTTGGCTGCTATTAATTAGCTTACTGTCTATCTTCTCATCGAAGCGACGCTTTAAATTAATTAGACTGGCTCCTAATCCATACTCCATTGACATGCCAGAAGCTAAATTACCAAAGAATGTTTGTATTGTTTTATCTGTAGCTAGATTATCAACATCTTCACTCGCTATGGTAAATAAATTATCGAGTGTGCTTGCATAACTTTTTACTTTTAAATCTAGTTCTCTGTATTGAGATTCTTTTAACTTATTTTGACCTACGCTAGTCACAGTAATAAGCATAGCTAAGTAAATTGAAACTAATATTGCGCTTATTGTAATAAATCTTTTACTGGAAAATTTTTTAACGGCCTTATTCATCGGAGTTTCTTTTTATCTTCTATAAAGTAATCGTTATAAAAGTAGTAAATAGATGGATAGTATTTTTTTACTAGTTTTTCGTATGAACCGTCTTGTTTTATCGAGTCTAAATAACGATCAAATGCTTTGCGTAATTCAGGGGAATTTTTACGGAATGCAACAGCCATTTTTTGATTCTCAGATATAGGGCCAATGACTTTTATTTCACCCGGCCATTTTTCGAGGGCAATTAGCGTATCCGCAACATCTAATAATGTGCTTTCCGCATCATTTTTCATTATCGCTGGAACCATCTCATTAAGGAGACGCGCCCCATCAGGTAATATAACTTTTGCACCTGTGTCATATAAGTCATAAAGGTTAGGATCCAAGCAAGAATGTTCTAAAGCTAACACTTCGCGACCATCGATCAGCTGCTTGACGTTTTTAACATCTTCATCGACCGACCCACTTGGTTTAATCGGGCTCAGACTAGAGTCGGATCTGGAAACCAACCATACACCTGAAGGAAAATAATCTTGTGAAAAATCGACAACCTCAGAACGCCAATCAAGAATAGTAACGCCATTTGCGATCAAGTCGCCTTCAATTGGAACACTTTCTCCGACAACAGCCTGCTTGTTGTGATATTGCACATTTTGCCCTGTCAACTTACCAACCACGTCGCTCCACTGTGCTGGAACATACTGGTACTGAACACCTAACGACTTGGCAAAACCTTTTATTATCTCTACATCCAAGCCAGTCAAAGTTTCCACTTCACCTTGTTCAATATAGGAGACAAAGTTAGCGTACGGGACACCAATGTGACGCAGTACACCGCGTTCACGGATTTGTTGTAAATCGTCTGACCAAGCGGCAGACGACGCAACAGAGGTAACCATGAGCGCCACCGTCGCTAAAGTTCTTTTGAATGTTATGACTGACATAATAATATCCTTACCTTTCACAAAGCGCCCAATAATGGGCGCTTGAGTGATAAACAACGATGTTAGAACGACGAGTAATACAAATTCGTCATCGCCACTACGAGCCCTTCCACATCTTGTTCGTCATGGAACAAATGCGTAGAGATACGCAGCGCGTAAGTATCAAAGTCATCATCCTTATGCAGCTTAAAGCTAGTCGTACGGATGATGTAACCATACTCTTCACGTAAACGATCTCGGAATTCCGTCAGTATCTCTTCATTAGTTACATCGGAGAACGGGTTAACCGTCGTTAAGCCACTGGTTAAGCCTTCCACGTTTGGTGAATACATTTTGGCTTGTGGCAAGTACTCTTGAAGCAAGGTTTTACATAAACTACCAAGGCTTACAACTCGCTCTTCGATACGGTCTCGACCAATCTCATCCCACATTTTGCAACTATCAACTAGTGCTTGTTTCGCAGGATAGTTATCGTTACCAATGTATTGCATTTGCAGCTGTTTACCTAGGTAATCAGCATGAGAAAGTGAGGAGTTGATCAACCATAACGGGTTCTCTCGGTCACTCCAATACTCATTCAAACGGTTACCGTTATCACGAACATACAGAATACCTGTCGCGCCCGGACCACACTGCCACTTATGACCAGATCCTGCATAGAAATCACAATCCATATCGTGGAAATCAAGGTCAAACATACCGACCGTATGCGCGCCATCAACAAGAGTAGGTACACCATACTCTTTTGCTAAAGCACAAATGGCTTTTGCTGGTAGCGCGGTTCCTGTTTTGTATGTGATATGAGAGAAAACAATTAGGCGAACGTTTTGATTCGCATCAAGCGCGTCTCGGAACGCTTGAATGTAATCTTGCTCAGAAACGTTTTCGGTACCAGTAAATACTGGTAGTTGAATTTCTACCACATCCACACCAAAACGATGTTTCGCTACGTTCATAGGTGATGTTGCAGCAATATGTTCATGGTGTGTCGTTAGAATCACATCACCTGGTTCAAAGTGTAAGCCATTAATGATCGAGCATAAGCCATCAGTAGTGTTGCGGCTGAGAATGATCTCTTCTGGGTTAGCACCAAAACCTGGTGCGACGTCTTTAACCATCTCTGAAACATAAGGCCAAGAGCCAAATTTGCCTTTCATGTCCCAAGGATATTTAGCCACCAGCTTGTTGTTATACTCGTAATCTTCAAGAACATGTTTTGGCATTGAACCTGTTGTACCAATGTTCATGTAAGTGGTTCGTTTGTCCAAAACGAACTGTCTTCGCACTTTACGCCAGAAGCGCTTATCATGTTTTCTACCTAGCCCGCGGCTGCTCCAATCAATTTTCTGTTCTCGTGCTTGAGCTACGCCTGAGAAAGCGGAAGCACTCACACCAGCAACAACAGCTCCTGTTGCGCCTTTCAGAAAATTACGGCGGCTGCTATTAGTCTGAATAGATTCCTTGTCTTTCATCTTTTTCAATCCTTGTCGGAAATTAGCCATATTATTAATTTTAAGTGCGTAACTATCTGTTACTAAAACATTATTACCCATTACAATCAGAGTTTAATTTTTTCCTCTGCCATTAAGTGACTTTAGTTCCAATTTTTTATCTTATTTGATGATATAAGCAACAGTTTGACCACAAATCTATAAACAACAATGTTCACATTAATATATTCGTTAATTTGATTATTCTTTATTGCGGACAATTCCACCAAATTCTTTATAAAACAATTATGAGCTTTGTTATAAAGTCATTAAAAATTTAACTTTGCGTTAATTTAAAAATATTCAGGCTATTTTAAGATTGGCGTCTATTCTTTTTATATCTTAACGATCTCAACATGTTAAGACTAAATAAAAGAAAGCTGATTTCGGATCGAGATATCAGTTTAAGACTATAAAGTGATACACATCACTCTATGACATAAACTCACCGCTCAACAGACATAAGTAAAACAGGTTTTCACTAATATGTGCTTGAGCGTACACCCTAAAAGAAGGAGGTCCCATGTTAAAAGGATTGCTATGCATTTCAGTTGCATCCGCTCTTGTCGCCGCCCCTAACGCGCTAGCAAAAACGGTAGAAATGACTGCTCTCAACACCAATGAGAGCGCTGGTACCATTGAGATTTCACAAAGTGATTATGGCGTTGTTTTTACGCCTCAATTATCAGGTTTGTCAGCAGGTGTGCACGGTTTCCATGTTCACACTAATCCATCTTGCGATAGCATAGAAAAGGATGACAAAACCGTATTAGGCGGCGCAGCAGGTGGCCATTATGATCCTAACAACACAGGGAAGCATGGCTATCCTTGGACCGATGACAATCATTTAGGCGACTTGCCTCCACTCTATGTGGACATGGACGGCAATGCCAATCAGCCCGTTGTCGCTCCTCGCCTAAAATTATCGGATTTAAAAGGTCGAGCGTTAATGATCCATGCAGGTGGTGACAATCACTCCGATCACCCAAATAAGCTAGGTGGTGGTGGCGCTCGCGTCGTATGTGGTGTTATTGAATAAACATTAACTTTATGTCTCACACTTCTCTTTAGATTGCGAGAAGTGTGAACTTCTGTTGATACTGAGAGGAGGTTGCATTGGTCTCAAGATAGCTGTGGTGAAGCATTAAGATCGATTGAACAATCTTCGTCCCGATCCCCAAAGAACCGCCCTCCGCTTCTTCCTCGATGTGATTGACGAAGGTAAAATGGATACGCGACTTATCCTCACTCAAATGCGCTTGGCAATGCACTTCTGAACCGATTGGGCTGTGGCGCAATGCATTTTCAAGCAGGTTCAATACCAATCGCTCCAATAGCCCCTTGTCACCCACGGTTTGGATTTCGCTATCGATATCCACTTTCAATACCACTTCTTTACGAGAAAACTGGCTCTGCATCGTTTCAGCACATTCTGCCATCAAAGCGCCCAGATCTACGGGGCGGTACTCGTAATTTGGCATTGGAGCTTCTTTGCGTGCGGCGTCTAATAAAGAATGCAGTTGAGTTGAGAGCTTCTCACAATTTCGGAAAGCAACGTCAATCAAAGGATCGGATTCCGGATGTTGCAAACGCCACGTTTCCAAATAGCCCAGCACGCTCGATAACGGCGTTTTTAAATCATGACTAAGCTGCAACAAGCTTTGACGACGATGAGACGATTGATACTCCAACTGTAAAAACTGTTGCTGAATGTGCTTCGCCATCATCTGATAAGAGTGCGCAATCGGCACGAGCTCCGGCACTTGGTGAGTAAAATCAGGTTGCAGGCGGAAATCATGTTCGGCTTGCTGTTGAAGTTGCTTGGTCACACGCTCAATCGGGTTCAATAGGCTACGTTTCACCAGCACATAAGCCCCAAGAGCAAAGCCTAAAATGGAGACTAAGACCAATCCTGCCAGCGCGATATAAGGAGTATCGACTTGAGCATTGGCAATGGCGTCATGTCGGGTACTGCCAATCACCACGTAGAGATAACCGACCGTAGAGCCTAATTCCTCTATCGCGGCGACAGAAAAGACTTTGTGTTCACCACGATTACGTGGGTCTTCACCCAAAATAGGAAAAGGCTGGTCATTTAAGAATTGCTTAATGGGATTGAGATCCACCTTCCCCATGATCTCCGCCCCTTCCGGTGCTGCATGAGTGGTGATATTGCCTTGGCTATCGAGGAAGTAGATTTCAAAATCAGGGCCGATCAGCATGAGCGTGTGAAAAATCGACTTGAGCGCTTTAGGGTTGTAATCCGTTCCGATCATCAGCGGATTATCATCACGCATGTGGCTGGCTAGCTCTTTATGCAGGCTTTGCTTGGTGCGTAACTCAATGGTTTCTTTTTGCCAATTGTAAGTCAGTGCAATCACCACCGCCGCGAGACAGAACCACAAGCTAGTAAATACCACTAAGCGAGATTTGAAGCTCATCCTATCGCCTCCTTAAACAGCGGTGTTTTTGCAACACCCGTGATGATTGAAAAATGATGGTGAAAACAACTGCCGACTTACTGTCTTGGCTTGATGTTTTGACTTACTTTCTTGCATTAGTGTCTTGGTTGAAACTTATATCCAACACCCCACACGGTTTGGATGAAGTGATGATCAGAATCAGACAACGACAACTTGCTGCGTAAACGATTTATGGTGCTACACACCGTGTGGTGATAACCAGAATGACTGGTGTTCCAAACGTGATCGAGCAATTCATCTTTACTGTAGACTCTGCCCGGACGAGTCGCGAGAAACTGCAGCAAAGTAAACTCTGTCGCGGTGAGCGTGACATCCTTGTCGTTTAAGGATACTTGGTGCAACTCCGGAATGATTCTCAGCGGGCCAAAATCCATCGCATCATCGAGGACTTCATCTGCCACCTTTGCTTCAGCGGTTTGGCTGACTCTGCGCAGCACGTTTCGCACTCGTGCTTGAAATTCTAATACGCTAAATGGCTTAGTGATGTAGTCATCAACGCCTGCTTCTAAACCGTCAACCTTATCCATTTCACCGTCTCTGGCTGTCAGCATAAGCACTGGGCTCCAATCTTGTTGCTGACGCAAATAATGGCAGATGTCTAGACCATCACCATCTGGCAAACCTCGGTCAAGGATCAATAAATCAAAGGGTTGTTGCTGGTATTGCGTTTTAGCATCGGCGACATTTGTGGCTCGCGACACTTGGTGTCCCTGAAACTTAAGATGCATCTGAACCAGTTCTGCCAAATCATCGTCATCTTCCACCAACAAGATGTTCGCGACTAAATTGATTGCCTGTTGTTCCATGGTCCTTTCCTTGCCTTCGAGTATCCTCACTTTGCACATGACCGGAACAAATTAGAAATTCTTTCAAAAAAGGTTCCGATGACGCCATGAGGGATAAAGCGCTCGGCTACAAGCGCTTTGGAAAGGAGACGTCATCGGAGCCTGTGTTACTCGACTCGAGTGATGGTGACTTTCGCACCTGGGTTCAAGAAACGATGGTTCGCAGAAAGTGCTGAGTTTGCTAATCCGTCATCTTGGCTAACAACACCCGCATGGAATGCAACAACGTCATTACTGTCATTACGAGCGGCATTGAAACCCTCACCGCCACCTGCTGGGCCCGGAATGGTTGCAGCAAGTTCATCGTTCAGCTCTGTGCCGGAATCCCAAACGTTCATGCTCATTTCGTAGCTTTCACCCACTGCGAGCGATTTGAGCGATAGCCCCGTTTCGCCAACAAAGGCATCATTGGTATTCACGAACATAGACGCCACAGACAAGTAACCGTAACGACTAGGGTCAACCGTAATGGTGACTTCGTCCGATGCACCCGGCAACACCAATCCATTACCCGAAATACCTTGGTAAACACTGTCATTGCTGTTCATCAATTCAATCAGCTCGGCGTTACTACCGCCTTCAGCAAGATGCTCAAGTTCAACAGATGCGGCTTGTCCAATTTCAAACAATTGGTAGTCAGCATTGTGAGTGAGTACCGCGAGCGGAGACATAGGTTGATTCGCAGTCAAGTTCGCCACGTTGACGGTGTAGCGGTACGATTTCACTACGTCATTATCATCATCGCTTGGACAACCGGCGAGCAAGCCGACTGAAGCTGCTAATAGTAAGATTCTGTATTTCATACATCCCCCTTACTTCACAACGATTGTGATGGTTGCAACTGGGTTTAACCAACGATGGCTGCTGCTGTCTAGGTCACTGATGCCGCCGGTTGGATCGCTATCACCAAGGTTACCCGGATGCACGTGAACTTTGTCGTTAGTTACTGTTGCTTCAACGCCTGTGCCGCCAGTACCAAAGGTAATGAAAGGTGGGTTTGGCATGCTAGACGCAAGTTCATCGTTCGCTTCTGTACCGGCATCGTAACTTCTTAGCGTTGCTCGGTATGTACCCGCTTCCGTTGGGATCTTCCAGCTATCCAGACCGACAAAACCATCATTGGTTGGCAGCAACATCGCGCTCAGAGAAAGATAACCGTGGTCGCCACTGTCCAAGGTGAAGGTGGTTGCCACACCCGGATTCAAAATACCACCAGCAGGGTTCTCAACCACCGCACCACCAGCGTTACCAATCACACTAGCAAGACCAGAGATATCACCGCCTTCTGCCATTGCTTCTAGTTCTGGCGTTGCTGCTTGACCCGTTCTGAACATTTGAAGATCAGAGCCATGTGCAGCAACAATAAGAGGCGTAAAGTAGATGCCTTTGGTTGCGTTTGTCACGGTGATTTCCAATTCCGCCGCATTCACTGATGCAGAGCCTAGTGCCATAGCGACTGAAGTCATGACGAGTCCGAGTTGGGTACGTTTTTTCATTGTGATTCCATCCTTTAATGAGGGTTGAACTACCCAAGCCCATGTATACGGCTTTACTTCTTTGTTCGTGACTTGAGTAGGTTAAGCATTACGTTTCGAACGTTTTGCGTTCTTGCCTCTAAGAATGACGAGCAAATCTATCAGCAACTTCATCGAATTCTCATAAAATTCTCACAAGTTCTGTTCGAATTCTGTCAGCAGCACTTTTTTATTTATACTCAAGTAACCTCGAGATGCTTGGTTCAGCGAGGATGACTTGGTTTGAAGGCGAGGCAACAATTTGAAAATCTAGTGGTTCTAAATCGAAAATTGTTAACGAAGCATGCGAACCAAGGCAACTCGCCCTTCGGGAGCGTGCCACTGAAGCAATTTCTTCGTCAAACAACTTGGAAAGAGCTCGCTATTCCGCTTCGTTGTTTTCCTTGAACTTGAATCAGTGACAACGCTCTGAACCATGTATCTTGAAGTCACTTGAGTATATTCAGATATTTACACTTCGCGCTTTCCCCTCCTACAATGCGGTATTCTCTGTTTAAATCACGATTCTCACCATGATTCATAACGTTCTGTCTGCCTACTATGGCGAAATCTACGGCATCGCTTTTTTCAACCACTACTTGAGCCATTACGCCCAAAGTGAACAACAAACGCTGTGGCAAACCTTGATTGAAGTGGAAGAACTCACCGCAGAAAAGCTCAAACCTGTACTGCTGAAAAATGGGATGGATATAGAAAGTCGATACCAAGAGATGCTGGATAAAGGCTTGGAAGATGCAACCAAATGGATTGATTTACCATGGCAAGAGTTGGTGGCGACTCTTCTGAAATGGGTAGAACCTTATGAGGTCAAGTATCGAGAGTGGCATGAAGAAGTGAAAGCTTCACAGCAGTATTCAATCGCTGAGCGAGAAGCTATCGAGTTGATTGCAGACCACGAAACGGCCATTTATCACTGTTGGCAGCAATACCATACTGGTGAATCTGGCTTGCCTGAACTCAATGCATTTTTGGCAAAATATCGTTAAAGCGAGACAGTGACACTTGAACCTCGTGAAACCGTACCAGACAATATCGTTATTCCGCTGCGCAGAACTGAACAATTATGGTTAATCCAAAACTCATTGCCCTACTTCCTGATCTTGCTTCGTTTATCTTAGTGGTAAACGAAGGCAGTTTTACCGCAGCAGCCAAACAACTCGGCGTGACGCCATCGGCTTTAAGTAAGTTGATCACACGATTAGAGCAAGCGCTTTCGGTCAAATTGTTTGAGCGCACGACTCGTAAGTTGATCATCACTCAAGCAGGACAAAAGGTTTACGACCAAAGCATCGCAATGGTGAATGCCGCGCAGCAAGCCGTTGAGCTATCTGCGGAAGATCATGCCGAGCCAACAGGCGCACTCACAGTGGCAGCCCCTGAAGCATTTCTTAATTCGGTGCTTCAACCGTTTGTATTGCCATTCCTAGAACGTTATCCAAATATTCAGCTTAAGCTGCGTGCAGCAGATGGTGAGATCGATCTGTTCCGCCAAGGCATTGATGTCGCGTTTAAGCTCACCGACAAACCCGATGAGAATCTGGTACTCAAAGAGATCAGCAAGACCAATCTCGTTTTATGTGCCTCTCCAGATTACCTCACCAAACACGGTATGCCTGAGCACCCAACCGAGCTTGAGCAACACGACTGCATTTACCTTGCCGAGAACGACAAAGACAACATCTGGTCATTCTTTAAAGAGGAAGCCTTTCATTCGATTGCCGTGAGTGGGCGCTACGCCGTCAACCATTCTCAAATGCGCTTGAACGGGGTTAAGTCTGGCTTGGGAATTGGGATCTTCCATGACTTCGTGATCAAAGACGCGTTAGAGCAAGGGGAAGTGGTGGAGGTTCTGCCGGATTGGATGATAAAGAGTAACTACCACGGCGCTATCGCGATGCAGTATGCACAAACCAAATACATGCCTGCTCGTCTGCGCGTGTTTATCGACTTCGTTAAGGAGCATTTAGTCTCCGAGGACACTAACCATGCTTGAGGATACGAGCCATGTTTGAAGAGGCTAACCATGTTTAATGCCATTCATCACGTCGCGATCATTTGTAGCGATTACCCAAGGTCAAAACGCTTTTACACTGAAGTGTTGGGGCTAAAAGTCATTGCTGAAAACTATCGTGAAGCCAGAGACTCATACAAGCTTGACCTCGCTTTACCCGACGGCCGCCAAGTTGAACTGTTTAGCTTTCCGGGCGCACCAGAGAGACCGAGCTTTCCCGAAGCACAAGGGCTACGACATCTCGCGTTTTTGGTTGATGATGTTGAACAGGTGAAAGCCTACCTAGAATCGAATGACGTTGAAGTTGAGCCAATTCGTATTGACGAATTCACAGGCAAAGCATTTACCTTCTTCCAAGATCCAGATGGCTTGCCACTGGAGATTTACCAGAAATAAAAAGAGCCAGCACGTCGCTGGCTCTTTTACTATTCCATTCTTTGTCTGTTACTAATTCAACGCTGTTTTCAGCTTCTCAACGCGGTTGAACAACAGCCAATCCAGTGCGAGAACCGTAACAATCGCCAAACCGCCCATCGGAAACGCCAGACACAATATCACCAACGTTACTAAACCAAGTTTCCAAATGCCGTCTTGCTGAAACTTAGGTGGCGCGCCCAATGCGGCACTGCGACTTGGTCTACGAATCCACCACATCACCACACCTGTGATTGAGATTAAGATGAACGCCAAACAGAACACTACGTTGAGTACTTTGTTCAATATACTCACATCACCTTGATGCAATGACACACCTGCCGCCATGAACTTGGCAAACAAACTGTAATCTTGCCATGTGACGTCCACCAACAAGCGACCGGAATATTGGTCAAAGTGGCTGGTGCGATCTTGTCTTGGGTCGGAGATATCGCCACCCATAGAGTTAGCTGCAACGGTGTAAACGCCCGTCTCAGAGCGCGGCAAAAACAACTTATAACCAGTGAAGCCCAACATTTCAGCCTTGAGGATGATATCATCAACAGAGAGCGCATCATGGCTGCCTGCGTATGCCATATCTTCCTTCATATTGGCATGATCATGAGCGGGTTTGTCTTTCGATTCAGGCACAGCAGCAAGCTCTAAGTTCCATGGCATCTCTTCTGAAGCGCCATGGTTGAGATCTTTGTGTGTCAGTGTGGATTCCGGTTTCTCACCCCATGTGTAATAGGTTGGGAAGGTATTCCAAGCTTGCACCATTTTCGCCCCCCAGATCCCTGCCCACGACAAACCTGAAATCAAAAAGAACAACAGAACAATCGACAGCACACCACCTAAATTCGCATGCAGGTCACGCATCAAAATCCGAGGACCGTTGTTAAGGCGAATTTTCAAAAAGCCGGCGCGACTGGCGTTGTCTCTAGGTAACCAAAGGTACAAACCAGATACCAACAGCAAAATCCCCAGACTTGCGGCGATTTCAATTAAACGGTCGCCTAGGTCGCCAATGAGCAGCGTACCGTGAATACTATTCATCAGTTCATAGATGCTATCACCACGATTAATGGTGCCTTGTACGTCTCCTGTGTAAGGATTTACTGCAACAATCAGCGAGCTGCCTTCTTGGTTTTGAATCGAGAATCGGTTGGCGATATCGGCCGTTTTAGCAGGTACAAATTGAGTGACATTAAAATCGGGATACGCCTGCTTTACGGTTTCCAATTGTGCAGAGACAGGAATCATGTGCTCTTGTGGTGAAACTTGTAATGTCGCTTCGTATCGAGCCAGTTCGATTTCATCATCAAACAACATCACCAACCCCGTGAGGGAAAGCATGAGCATAAATGGAATGACGAACAAACCTGCGTAAAAGTGCCATCGCCACGTCATAAAGTAGATGGATTTTGCGCGTGAGGCTTCCTTGAGTTGAGGCTTTGCCGAGTTTCTCAACATGTGTATTTTCCTTTTTTCATTGTTGAACACCCAAATTCAGTCAAACGCATCCTGCACATACACATTTGTATGCGGCGCTAATTGACTTAGATTTGGGAGTACCACTGCTCGAAGTGGCAGTGTTGCTGACTATATACCCAAGTGACTTCAAGATGCTGGATTCAGAGCGTTGTCATTGATTCGAGTGCAAAGAAAACAACGCTGTGTAATAGACAACTCTTTCCAAGTTGTTTGAAGCAGCAATCGGAGCAATGACACGCTCCCGAAGGGCGAGTTGCCTTGGCTTGTATACTTTGTTGTCGATATCTTGATTTAGACCCACTAGACCTTTAAATCGCCGCCGCGTCTACAAACCAAGTCATTCTCGCTGAACCAAGCATCTCGAGGTTACTTGGGTATCGTGTAATTGTTTTCGTTATGAGAAAAGGGAAACTGGCGGCGCTCTAGGAACTGGTGTTTCAAATCGCACACTTAGAGCCAAATAAGCGTAGCTGTCAGAAGTCACCAAGCTCTGTCTTGAAAGTATCGGTGTCGTTGGAAGTGTATCGTGATGAAAAGTCGAGAAGTGGCTAAACGGACAAGGCTTGCCTTTGTGGCTGACCGAATTGTCGCCCTCTTCTATTTGGACCAACTCAAAACCGTTAAGCGTACATAACGTCGCCCACACGCCCATGCTGTTACCATGAGCATTGATAACAGGCATCAGCGTCACTAGCACCCAACTGAGAGCACTAGCAAATAACATCGAGCGGTAAAAAGGAATTAATCTACGCATAACGGTGACTTAACAAATTTCACACAGCGTAACCAATTTTGAGTGATAGCTCAAAAACAGGATCAATAAGTGCTTGCTACCTCACAGGTTTTCTTGAATGCATCGATTGACAGTCGCAAAAAAGCCCGCCGAAATGGCAGGCTGATAATGTGTTCATTCATTACTTAGAGATAACGCGTAATCCACTGCCACGAGCAAATGCTCCGCTCAGTAGATAATTAGCCAAACAACTTGCTCCAAATGCTTGGATTGCGCTTGTCGTGGTACTCTTCACGAAGACTATCGATTTCACGCAGTTGAGCTTTTGCTTCTTGTAGCTTGCCCGCATCAAGATCCGCTTCAATCTTATCTAGCGTTACCGTCAGCTTGTTAAAGCCTTCTAAGTAAGTATCAAACTTCTCTGGTGGGTAATTACCACGCTTAGATTGTTCAACAATCGCTTGCAAGCTATCAATCGCAGATTTCATGGTTTCGACATCAGATGCTTCTGCCGCCTGTTTGAATTCCATCTTCATCTGTTTCATGTTTTGTTTTAAATCAACCGCTTCTGCCATTGCGTATGTTGAGCCAAACGCAATCGCACACCCTAGGACTAAAGGACGTAACATTTTTCACTTCTCCATTTATAGTGCCGAATTCTGTGTCGGCTTTATTCACCCAAATAACCTACGCCATAAAAGGCGAAAAACTAGCTTAGTTGAGTATTTCCGGGTCGCAGTGTAAAGCAATCTGGCGTCGGGTGCATACCTTAAATGTAATCAAGTTTATGCGTTGAGAATGCTGTCATATTCTGCAATTGGTTTACGGCCTCTCAAAGCTAAGAAAGACAAAAACTGCTGAGCGGTGTGAGTAATCACTTTCTTGCTATCAATACCCACTTTGTCCATTAACTCTCCAACCAAATCCAGATTACCAACATCGTGACAGAAGTGCGCGTCACTGCCCGTGGTGAAGAAAACACCGAGATCTTTCCCGATTTGTGCAATCTCGTGGCAACGGTCTACGCTGCCTACTCGGCTGTTGCCTTTCAGCGTGGTGTTATTAATTTCAATCGCGACATTGTGCTCTTTCGCGCACGCTAAAACGGTCTGAAAATCAAAGTCGAAATTTGGATTACCAAGATGACCGAGCGCATCAATACGACCACTCTGAATGACATTAACAAGTGCTTCCGTGTGAGTTTGCTTGTTTGCAGGACGAAAAACGGGTTCATGAAAACTCGCAATCACCCAATCTAAGTTGCGGTCCACACTCAGTGGAATATCAATGTCGCCTTCGGTATTCATAATGTTAGATTCAACGCCGCGAATAATCGCAACGCCTTCAAGAAAGCGAGGCAGAATTTTCTGGTTAGAGAAGAACCAGTAATGAGGCGCACCCGGCATTGATTCTGCGTGATCGGTCGTGCAGAACATATCCAGCCCGTTCTCTTTTGCCAACTTTGCATTTTCAATCAAGGTACTGTACGCGTGACCACTTGCGTACGTATGTGTATGGGTATCAACTTTAAATTCCATCATCCACTCTCTAAGGTGCGCTATCTTGCGTGCTATTGTATACCTTCAGGCAACGCATCGTCAGCCCAAGATAAGCAAGAACCCTAAGCTTGCTCTTCACTAATGGCTTTTATCAAGGGTAAGGCTTTTTCCCATCCGTGATTAAACATAGAAACAAAGTCGTTGTGAGTATGAATGGTAACATTGAGTAGTAAACGATCGTTGTTGGTATCGATCTGGTAGATCTCTCGCGATCCGATCCACCTAGATGCTAGGTCAGCATCGAGTTGTTGACGATTATCCGGATTAAAAATGGCAACATGATGAAATTCAAGTTTTTGAAGCGGTAGCACCGTATCTATGATCGCCCTTGTCCCGCCCATATCTGGATCAAAAAAAGTGATGCCACCTCCTTCTTCCCAAGCTCCTTCAAATTGAGACTGCGGTGAAAAGGCTTGTGCCCAACGTTTATACAACTCAACATCGGTTAGCACTTCCCACACTCGTTGCGGTGTCGCCGAAATTTCGACGTAATAATTTAGCGTAAGCATGATTTCTCTCCCTGAACCTTTCTTGACGCTAGCCCATACTCAGGAAAAATCAAACCACACGACCAATTTATCTACCTGCCCCCTTCATTTTCCGACAGACTAAGAAGTTCTCGCTTGTAAACCGCCACTGCGATGCGCCGTAAAACGAACCCAACATGTGTTCAGTATGATTGCGAGCACTATTAAACTCATCCCAACAATTTGACTTTGACTCATTCGGTCTTCAAAAAACAGGCTCTGCCAAACCGCAGTGAACAATAAGTTAGTAAAAATGAGTGGCGCAAGTTGAGAGCCACTGCTTGCCAGTTTATATGCTTTGGAGCGAAAAACTTGGGTGTTAATGATCATCAGAGACATCATACCGATCCACAGCGTATTTGAAGAAATCTCAGGCGCCATAACACTCATATTAAGTAACGCGTCGAAGTCATTAAACAAAGTTAGCGGCAACAGAAATACGGCAGCAAAACCAAACGCCCAAAAGTTGATTTCTAGCGGCGACATATTTGTTTTACTCACTTTATATAACGTAAGCTGAGAACCAGAATTGAAGAGTCCACCAGCCAAGCCGAGCAATAAATCCGCTCGCCATGTAATCTCACTTCCACCGCCCGCCAACATAACCACACCAGTGAACGCCATTGCTAAAGCCGCCAAAGTTGAAACACGAATGCGCCCCCTCATGAACAGCTTTTCAACCAAGGGAATAAATAATGGGCCAGTAGCAAACAACACAACCCCTTCAACGAGCGTTAACGTTTGTAATGACGCGATAAAGCAAAGTTGTGACAAACCGATACAAAGAGCACGCAATAAAATAGGCTTTAGCGTGCCCGCTTTAGGAAAGGTAAGGTTTTTCACACGAAGTAAGATAAGTAAGATAAGCGCAGGCACCAAAAAACGTAAGAAGCTAAATAGTGTGACGGAAAGTTCGCCTGACAACTGCTTTGCTAACAGTCCAGTAACAGATAAGCTTAACGTAGACATCAACATGAAAAGGATAGATTTATTTACAGCATTCATTCAATACTCCTTAATATATGGAGCATTTTAAAAGACATCACTTATCGTAAATAGCGAGTAATATTAACCATTGATGTAAGAAAAACTTACAGTTTAACTTATCTATCACCAGCTACGGTTTTTAAATTATGCGGAAACTAGTCCCCTTAAAGTCCATCTACGCATTTGTTGCAGTAGCTGAGTCTGGCAGCATGACAGAAGCAGCACAGATATTAAGTGTGAGCCACTCAGCCGTAAGTCAGGCAATTAAATCGCTGGAGAGTCAAGTCAACAAGCCTCTATTTGATCGCATAGGCAGACAAGTTCAACTCAACGCGGACGGTAAAAAGTATTACAGGAAGGTGGCACCCGCTTTAGAGCAAATTGTCGATGCAACGGAAGCACTCATCCAAGATCAGAACTTGCAGCGTGTTACGCTCAATATGGTGAATTCATTGGCTCTTCACTGGTGGATTCCTCGAATGTCAGATTTACAAAGGTTTGCTCCTCAATTAGACGTTCGTTTATCAAACCTGTCTGGCAGATTCAATTTAGAACAAGAAGGTATCGACGCGGCCTTGGTGCATGGAAATCCCGAAGAATGGCAGGATTACTACTGCGAAAAGCTCAGTGAAGATGAACTGGTTTTGGTGTGCAGTCCTGAATTGATAGCGAAGACCAAGGACTCAAACATCACTCAACTCTTAAAGCAGTATCCCATCATTGAAGTTACTAACGAACGAAGAAAAAATGACTGGAACGTGTGGCTGGACGCGACGGGTATCCAGCGACCTAAAAATAAAAAACCAATCACTTTTAACATGTCGATACAAGCCGTCCAGGCCACAACTCGTCGTTTGGGGTTATTGGTCACTCATCGCTTGTTTGTGAAGGATGACATCAAATATGGTCAGCTAATCGAGCTGGGTGAACCCGTCATTAATCCTCATCAACAGCTTTACTTTGTATGCCCGCCACACAAGCTAAAGCTTGAATCGTTTCATCTGTTGCGATCTTGGCTACAACAATCATTCAACTATTAGAAACTTTTGTTAAGCACATTCACTGAAAAACTAGTATAAAGTTAGAAGAGCACTTTTCATCCAAGGATGGTTTATGAAGCAGTATCAAATATGGCTAAGCGCACTCTGTTTTGCAGTATCTTTGAGTACGACCGCTGAAGTAGAAAATGATAACCGTCTTTCAGAACAAGGGATCTCCACGGCAATTATTGGGGGTCAGCAGGCTACCCAAAACCAACTTCCTTTTTTTGCACGTCTTATTCTACATAAAACTGGCGCTAATCAGTTTGCCAATATTTGTGGGGGAACCATTGTAAACGACCGCTTCATTTTAACTGCGGCTCACTGCGTAGAACCAAGCGTTTTTACTGACGGCTGGACAATCAACGACCTACGAGTGTTAGTCAAAAACCCTACGATGAATGACGTGTTTGTTGAAGAATTCAAAGATGTTCGCTCTATCACGATTCATCCTGATTATGTGCCTAGCGATTTATGGATTAATGACATCGCTGTCCTTGAATTGACTAGACCTATCACCGATAACGTCCAATCCATCACTTTACCGCAAGACTTTGGAGACTACAGCAGCAAGTCAGTTTATCAGATATTCGGTTTAGGTCAGACCTCAACCAATGATGAAAGCCCCCCTAACTATTTACGCTGGGCAGAAGTAAAACCCCTTACCGACACCCAATGCGCTTCGTTGGTAACAGGGTTTAACGCTCAGGAAAGTTTATGTGCGAATGGATTTCCTGAACGAAGCTACACTGGTATCTGTCGTGGTGACTCAGGCGGTCCTCTCACCTATCAAGACAATAATGGCATGTATCAGCAAATTGGCATTGTGAGCTACGGTTCTTCAGTTTGCGAATCCGCTGCGATTCCAAGTGTGTTTACCGAGATTTTGAACTATGCAACATGGATTGAGACCCAAACCAGCTCAGGTGTAAAAACCAGTTATAACGCCCTCTTAGCAAGTTCGGAAGATTATCATAGCGAAGGGGACTCTGGCTTTGAGCCTGTCGATACCAACACATCTGGCTTTGGTAACAACGGCAGCAGTGGCGGCGGTGCTCTCGGATCAGGGTTGATCATGCTTGGAGGCTGGTTTGGTTGGCTAAGACACCGCAGAAATTATTCGCGCTCCTAGTAGCGTCAACAAGACATCATAATATCTTGCGCTTAACGCGAGAGTTAATGATGTCTTCAATCATCTTTTGCTCTTTTTTCGCTTTTTCATAGTTCTGCTTAGTACGCCAACGATCAAGCACTTTTTCTAACCCTTGAACGCGTGCGTGCTTGTGTTCTAGCGTTTTCTGTACAGATGCACATTCCGCTTGCATAACGGCTTGCTCTTGCTCGTGGTGACGAAGCATTCTTTGTAGCATTTGGTCAACACGATTAAAGTTCATCAAAGCCGCGCTCGTCAGCGTCGGGCCGGTTCGGGTTGATTGTCCAGCGTGGCCTTTCAACGCCGACAACTGTTCCAATTGCATTGAAAGATGGGAGTGACGCTGACGCATGGCATCAAGTTGTTGACCCACACGGTCACGCTGTTTTTCTTCCATTTGCTGTAACTTGCCTACGGCTTTTAACTTGGATTTCATTTCAGCCTTGTCACTCCCATTTGATTAAGCACTTTGAAAAAGCTGCGCGAGCTCGGTCAAACTGGTTGGGTAATCTACAGACTCGTTGGCAGCTTGTTGTAGATATGCACGCAAATTTGGATACATAGCAACAGATTGATCTAACTCAGGATCTTGTCCTGGTTGATAACCCCCTAATGGCAGTAACTCTTTAACCTGAAGGTAGTTGGAGTACATTTGACGGAAGTTATTCGCAATCGTGCTGTGTGCGTCCTGCGTACAAGTATTCATACAACGGCTAATAGACGCGTTGATATCTATCGCGGGATAATGCCCTTGCTCAGCCAGTTGACGCGATAAAACGACATGCCCATCTAAGATGGCGCGCGCGGAATCCACGACAGGATCTTGTTGGTCGTCCCCTTCTGCCAATACGGTATAAATTGCCGTTAAGCTACCATGTTGATTTTCACTGTTACCCGCTCGCTCTAGGAGTTGAGGTAACACGCTGAAGACTGAGGGCGGATAACCACGAGAAGCTGGAGGCTCTCCGAGCGAAAGAGCGATTTCGCGCTGTGCCATGGCGTATCGGGTTAGAGAGTCCATCAGAAGTAGAACGTCTTTGCCTTGGTCTCGGAAATACTCTGAAACGCGATGACAAAGTAGTGTCGCTCTTAACCTCATTAGCGGGGATTCATCAGCAGGAGCCGCGATAATGATCGCTTTCTTGCGTGCTTCTGGGGTTAAGTTTCTCTCGATAAACTCACGTACTTCTCTGCCTCGCTCACCGATAAGCCCGACCACAATTACATCGGCCTCCGTGTTTTTGGTGATCATCCCCATTAACACACTTTTACCGACGCCACTGCCAGCCATCAAACCAATACGTTGGCCTTTGCCTACCGTTAATAGTCCATTAATCGCACGCACGCCTACGTTGAGTGGTGTATCAACTGGGCGTCGCTTCAGTGGGTTAATCGGTTTTGGTTCAAGTGAAACTCGCTCTCCCCCCTTAAGCGGTGCCCCGTCATCTAACGGCTCACCTAAACCATTCAGTACGCGTCCTAACCACTGAGAGCTTAGCTGCACGGTACTGTCACCATCAAGAGGGATGACTTTTGCACCTGCAAACAGACCGCCTAAACGGCGGATAGGCATGAGGTAAGCAATAGTGTGTTCAAAGCCCACAACTTGCGCTTCGATCATATCGCCTTCCGCGGTTTCTACGAGACAACGCTGCTCAAGCTTAAACCGACACCCTACGGCTTGTAACATTAAACCGTTTACTTTTATCAATCGCCCTGTTACGCGAGCAACAGGGATTGAATCAAGCGAAGCCAAGGCTTCGCTCAAACGCTCACTTAATAGTTCATGGCTTAGGGTATTACTCATGCTCAGACTCTACCTGTGGAATACTGACTTCATCCAAAAGGTGTTGCTTTACATTGTCCATACAGGCTTCCAAACGAGAGTCGCAGCTCGCATCCGCTTCTGCGTCATCAGTCACTAACTGACAGCCACCAATAGGAAGCTCCGTATTAGGGACCAGTTTCCAAGATTGCGGCAAATCAGCATTGATGTGAGTAATACGCTCTAAATCTTGCGGATTTAAATGCACAGTTACTGTTTCCGCTTTACCAGGCATGGCAGACAATGTCTCGTCCACCAAAGCTAGGATCTGCTGAGGCATTAAAGTGAGCTCGGCACGAATCACTTGCTGAGCTACCTTTTGTACCAGTTCACAAATCATATGACGTTGTTGCTGCTCTTTTTCATCCTGCCAACGAGAAAGGGCGTGAAAAAGTTCATTGACAGGCTTCGCCGCCTCCAAAAAGCCTTGCTTTCCAGACTGCTCACCGGAAACAAAGCCTTTTTGGAAACCTTCTTTTTGGCCTTCCAACAGACCTTGTTGCTTGCCCTGTTCGATACCTTGGCGTAAGCCTTCCTCATGTCCTTGTTGCAAACCTTGTTGAAAACCTTCTTCAAGTTGCTGTTGGATATCAATTTGAGGTTCTTGCCAGCCTTGGTTATCTAGCCCGAATTCGTCTTCGATAGTCTTAGGTTGCGCTAAAGGCGGAAAACGGTGTAAACGATACCCGCTCGGAGGCAATCGCATAGTACTTGATTTTGTCTCTAGCATGACCTTACTCCACCGTTGGCTCTTCATAGAGAAGCAGCTGAACTTCACCAGATTCATCCAGCTCACGTACCATTTGCATGATGTCTTGACGTGCTTTTTGAACTCGACTTAACGCAACAGCGCCGCGTGCGTCCATGTCATCTTCTAGCGCTTTCACCATACGTTGCGGCATTGAACGCTTAATAGCTTGTTGTAAGGTAATATCGGAACCTTTTAGCGCAACTGCCCACAACTCTAGCGGGATTTGCTGCACCAACATGTCCATAGTTTCTTCGCGTTGTCGGCCAAGAACCATAAAGTCGAACATGTTTTCTTCGATTGCATTAACAACATCTTCATCATGCAACTTCAGCATTTCCATCAATGAACCACGGTCACCTTCAAAGCGGTTAATGATATCTGCAGCTTGCTTAACACCTGATAACGGCGTGCTTTGACTTGCGGATACTTTTTCGATGCAACGCTCAACGAGTTCATGCAAATCAACAGCAACTTGATGATCGATATCTTGCAATTGAGCAATACGGAACAAGATTTCGTCATGGTAATCTTGTGGCAAGTGCTTCAATACCGCTGAAGAGCTGTCTGCTGGCAAATACGCTAGAAAAATTGCTTGCATTTGTGGGTGCTCGTTCACAATGAAACGAGCGAGAGTTTCTGCTTCCACCCACTGTAAGCGCTGCATATTGTTGCGAATTTCATCGCCATATAAGGTATTCAATAACCCTTTTGCCAAATCGTTACCCAATGCTTTACGCAATGTATTAGATAGGTATTCCTTCGAGGCTCCTCGAATACCGCTGTGCTCACGAAAATCTTCAAAGAAAGTTTGAATAACACCACGAGCAGAATCGCTCTTAATGCCATTTAACTTCGCCATTGCACGAGTCACACGCTGGGTTTCATCACGGCTAAAGTGTTGCAAAACCTTCGCTGCGGCATCCTCGCCCATGCCTAATAGCACGAGCGCGGTTTGTTCAACATAACTAAGCGTCTGCTTTGATAGAACTGTGTTCATTGATGTTTACCCATTGTTTCAGTATTTCGGCTACGCGCTCTGGCTCTTCATTAGCAATAAGCTGTAGGTGTTTCAATTGAATTTCTAATGGCGAACCTGCTGGTGGTAGCATGTCGCTGTTTACATCTAAACCTGAAGAGGCTGAGATGCCTTTTTCAGATAGGCGGCGATCAAGTACTTCTTCATGCTCGCGCTCTTCACGCGTTTGCAAGTTTTCGTAGTCAGGTTCTTCCTGAGGCTCAGCAAAATTTAGCTCAGGCACAGGTTTATCAACGCCAGTTAGGTGCATGATTAATGGACGCAGTACGAAGAAGATCATCGCCAAGCCTAACAAGCCACCAATAACGTAGCGTATTGGCTGCTGTACTGTAGGGTCTTGCCACCACGGCAGTGCAGGAGGAGCATCAATTTCAATTGGGGTGAAGTTGAAACTCATTAAACTTAAGCTGTCACCACGTGTGGCAGAGATACCAACAGCATCCATGATCATGTTTGAGATTTGCTCTTTATCGGCTTCACTCCACGCCACACCATCTGGCGAAGCTTTGGAGTTCAACAGAACCGATACACTAAGCTTTTCTATTTGGCCTTGTTGGTATTGAGTACGACGAACACTGCTCCCTACAGCATATTGACGATTCACTTCAGATCGCGCATTCGTGTTTTGGCTATCGTTCGTTTCCACTTCACCAGATCCTGTCACTGGCGGTTGGTTACTTAGAGAACCAGGAACACCCAACGCAATTTGATCAACCGAGTTGTTATGAATGGTGTGCTCATTACGCACAACCGGTGCGTTATCCAAAATTTCTTGTGTTTCTTCAACTTGGCTAAAGTCCAGATCGGCAGCGACTTGTACTCGGAAGTTACTCGGCCCCACAATCGGCGTAAGCATATCTGCTGCGCGTTGGATGATCTGTTTTTCAACACTCTTCTGGTATTCAAGATATTTCGCATTTACTTTACCAGCTTCCGCAGAAGCGACATCCGCACTAAGAAGACGGCCATACTGGTCAATGACAGAAACAAATTCTGGCTTCATTGCCGTGACACTGCCGACCACTAGGTTAATGATCGCTTCAACTTGTTCAGGCTTTAAGTCTTCACCAGGTTTGAGCTCAAGCATGACAGATGCTGAAGGATTCTCACTGTTTTGGCGGACGAATAGAGTTTGACGAGGTATTGCTAAATGAACACGCGCGTTCGCTACTGAGTTCAAAGACATGATAGTACGTACTAACTCACCTTCTAAACCATGACGATAACGCGCTGTTTCCATAAATTGGCTCGTACCAAGAGAGCTATCTTCCTTGAGCGAATCCAAACCTGTCGGCAGCTTAGCTTTAACACCTTTTGATGCAAGCAACATGCGTACCTTCGCAACCTCACCTTCTGGTACAAGAACTTGTCCATTTTGCTCTTGCATGCGGTAGCTTACGCCTTCGCTTTCTAATACCGACACAATTTCGCCGATATCAAAACGCTCTTGTTGGCTATATAGCGGACGAAAGCTCTGCGAGGAACTCCATAGTGCAACCACAATAATCGCTGCAACAATCGCAGCTAACACCGCAGATAGCACTAAGTTTCTCTGACTGCTAGACCAGATTTGCTTCAGCTTCGTTGTCACATCGTCCATGCCGTTGGCAGTAGAAAATGTCTGTGCTGTGCCGGTAGCCATAGCTGTGTTTCCGGCGACTTGGGGGGTTAGTTCTGACATGAATTACACCGGCATCTTCATAATATCTTCAAATGAGGTCACGACTTTGTTGCGCACTTGCATCAAAGCATTAAAGGACAAGCTGGCTTTTTGGCTCGCGACCATTGCACCAACTAGGTCATCACTTTTTCCTGTTTCTACGGCCGTCATTTTTTGACTAGCCACTGATTGATGTTGATTCACTGTATCCAACACATTTGTCATCGCTTGTGAGAACGATAAAGGTGCGTTTAGTGATTGTTGATCTAAAGGATTTGCACTCACGATAAACTCTGGCTGCTGCACTTGTGCCTGCATCGCCTGCATTTTTGACAACATAAGTTGCTCTGCCGAGACCGCATGAGTAGGTTGACTTGCCATCTATTTTTTCTCCTATTAGGCAGCCGAGCCTAGTGCCGACTGTAAATCAATACCATGTTCTCGCATTGCTGCGAGCTTGTAGCGTAGCGCTCGAGTAGAGACTCCAAGCGCGTTTGCGGTTTTCGTTCGGTTTCCACCAAACTGACGTAACTTTTCCAAAATAAACTGATATTCAGCTTGCTTCTTCGCTTCTACATGACCAAAACTTGAAGTTGGCTCTGCTGTAGGAACTGACGCGACAAGCTCAATAGGCAGCATCAGGTCATGGGCTGTAATGTAATCACCATGACGCATGACCAAAGCGCGTTGAATGACATTTTCCAACTCACGAATATTGCCCGGCCAGTGATACTGACTCAGCGCACTAATCGCATCTTGGGATAAGTGACAGCGGCTGCTATCTTGATACTTTTCAATAAAGAATTGGCTAATCGGTAGAATGTCCTCTTTTCTTTCACGCAAAGGCGGCCAGTGCAGAGGCAGCACATCTAATCGATAATAAAGATCTTCACGGAACGTGCCTTTTTGAACTTCCTCACGTAAGTCTTTGTTGGTTGCCGCAATAACACGAATATCGAGCTGAACGGCTTTATGGCTACCAACACGTTCTACTTCACGCTCTTGAAGGACGCGTAACAATTTAGCTTGAACCGCAGGTGACATTTCACCAATCTCGTCAAGCAGAATCGTCCCGCCATTTGCTTCTTCAAACTTACCGCTTTGAGAATTTGTCGCTCCGGTGAACGCGCCTTTTACATGACCGAATAGCACAGCCTCTAACATTGACTCTGGAATGGCGGCACAGTTAACCGCCACAAATGGACCATTGATACGCGGAGAGTGCTCATGCACATATCGCGCCAGCACTTCTTTACCCGTTCCCGATTCACCTGTAATAAGCACACTCGCGTTAGTACATGCTGCACGATGCGCCAATTGCAGAACTTGTTTGCTTCTCCAAGACTCCGCAACAATGTTGGCCATTGGCTTACCTAACGCTTCAACACGTTTAAGCAGATTAACCAACTGATTAGATTCAAATGGGCGTAATAGATAATCAGTAGCGCCCGCTTTCATCGTCTCAGCAGCCAAGATGCCTTGTTCTTGGTCGACAATCGCAATAACAACACCCGAATTTCGCTGCTTTTGGTGACACGCGACAAACTCACGAACACACATATCCGGCAGCGTAGAGCTCACTAAAGTGATTTCTGCTCGCTCTTCAAGCAAAGCGCCTCGACCAGTACGAGTGTGTTTCGCGGTGTAACCTGCATTTTGCAACACATCCAATACTGGTTGAGCAAGAGCTTCATTTGGCTCAACCAACAAAATTTTCGTTTTCGTCATCATTGAACCTTAACTTTCGTTTGTTGATTTTGTGATTGTAGATCTGGGTGGTGTTTCGTAGCCGTATACTCGTTGTCCCTCACTAAACGCAGGGTGACACGTCGGTTTTTTGCTTGGCCATTAACCGAGTTATTGCTGGCAATTGGGTAACGCGAACCATGAGCTCGTGTTTCGATCATCGACTCGTCGACCCCAAGCTCAATCAAAGCGTTGGTGACTTGCTCTGCTCGAGTACGTGACACAGAAAGGTTCGTTAAACTTGAACCAACGTTATCGGTGTGACCGTCGATGAGGATTTTGGTCACTCGATCATCCACAGATACATAGCTATACAGCGCTTCTAGTGTTGCTTTCTGTCCACGACTTAACGTCTTCTGACCAAACTCAAATGAGAGCGCCATATCCCTTGCCTCTGAAAAAGACAATTTAGGCAATCGCGCGCGACACGCATTAAATGATTTCAATGCGTTTTGAGTTTGAAGAGTAGGAATCACAATCTCTGAAACAGAGGAAGCATTACTTCCTTTAAGTGACAGCGTCACCCAACTACCCGAAGCAATTGAATCCATGAATTCTTCAGCGCCTTTATTAAAGATGAAACGCTGAGACGGCTTAGTAAATTCAAGGGAACCAAATTCTTTTCTATAAAGCTCATTACTCCAAGGAGCATTTTGAGTTGTTAAAGCAATCGTTTTCCATTTATTGTTTTCATATTCTATATCGGAAATAAAATAGAATTTATTATTAGGTTCCGCTAGGAAATAAAACTTCCCATAGTCTTTATTTGATTGCAACAAGTTGCATTTGAATTTATTTCCCTCATATGTCCATTTAGAGAGGTCCATAGGGATTGTTAAGACTTCTTCTGAATATGACACTTTTGAAAAAATAAAACTGATAACAATAATTGTGTTACAAATTATCAAACGGACATGATTCATGTATATCTTACATTCCCATGACTTAAACCGTTTAATTAAATATGCCACCAAGCCGAGAGAACTGGCATAGCTAATCATTTTAATTACCTATTCTGAATATTAAAATTGGTTACAAAACGCTCAAGAGAGCACGCTTAGCCTCCAACGGAAGCTTTAAGCATAAAAAACAGTATCTTATAATTTATTTATTTGAAGTTGTTGTTACGCCATAAAGGCAATTTAAAAAATCTATAACAACTAAAACGCTCAACATTGTTATTTTATTTATTAAGCGATTTATAAAGAAAACTAACTCTTTTTAAATTTCATTAAAAGATTATGACTATATGAACAAAGCAACATGTGAACTAAAGTCACAATCTTAGAGTTTGGAGCTAAAAGATCATTAAAATTTCTGTGTAGACTACACGCCATTAAGTTAAAACACTTTCGATTGTTAACGCACGGTAAAATATAAATGGAAAATAGAGTTAGCGAGCCTATTTCTGATAGTCAACTACTTGATGTAGAATTATTAGGCAAACCTATTCATATCATTCGTGAGAAGCTCGATAATTTAATTTCAGGATCTTGCTCAAACCTTACGACTGAATTACAAAATTGGCTCAGCACAGGAAAAGTGGAAGCTAGCTTAACCTCAGTAGACTTGCACCGCTTTACATCGGTTGAGATGGACAAAGAACAAACGTCGACCTATCAACATCAGGAAGGCGGCATGGTATTCATCCATGGTAACCCTCACACGCTCATAAAGTTGGCTGATAGATTTTATGGTGCAAGTGCAGAGCGCTCAGCCGCTACTCTGACGGCCAGTGACTTACGTTTACAAGAGCGCATCAGTCGAATCATCATCGGTTGGCTTGCTCCTGGTGAAATGTGGGACACGGGTGAGTATGAGACCCCTAGAGGTATTGGCATTAACGTTCAATTAAACATTGCGTTTGACGATCATCAAGGCTCAATTCATCTCAAGCTAGATGGTCATCTTATTCAAACGCTGATCGAGCAGCTTGAACTGCAACCTGATACCGATTTGTTTCAACCTTTCTGTCGTTCTTTAGAGGCGACCCCCGTTCGACTGAACGTTGTTCTAAGTAAAAAGAAGATGCCTTTAAGTGATATGGTTGGCTTACAACCCAACGATATTTTACCTATTGAGCTTCTTAACACGGTTCCAGTAAGCATTGGCAACCAATCTCTATTTACAGGTCGTATTGCCGAGCAAGACGGCCAACTTGTTTTGATCTTTAACCCTGATAAGGAACCGCAGCGATGAGCGAAGCGCTAGAAACTAATGCATTCGACGCAGAAGAACTGAACTTTGATGATTTTCAATTAGAAGACTTTGAAGCCGAAGATACGCTCCAACAAGAACCAGCCACTGCGGAACGTGACCTTAGCTTTTTCAAAAGCATTCCTGTCACAGTCACGCTGGAAGTTGCGAGTAAGGAGATCCCACTTGGGGACTTAATGAAAGCGGGTGAAGGCACGGTTATCGAGTTGGAAAAGCTCAATGGCGAGCCTTTAGACGTGAAAGTAAACGGTTCTCTTATGGGCCACGCTGAAGTTGTCGTTGTCAATGATAAGTATGGACTTCGTCTGATCGATGTACATGACTCTGCATTGAGTGGCGTTGGTCAATAATCTTAGGTAGGCATCACAATGAAAAATCTGAGCGCTTGGCACCGTTGGTTACCTCTTTTGGTATTGGTGTCACTTTTGTTTGCTTTCCCAACAATGGCGGCTGACAACGGCTTAACTATCTTGTCCGTTTCTGATGGCGACACACAACAAGAATACAGCGTTAAACTGCAAATTCTGTTGTTGATGACGGCGCTCAGTTTTCTTCCAGCATTTATTTTGATGGCGACGAGCTTTACTCGAATTGTCGTTGTCCTTGCGATTTTGCGCCAAGCTCTTGGTCTTCAACAAAGCCCACCTAACAGAGTGTTGGTCGGGATCGCTCTCGCATTGACGTTACTGATTATGCGCCCTGTCTGGAGCGATATTTATGAAAATGCGTTTCAGCCATACGACAACGGCGAAATCACGCTAATACAGGCTTTTTCTGTTGCAGAGAAACCAGTGAGAGAGTTCATGTTGGCACAGACGCACCAAAGCTCTCTTGAACAAATGTTACGTATTGCCAATGAGCCTCTCGACCAAAACGTTGAGGATATTTCATTTGCCGTTGTCTTGCCTGCATTTGTCATTAGTGAACTGAAAACCGCCTTCCAAATTGGTTTTATGCTTTTCATCCCGTTTTTGGTCATCGACTTGGTTGTCGCCAGTGTCCTGATGGCAATGGGTATGATGATGCTATCACCTTTAATTGTCTCACTTCCCTTTAAGTTGGTGGTATTTGTACTCGTGGATGGTTGGGCAATGACAGTTGGCACCTTATCTGCCAGCTTCGGTTAACTAGGAGCAGTTATGACCCCAGAACTAACCGTAACGTTATTTTCCGATGCAGTATGGCTGATCATTTTGATGGTTGCCGTATTGGTTGTTCCAGGCTTAATTGTCGGTTTGTGTATCGCCGTATTTCAGGCTGCCACACAAATCAACGAGCAAACACTCAGCTTTTTGCCACGTTTGCTCGTTACCTTATTAATGGTGATTTTTGCAGGTCACTGGATGCTCCGTAAGATCATGGAACTGTTTGATTTCTTGTTCCACAACATACCAGGGATGATTGGCTAATGGCCATCACATTTGCAGAGCTCTCGGCGATACTCGGTCAACTCTGGTGGCCGTTTTTTCGTGTGGGAGCCGTATTTATTTCAATGCCTTTCTTTGGTGATGCAATTATTCCTGTTTGGGTTCGTACTTTACTGGCCCTCTCGATCGTTGTCATTACTGGACCGTTAATGCCACCCATGCCACAAGTCGAATTATTCTCTATGACTTCCCTGTTCCTTGCTTTTGAGCAAGCTATTTGGGGGGTAATGTTTGGGTTAATTTTGCACATGCTCTTTAACGTTTTCACCATGCTTGGTCAGGTGATTTCTCTGCAAATGGGCTTAGGTATGGCGATGATGAATGATCCTATTAACGGGCTTTCTGTCGCCATTTTGGGACGCATATTTCTGATTTTCTCAACCTTGTTGTTTCTTGCGCTAGAAGGACACTTACTCGTCATAGATATCGTGATTCAAAGCTTTGTTGTTTGGCCAGTCGGATCTGGTATCACATCGCTTTCTCTGCAAGGTGTTGTCAATATTTTCGGTTGGATGTTTGCCTCTTCACTAGCTTTGGCTTTACCCGCTATTGTTTCCATGCTTCTAGCCAACATCAGTTTTGGTGTAATGAACCGAGCCGCACCATCACTTAATGTCTATGCGTTAGGTTTTCCTATGACGATGCTGCTGGGTCTATTCAGCGTATTAATCTCAGTTTCTGGTGTTCCTGGTCGCTACACGGCGCTCGTTCACGACACCATTAGACACTTGAGTAACTTTATGTTGGGGGGAGCATGAGCGATCAATCTTCTCAAGACAAAACTGAAAAAGCGTCACCGCAGAAGGTAAAGAAAGCCCGTCAGGAAGGACAAATTCCTCGCGCGAAAGAGTTTACTACTGCGGTTATATTTCTAGCGGTGGCGCTCTACTTTTACTCTCAGCTTAATAGTATTTGGGAAAGCATGTCGGGTATCTTTCGCTACAACATGATGCTGACGCGAGCCGACCTAGAAAATCCTAAACAACTTGTCGAGCAATTGGGACAAAGTTTAGCAGTCATCATCGACATGCTATTACCATTGTTTACCGTCATTATTATCGTGACCTGTGGTAGTAGCCTTGTGCTAGGCGGCTGGATGTTCCGTCCCGCGAACGTGATGCCAAAGCTCAGCAAAATTAATCCTTTGAGCGGGATAAAGCGCATTTTTTCGACCCGCTCAGTGGTTGAGCTCTTAAAGTCGACGTTCAAAGTAGCCGTGATCTTCGGCATCTTATATGGCTATTTAGACAACCACTTACAGCCATTACTTGGCATGCAAAACCTCCCACTCAGCCAAGGTTTTTCTCTAGTAATGTCCATTCTGTTTGAAGGCTTACTTTTAATGGGCTTCGCCTTGTTGTTATTTGGGGTTATCGACATTCCTTATCAGCGTTGGGAACACCTAAAAGAACTCCGCATGACGAAACAAGAATTGAAAGAGGAATTTAAAAATAATGAAGGTCGTCCGGAAGTAAAACAACGTATTCGTCAAATACAGCAACAGTTTGCGCGCCGTAAGATCGATAAAATGGTGCCGACGGCTGACGTGATCATCACAAACCCAACGCACTACGCAGTCGCACTGAAATACGAGCCTTCGCTTTCTGACGCGCCCTTTGTCGTCGCAAAAGGCGTAGACGAAACTGCTATGCACATTCAACGTATCGCCCGAGAAAACAAAGTGGAAATCATTAACTCCCCGCCACTTACCCGTTCGATTTATCACACGACGGCGATTGAACAAGCAATCCCAAGCCAACTGTACATCGCAGTGGCACATATTCTTACTTACGTTTTGCAATTGAAAGCCTTTCGTAAAGGTGAGGGAAAAGAGCCAATTCCTTTACCTCATTTTTCGATTCCAAAACATTTGCAGCACTGATTAACCCGCGTTTATCCAAGGACACGAAAGTATGCTTAACCGGTTAAAACAACTTCAAACATCAACCAAAGGCTACGTTGGCATTCCAATCGTCTTGCTAATGATATTAGCAATGGTGATTCTTCCTTTGCCTCCTCTGCTACTGGATGCGCTGTTTACCTTTAATATCGTCTTAGCAATCCTAGTATTGCTGGTCAGCACAACCGCAAAGCGACCATTAGATTTCTCTGTTTTTCCAACTATTTTGCTGGTCGCAACATTATTACGTCTCACATTGAACGTGGCTTCTACGCGAATTGTACTCCTAGAAGGACATAATGGTGGTGACGCAGCGGGTAAGGTCATTCAAGCATTCGGTGAAGTCGTCATTGGCGGTAACTACGTCGTTGGTATGGTGGTGTTCGTCATCTTGATGATCATCAACTTCGTCGTAATCACCAAAGGTGGTGAACGTATTTCTGAGGTTTCAGCCCGCTTTACGTTGGATGCTTTACCAGGCAAACAAATGGCAATTGATGCCGACTTAAACGCTGGCCTTATCGATCAGGAAACGGCTCGCTTACGCCGTAAAGAAGTCGCCAACGAAGCCGATTTTCATGGTTCGATGGATGGTGCATCAAAGTTTGTGCGTGGCGATGCCATCGCAGGTTTGTTGATTCTGTTTATCAATATCATTGGTGGTATCAGTATTGGTGTCTTCGAGCATGGACTCGCTGCGTCTGACGCCTTTAAAACTTATGCCCTACTCACAATCGGTGATGGTCTAGTTGCTCAAATTCCTTCACTACTATTGGCAACGGCTGCCGCGATTATCGTTACGCGAATTAATGATAGCGATAATGGCATGTCGGAAACCATGCAAAAGCAATTACTGGCAACTCCTGCAACGCTATTTACTGTCGCAGGTATTATGGCGGTAATCGGTATGGTACCGGGTATGCCACACCTAGCCTTTTTTGCGTTTGCTGGCGCATTAGCGTTCGCAGGGTGGCGTCAAACCAAGAAGCCAGTGCAAGACTCCCAGATTGAAGAGGTCGAAGCACTTTCACAAGCAATGCAAGACGATGATACACCGCTGACATGGGATGATATTCCTCACGTCCAAACATTATCACTTGCGCTTGGTTATCGACTCGTCCATCTAGTCAACAAAGAACAAGGGGCTCCTTTATCACAACGTATCCGCGGTGTGCGTCGAAACCTTTCTGAACAAGTTGGCTTTTTATTACCTGAAGTTCGTATTCGTGACAACCTGAGCCTCAAGCCAAACCAATACACAATTTCTCTAAATGGCGAAGTCATTGAGCAAGGTTTTATTGAACCAGAGCGTTTAATGGCGATAGCGGTTGGCGAAACTTACGGTGAGGTAGATGGCATTTTGGGTAGCGATCCTGCTTATCAGTTGCCAGCTGTGTGGATTGAGCATCAAGATAAAGCAAAAGCACTTAATATGGGTTACCAAGTTGTCGATGATGGCACTGTTATTGCCACTCATATTAGTAAAATCATGAAGACAAACCTTGCAGAATTGTTTACGCACGACGATGTGGAAGCAATAACCCAGCGTTTGACACAACAAGCCCCGAAACTAGCAGAAGCATTAGCAGCAGCACTTAATCCAGCACAGCAGCTGAAAGTATATCGCCAGCTTTTATTGGACCAAGTGCCACTAAAAGATATTCGCACGATTGCCAACACAATGTTGGAATCCGCGGAAAATACAAAGGACCCGATCCTACTTGCATCTGATGTACGCTGTGCACTAAAGCGTACGCTTGTTAACTTAATTGCAGGACAAAAGAACGAATTAAATGTCTACGCACTGTCTGATGAGTTAGAACAAATGCTACTAACTTCACTGCAACAAGCACAATCTTCTGGTACGGTAACACTAGATAGCTTCCCAATTGAGCCAAACATTCTTGGTCAGTTCCAACAAAACTTGCCATTGATTAGACAACAGCTTAAACAACAGGGGCTACCTCCGATCCTTCTCGTTATGCCACAGCTGCGCCCTCTTCTAGCGCGTTATGCTCGCACATTTACACAAGGGCTGGCAGTATTGTCTTACAACGAAATCCCAGAAAACAAACAAATCAATGTGGTAGGAAACCTTGGTTAATCTTATTTCAACACATGCGATGTACGAACATTTGGTTGGTCTCGCAGTACAACACATCGTCACGGATGACGATCAATTAGTCTTTGATGCTTTAAAACACAATGATGTCCAACACGCATGCCAAGCAATTAGGGAAGCTCAATCAGGGGAAGTAGAATTCCAACACCTGACGTTGAGATTTGGTATGCGTGGAGAACAAAGTGTCTATCAATTCAAACTCTCTGAACAAATGCAGTACTGCCTGGATTTGTTCAGTCTTTACCTTGCACTAAGACAAACACAATTTCAGTTAGAAGCCTTTCATCACGACTTGATTAGTAATGTTGTCGTGCCGATTCGCGTGGATGCATTACTTTGGGAGCCTGGGGTTTATTTTCTCGAACAGACGATTCAATTCCACTCTTCTGCTTTTCAACATGTGATTCCTTCTCTTCAAGCTGATGAAACGTTATGTGATAGTGATAAAGTCGCCACACTCACCAAAAAGTTAAAAGAGAATGCATATTCACTTTGGTTTGAAGTCGCGACATCGCAAGTGAACTTCGAGCGCGTCGCAGACTTTAGTCCCGATATGATCAAATTGTCAGTCACACTAGAGGATAAAGAAGAAAGACACGCTTTCCTACCTATTGCTAAGTTCTTAAGAAAGCATAAATATACTTGGGTTGCCGGACGTGTAGCGAGTCAAACGGAACTTAACCGCTATCGTTTATTGGGTGCCAGTTATTATTTTGGTTATTTCAGCGATATCCCAACCTCTCTCTCCTTTCAGTCTTTTGATGAGGAATAGTTGAAACTCAACCATTTATATTTAAAACAGCACGATTTATTCGTGCTGTTTTTTTATTTATAACGGATAACCACAAGATCATTGGGCAATAGTTTCTTTAACTTAACTAAAAAATTTAGGCTTATATGATGATTTTCCCGGTTTTCATGGAATACAAATCACTAAAAATCATCAATTTTTATCTTTTTTAGAAATTTTTTAATTTTCAAATTAATCATTAAAGCCGACCGACCGCCTCTAGTTAGTGACAAGGGAATATCCCGAGGCCTGAAAGATATAGTGACTAACTAAGGAGACTAAGATGGCTTTATCAATGCACACTAACTACGCTTCGCTTGTAACTCAAAACACAATGAACACAACAAGCGGACTTCTAAACACAGCAATGGAACGTCTAAGCACAGGCTACCGTGTGAACTCAGCTGCTGATGACGCTGCTGGTCTTCAAATTGCTAACCGTCTAGAAGCGCAAACACGCGGCATGTCAGTAGCAATGCGTAACGCACAAGACGGCATCTCTATGATGCAAACTGCTGAAGGTGCGATGGATGAAATGACAAACATCGTTTACCGTATGAACGACCTTGCTACACAATCGTTGAACGGTTCAAACAGTGCAACAGACCGTGCGTCTCTTAACAAAGAGTTCACACAGCTTACTGCAGAACTAAACAACATCGTAGACAACACTAAGTTCGGTGGTCAAAACCTTCTTAAAGGCGGCGGCTTCGGTGCAGGTGACGTAACATTCCAAATCGGTGCATCTTCTGCTGAAACATTGACTGTAAGCGCAAGCGCAGGTATCGGTGAAATCACTACTATTCTTGCTGATGCAGCAATTACAGATGGTATCGATGACGCGACTAAAGCAAAAGCAGCACTAGACAAAATCAGCGGCGCTGACGGTCTAGTAGAAAAAATTGGTAGCTCTCGTGCAGACTTCGGTGCGAACATCAACCGTCTTGAGCACACTATGGCTAACCTTGGTAACATGGTAGAAAACGTTACAGCATCTAAAGGTCGTATCATGGATACAGACTTTGCAGTAGAGTCTTCAAACATGACTAAGAACCAAATGTTGATGCAAGCAGGTACAACTGTTCTGTCTCAAACTAACCAGCTTCCAAGCATGGCAATGTCACTACTACGCTAATTACTTAGTTAATAGTGCGCTTAATTTAAATCGTCTTAATTATAAAGCCTTCCTATGGAAGGCTTTATTTTTATCTACGAATATAAATAGAGCTCGTATTATCTTTGTGAGATTCAGGCACTCTGAATCCGAATTTCAACATAATATTAAATAAAACCTTATTAAACAGTTCTAATTCTATCGTCTCTAATTTGCTTCCTATTTTACTATCTCTAAGTTCAGGAAAATTGAACTTAGCTTCCTTTAAGATACTAGCTATCTCATCAGAATTGATGCTCTGTTTACTTAATAGTTTTTTGTTAATGAACTCTTCATATGCACGAGCACATTTCATCAATCGCAACGCAAATTCATTCATAACTGACATTCTTTGAAACGTAAAAAATTTAATTTTTAGTGAGAACACTTGCACTTCGCACTATCAAAAATAATATCAGAACGCAATTAATGCACTCTGTAAGAATTATCTGAATCAAGCTGAAGTAAAGGCTGAATATAACGTCCAATTAAAACATCTCTCCTAATTAGAACCGTCAATACAATTAAATATTTTCTTTGTTTAGGTCGCCTTTTCTTATAAGGAAATTACTTTTTCCATGGAGGAAGGCGGAACAAACAAGGTGGAAACACCACTTCCTCCCAAGAAAACAAAATAGCTTTAAACCTTTGTTTTAATTGAATTTAATATACGGCACGTATCTTGCCACTGATAATTAAACTAAGGCGTAGCATTCAAAGTATTCAAGCCAATAAGAGATAGAGGAGCACACCTCATGAGTTCTTTAGACCCAGTAAAAATGGCAACCCAATTCGCACAATTGGACACAAACCCATTCAAAAACCGTTACCAAGCGCAAGCTAATGTGTACCAGTCACAACTGTCAGCTTTTAATAAAGTTGAAAGCGCACTACGTGATTTTCGTACTGCAATGAAAGAGATGAATAACAGTACAAACAGCATCATCAAAAACAGTGCGACACTCTCTCAAGAAGGTAACTTTACTGCAAACGCGGATGCTAAAGCGCTAACGGGTAACTATCAGATTTTTGTAGAAAAAGTGGCAACGGCGCATCAAGTATCTACAGGTATGCCTGCAGACCTTGAGGCAACGACAGAAGTACCAACAACTGGATCTTTAGAATTCACCATCAACGGTGAAACAATGACTCTAGACTTGTCCTCCGTTGATGTTAATGGTGACGGCACTGCAACGATCAGCGATTTAGCCAGTGCGATTAACAATCACACGGATAACCCTGGCGTTAACGCCACTCTAGTTCGCTCGAATGGTCAAACACACTTTATGCTATCGAGCACTGAGACTGGTGTCGAAAATAAGATCAACGTATCTGCATCGGGTACTGGCCAAGCGTGGTTTGAAGACGCCTTCACCAACCTCAAGCAAATCAACGCTCCGCAAGATGCGGTTATGTGGCTAGGTGCAAAAGACTCAGGCCTGAAACTAACCAACGCAAGTAATACTTTTGAAGGTGTCATCGACGGTGTTGACATTACCGTATCTAAACCGCAAGCCGCGGGAGATTCGCCAATCGGTTTAAAAATTGGAGCTGATAGCGAAGGCACTAAAGAACAACTAGATAAGTTTGTGGAAACCTACAATGCCCTTGTTTCGACTATCGATCAGTACACCCAAATTGGCGGTGAAGATCAGAAACGCGGCGTGCTCGCTAGCGACTCGACATTGCGTTCTATTGAGAGTCAGTTAACGGGGTTAATCCGAGGTGAACACAATGGTATGCGCCTAAGCGAAATCGGCGTGAGCCTAGACCGCA
This sequence comes from Vibrio sp. Vb2131, assembly GCF_033338535.1. Taxonomy (NCBI): domain Bacteria; kingdom Pseudomonadati; phylum Pseudomonadota; class Gammaproteobacteria; order Vibrionales; family Vibrionaceae; genus Vibrio; species Vibrio sp. Vb2131. The sequence goes on from NZ_JAWOSW010000001.1 coordinate 134,105, forward strand.
ACGGTAAAATGAAAGTTGATCAAGAAAAGTTCAAAGAAGCTCAACAAACAAACAGCGCAGGCTTAGAGGCGTTGTTTAATGGGGATGACGCTTTGCTAGATTCTCTTGACGCGATGGTAGAGCCTTTCTTGAAGTTCTCATCAGGTACCTTCAGCACGCGTAAAGACGCAATACAGTCAAGCTTAGACCGAATCAAAGATAAACAAACCAATTTAGAGCGTAAGTACGAAATGTCGTACAACCGCTATCTCAAACAATTCACTCAAATGAATTCAATTATGACCCAAATGAACCAAACCATGTCCATGTTTAATGCTCAAAAATAAGACATTTGGTTCCAAATTTAGGAGAAATATTCATGCTTATGGATTCTGGTTACGATTCGTACCAACAAGTCGATCTCGACGCTCAAGCGGCAGCAGCAAATCCACACCAATTGGTCATCATGTTAATCGATGGCCTACTCGATGAAGTTGAACGTATTCGCGGCCACCTAGCCGCAAATCGTTTGGCCGAGAAAGGGAATGGAATCAACAAATGCATGAACATCTTGATTGGACTAACAAGTGCTCTAGATGATGAAAACGGCGGTGAAATTGCGGAAAACCTACGCCAGCTGTATGACTTCTGCCAAGTCGAACTTTATTACGCTAGCGTGCAAAACGATGCAAATCGCTTGGTTAACGTTGAGCGTGTAATGGGTAACATTCGTGAAGGTTGGATGAATTTTGGACAACAAGCATAAAGTATCGCCAGAGCGATTCCGTCATTTATCTCAGCTCATCCAGTTCGCCGCAAAAACGGCCGATTGGCATGCGCTCAAGCGGTACGACTTGCAGTTGCGAGAGCTTTTGATCAGTCACAAGCCTTTTTTGAAAGATCCTAAGCTTGCACCTGAAATCCAGCGAGCGAAAACAGTGCACGCTAATGCCTTCGCAGTATTAGAGAAGTCGACCAACGAGTTGAAAAAAGAGATGAACATGGTCAATGACCATCAAGAACGCGCTATGGCCTATCAATTAGCAATGACCATGGAGCTAACTCAATGATCATACCTTCTTCAACTCAGCACTCGGGTAATTCGCCAGCTAACAATGAGGGTCACATCAAGCAAGCGAACTCGGTACACGGCTTTTCTCATGGTTTTAAATCAGTGAACAAGCAGAATGGTGAGCAAGACTTTAACTCTGCGTCAGCGGTACCGAGTTTTCACCTTACGGCCTCTACTTTGAACAGCGCAAACAAAGTACAAAGTCATGGTTTTGATACTGATGACCGCTCAGCTTCAGATCCGGATGCCAACTTGACCAGTACACCAGGGTTAACAGAATCGACTGATCTTGCAGCGCAAGCTCAAGCTTTAACCCAGGGTATGATTACCATGGCAGAGAAGCAGGCTGAGAAACTAGGAAAAGCGTCATCTTTAATGGCTGCGAGCGAAGTTAAGTCTGTTACTCAAGATTCGTCTAACGCCATGTTAAACACATCATCAAAACAAGATGTGAAGCAAAGTCTGCCGACTTCATCGAGTTCGCGTTTGCCTATCTCCGGTGCTGAGTTTCAAACTCTTTTGAATCAACCTGTTCAAGGGCAACCAACCGCCTCTCTACTTCAAGCACAAGCTCCTACAACACAACCTGCACATTCACCGGTTGCGACGAGTCATGTTCAAGCTCAAGGCTCTGAGTGGGCAGCGGTGCGTGTTGATACCACTGCCGGAAAGTGGGGGGAGCAAATGATGCAAGTTTTACATGATCGCGTGACGCTCCAAGCTCAACAAAATGTACAAGAAGCAAAAATCCGCCTAGACCCACCAGACTTGGGGAAACTGGATTTACTTGTACGTGTTGAAGGTGACCGATTAAGTGTCCACATCAACGCCAATGCCGCAGCAACACGAGAAGCTTTAATGCAAGTTTCGGAACGATTGCGTACTGAGTTACAAGAGCAAAACTTCGTTCATGTCGATGTCAATGTTGGCTCTGATCAAAACCAAGGTCGAAATGACCCACATGCAAACGAAGAAGACGCCAATATTTTCGCCGCACGAGAATCTGGTGCATTCCAAACCACGACAACAACTAACTATTCAGAACACTGGCTAAGCACTCAAGCTTAGTGAATCTTCGAGGAAAAAGGTTATGACCAAACAACAAATGATCGCCCTGTTTATCGCCATGATCATCACCAGTGCCCTCGTTTCGGCCGTCACAATTATGGGCGGAATCTGGTACTTAAACAAACACGCTCAAGAGTCACCTGACTCTGGTTCACTGATCGAAGACTCTCCACTGTCTTTTTTGGTCACAGAACAACCGACAAGTAAAGGTCCTAGCTTCCATCCTTTGGACAAAGTCGTTTTGACCGTTAAAGGCAAGAAACAGACTCACTTTGTGATGCTAGAACTGGCAATTGAGACACGCCGCCCAGAGCGTATCAAAGAGATCGATGAATACATGCCTATGGTACAAAACTCTCTATTAAAACTGTTTAGCGACAAAACGTTTGATCAGTTACAGCAAGCGGGTGCCATCGATATTCTGCAAGACGAAGTGAAGCAAACGCTTCTACTCGCTTTTGCTAAAACAGACATCGTCCGAGAAATCGACGATGTTTTGTTGACTAAATATGTTGTGCAATAACGGAGCACAACCATGTTAGACATGAATGTACAAGACACTTACACCACAGAAGAGGAAGTGACAACACCGTCACGACCAATTGATGAAAACGCATTGCTACAACGTCATCAGGTCATGGTAAAACGCGTAGTTAACCAGCTGCGCGTTCATGCCACTTCTCACTGTAGTATTGAAGATATGCAGCAGATAGGCCTCATCGCTCTAGTCGAGGCTGGACGCCGATATGGCGATGTTGACGATCCTCACTTTCCTGCTTTCGCCGTTTGTCGAGTTCGGGGAGCTATTTTAGACGAATTACGCCGACTAGATTGGCGTTCACGTAAGACTCGTCAACAAGCCCACGAGCTCAACGACGTGACTCGAGATCTCACTCGAACGTTAGGTCGAATGCCAACGGATGCCGAAATCATCCAGGCTTTAGGGACGAATGAGCAAGATTATTACAACCGTCAAAATGCCGCTCTCGCAGGCGAGATGCAAAGCCTTGACCAACTGATGGAGAGCAGCGGTGATAGCTACATTGGCGGACAATACGATGGCATGGAACATGAACATATTCGTCGTAGTTTAGACAGTGCTTTGGGTAAGTTACCTAAGCGCGATCAACTGCTCCTGACTCTGTTCTATCAACATGAACTCAACTTACACGAAATAGCTCTGGTATTGGATCTGACACCACCTCGTATATGTCAGCTTCACAAACAAGCGCTGAAACAACTCAACCAATTAATGTCCTCTTAGGAGTCACAAGATGCAAAAGTTTTTTGGAGTGCTCACTATCCTGGTGTGCGTCTTCGGTGGATATATGTGGGCCGGTGGTAGCTTAGGTGCTATCTGGCAGCCAGCCGAATTCCTTATCATTATTGGCGCCGCTGCTGGTTCTCTGATCATCGGTAATCCGCCTCATGTACTGAAAGAAATGCGTCGCCAAGTGCCAGCGACCATTAAAGGTCCAACAGAAGAGCATGAGTACTACATGGAATTAATGGCACTACTCAACAACTTGCTAGAGACAGCGAGAAACCGCGGATACAAGTTTCTGGATTCTCACATTGAGGCTCCGGAGCAAAGCTCTATGTTCCTCGCTTACCCGACGATCGCAGAAGATCATCGCCTAATTTCTTTCATTACTGACAATTTACGTTTAATGGCAATGGGACAGATGTCGCCTCATGAATTAGAGGGACTGCTAGAGCAAGAAATCGAAGCAATACAGAACGAAATGCTTTTACCTTCACGCTCACTACAGCGTACAGCAGAAGCACTACCTGGCTTCGGTATTCTTGCAGCAGTTGGTGGCATCATTATCACCATGCAAGCTATTGATGGCTCAATCGCTATGATTGGGTATCACGTTGCGGCAGCTCTCGTTGGTACATTCATTGGTATTTTCGGTTGTTACTGTGGCTTAGATCCACTAAGTAACGCCATGGCTCAGCGAGTAAAACGTAATATGACTGCTTTTGAGTGCGTTCGTGCAACCTTGGTTGCCTACGTAGCGAAAAAGCCGACATTGCTCGCCATTGACGCTGGTCGTAAACATATTCAGCTAGACATCAAACCAACATTCAACCAAATGGAGAAGTGGTTAGCTGAACAGGAGGGATAATGCAAAAACAAGAGCATGTAGTGTTCAAACGTGCCAAAGTATACAGCCATGATGAGTCGTCTCATGGCGGCGCGTGGAAAGTCGCGTTTGCTGACTTCATGATCGCCCTAATGGCGCTGTTTCTTGTACTTTGGGTTATGCAGGTGGTAGACAAAGAAGAGCGTAAAGCGATTGTTGCCCACTTGCATAGTTCAAGCGTATTCGACAAGAGTTACGGCAACCCATTTGATACGTCACAAAGTATTTCTCCTATCGACTTGGCACAGGACTCTTCTGTGCCAAGTAAACACAACTCCAACCATGTAGTAAGCTCTTACTTTAAAGGTGATGGGGATGGACCAGAAATTGATTCTTTGATTCCTGGTAACTTCGATACTCAAGAGCAACTTGCCGCACTAGCGAAAGTAATTGAGCAAATGACTGCCCAAATTAATGCGCAGGGAAATGTAAACGTCACGGTGACACCACAAGGTTTGCGTATCGTCCTTCAAGATGATTACAAACAGCACATGTTCAGCCGTGGTGGTGCAGAACTTACTCCTTTTTTTGAAGATTTACTGCTCGCACTAGCACCTGTATTTCATCGTGTTAACAACCCTCTGATCATCAGCGGACACACAGATGCAATTCCATTTAAAAAGCGTTTTGGTCGTCAATCTAACTGGGCGTTATCAGCCTCTCGAGCAGACGTAGCAAGAAATACGTTAGTTGAAGGCGGTATGCCGGATGATAGAGTAATGCAGGTAACGGGTATGTCAGATAGAGCGCTGCTTAATCCTGATGAGCCAGATTCTAGCGAAAACCGTCGTATTGAGCTGTTTGTTTTAACGACTCCTGCCGCTAAAGTGCTTGAGACCCTTTTTGGCAACCACCAAGAAAGTGAACTGCAAAAAGCGAAAGATAAGGCTGAATTCAACCAACCAGTCATTCGTCAAGAAGTCATCAATTACTCCGGCGATACCGCCACCAGCGAAGTAAAAATTCAAGAATTATAATCTTAAAAGGTCACCACTCTGATGGTGACCTCTCTAACCAAAGCCTCTGTTACTGTGACTTTTTAGTTGAGTTCTATATGCACATAACATCATCCGAAAAAAGAAAAAGCGACTTACTGAAGAAAGCCTTTTTATGGCTCATTGTCTTCGATTACCTTTTATTGGCGTTTTTCTTAACTCAGCTATCAAGTATGACACTAAACAGCGGAACCATGATCAGCTTGTTACTTGTTGTTTATAACGTCTTACTTGTTTCGCTATGTTTTCAACGAACCAACAAGCAGGACTCTTACATTATCTACCCTGTTTTGTCCGCAACGTTATTAGCATTTGTCTGCTTTCTTTACTTCTTTTTTTTAATTTAGCTCCCCGACTCGACCATTGATTTTATTTTTACTGCTTTTTCGAAGTGGTCGAGCTGATGAGTCTGAATCCACCACGTAGCCGCTTCCATCAACAGCTCTGGGTCGTCATTTTTATTAGCGAAAAACGCATAAAATGAGAGACCAACCAATTCACCTTTACTCGCGATCTTTTTGTCACAGACCTCTATAATTTTGTCTCTCAGCGAAGCTCTCATTTCTAATCCCTTAACCTAGTACATACTCACTAACCATACGGTTGAAAGAAATCAAATCAAACGAGCCTTTAATTTCAAAACGCACTCTTCCCACCTCACTCATGAAGAACTCGATTTCACAATCCAAATCAAAAGTACCAGAGGTCTCGATAGAAAATGCATTGATCTTACTGTAAGGCAAAGAAGTGTAATCCACTTTTGAGCCGGTAATCCCTTGCACATTTGCCGCTATCACTCGCTTGTTCGTAAACACCACTTGGTCACGAACTGTTTTAAAAGCAGCGAAAATAGTCTCACCATCAATCAAGAACTTAAGGAAGTCTTCTCTGGCATTAGAAACGTCAATCGGCTTAAGCTTAAATACAGAGGAATTGTCGAAATCAATCATAATTAATCCTTTGAGTGGGCGTTAGAACGAATTATCAACGTATCAGATAGCACCACTTTTGCCTACTCGCAACGCACGTTTCTGCTTGATTCGCCCAACAACGAAGCGTCACTCACTTCCACCCTTGCATCCATTGCTCAGAGTCTTTTAGGTCTTGCCAGTTCATCTCTCGGTCGCGTTTACTCATGACTGCCTCGATGACACATCTCACAACGTTACCATCTTCATCTAGTTCCATTTCTGTCACGACAAAATGCTTCTCTTTGTTTTTAGGTGAAATTGCCGTCCATTTACTGTGCAATAGTTTCTTAGGGTGGATTCTGTTCATCGCATTGTACCAATTTAACTACCATGTTGATGTATACGACTGAATACCAAGAGAGAATCAGATTTTGTTTTTGCAAACCGACAAAAGATAAAACCGCAAAAGAGATCACTCCCTTTCGCGGCTCTAACTACAATCCGACTAGGTCTTCTGACCATTCAGTCGAGGGTTTAAGTACTGACTTTGGAGCAACTGTAGCCCTTTACCGACCAGAACAATCACTACCGCGCCAATCAGGACAGGCGTGAAGAGAAAACTCCATCCCTGCCCAGACGCCATGATCAAAATTGGATTTGCCCCCGCAGGTGGATGAGTGGTCTTCGTAATCAACATCGCAGACACACCTAGCCCCGTCGCAATCGCGAGCGTGACCGGCGTGACGTCAACATACTGGCTAAACGCAATACCGATAGATGCCGTAATGAAGTGACCAATGATCACGTTTTTTGGTTGAGCGAGAGGGCTGCTAGGCACCCCAAACACCAGTACTGCGGTAGCACCAAATGGTGCCATGAGAAGTACTACCTCAGTAAGAGATACCTCGGCGTAAGACAACACACCAATAGCCAACGTAGCGCCAAGCCCGGCAACCAACGATAAAATTAAATTATTCATAAACACCTCAAAGTAGACCGAATTGTCTACAAAATAAAATAGACAAATCTGTCTACCTTTGTCAATATGTGTTTATGGAACTTTTTGAGGACATAGTTATGAACAAAAAGAAACAGTTATTGATCGACACAGCTTTGTCACTGTTTTACAAACAAGGCATCAACTCTATTGGCATCAATGAAGTCCTCAATGTTTCTGGCGTGGCTAAACGCACGCTATATAACCATTTTGAGAGCAAAGAAGCGCTTATCATCGCCGCATTAGAACAACGCCACCAAGTATTTATGGAATGGTTGGAGGAAAAGCTTTCTTCAGCACAAACGTGCGCGGAAGTGATCGATCAGTTATTTACAGCACTCAACGGCTGGTTTCATGGCTCTGAAGAAAAGTTGGGCGAGTTTCGCGGTTGCTTTTTCATCAATACGTCCGCGGAATTCAGTGACGACAGTGGCGAGATCGCAACGTATTGCCGCTACCATAAGCAGCAAGTCAGAGAGCTAATTCAACGCTATCTCAAATCAGACAACGCTTCATTACTCGATGCCATTTGCATCATGAAAGAGGGCGCGATCACTACCGCTTACATGACGAAAGAATACGACAACGTCACGAAGAAATGCGTGACCATTTTGCACAAGCTGTAATGCGGTCAGGTATAGTCATTCGCGAATTAAGTATTCAAACCAAAGGCACCTATCGGTGCCTTTTGTTTTACTTAGTGAGTGTACTTACAACTCGTGCTCGGTACGTGCGATGATGTCGTCTTGCGCGTCTGGTGATAGCGCGGTGAAAAACGCTGAGTAGCCTGCAACTCGCACAACAAGATCACGATATTGTTCAGGGTTCTTCTTCGCAGCTAGCAAGGTCTCGCGAGAGACGATGTTGTATTGCACATGCCAACCCTTGTGGTGGTTGAAGAAGGTGCGAATCAGCATAGAGAGCTTGAGCTTATCCCCTTCAGACTCAACCGCTGCCGGGCTTAACTTCTGGTTAAGCAGCACGCCACCAAGGATCTTATTCGCTTGGATCTTACCGACCGAGTTGTACACAGCTGTTGGACCTAAACGGTCTGAGCCAGACGACGGGCTTGCACCTTCTGCCAATGGTGTTTTCGCTTTACGGCCGTCTGGCGTTGCCATGGTTGAAGCACCGAACGGGACGTTTGCCGAGATACTTGATGTACCTGCGTAGTAACCGCCACCAATTGGACCACGCCCATGACGCGTATTAACGAACTGCTCTAGCTCATCAATGTACACTTGGTACGCGTCTGCGAGCAGTTGGTCTACCGCGTCATCATCGTTACCGTATTTTGGTGCAAAGTTGATAAGACGTTGGCGAAGCTGCTCGTTCTCCATTCCGTCGAAATCTTCTGCCAATGCTTTTGCAAGCTGTTGTTGTGAGATAAGGGGCTGGGTGATCTGCGCATCATCGAAAACAAGATGTTTGATTGCAGCTAGGCTGTTACCCAAGTTTGCGATACCGACTTGCAAGCCAGATACCCAATCGTATTTCGCGCCACCTTCTTTCACGGTTTTACCGCGAGCCAAACAGTCATCCACTAACGTTGAACAGAAGATGTCTTGAGCTTGCTGTTCAAGTACGCTGTCGACTACTGTATCAATCTCAATCGATTTGCGGGTGTAGTAGCGGATTTGCTCTGCCCAAGAAGCCGTTACTTGCTCAAAGTTCTCAAAGTTGCCTTTTGCTAATGACTTATCGTGCGGCAAGAAAGCTTTACCCGTTGTTGCATCCACACCTTCGTTCAATGAAGCGAGCAGAATACGGGCGAAGTTAATGAAGCTCATGCCCGTACAACGGTAACCCCATTTGCCCGGAACCGCCGTCTCGATACAGCCGATAGATGCGTAGTTGTACGCGTCTTCTTTCTCTACGCCAAGTTTGATGAATTCAGGAATAACAATCTCATCGTTGTTAAACGCAGGCATACCGAAGCCACATTTAATCACTTCAACACAACCCATCAGGAATTCTTGGTTTAAACCCTCATGGTAACGCACACTCAAGTTAGGTTGCGTCGAACGTAACTGACCACAAGATTCCAGAATCGCCCAAGAAAGTGGATTCACTGCGTCTTCAGGCTCACCCTTTTCATTCAACTTCTGACCGCCGATACATACGTTTTGATACAACGGAGAACCTGCGGAGGCTTTTGAGTGCGCACCAGAGCGAATCTTGTTTACTTCAAGCAACTTCAACCAGCAGCTTTGTAAAAGCTCTAGTGCGAAGTCTTTCTCAATCGTGCCGTTTTCGATATCGCGAACATAAAATTCGTTGAGGAATTGGTCCATACGACCGAAAGAAACCGAGTGACCGTTCGATTCGATTTGTAGCATCAATTGAACGAAGTAGCTCAATTGCAGTGCTTGCCAGAAGTTTTCCGGCGCATCACTCGCGACATGACGACAGTTTGCCGCAATGCTTTCTAACTCAGCTTTGCGCAGCGGGCGCGTCTCTTCTAGCGCCATTTTTGCCGCCAATTCAGCGTAGCTCACCATGTGCTCTTGAATCGCAAGCAGTACAATTTCGACCGACTTGTAGAACTGCTCTTTCTTCAAGCCTTCAAAGGTCGAAACATCATTGTTAGCACGGTGCTGACGAACATCCCCTAACAAACCGTTCATGCCTAGCTTCAAGATTTTCTCGTTATCCACCGCAAGGTGCGCATCACCCGAAGTCATGTTGCCTTCAGCTTTAATGATGGTGCTGGCTAAGATCTCTTGCTGCTCATCAGTAAACAAACCATAACAACGGTCTTGAACGGTTTTACCGCGCCAGTACGGCGTGATGCTGTGGATGCTTTGCTTATCTTCTTCAGTGACCGCAAAGCCTGCACCAGGACGGTCGGCTAGCTCATCAATTTCCGCTTCAATCCAACGAACTGTGTATTCTGGGAAAATAGGCGCAGCGCGTACTTTGCTCGCTTGGTTACCGACGATCAATTCATCGTGCTTAATCCAAATCGTACGAGTGCGTAAGTGCTCTTGCAGTGCTAACGCACGTTGGACAATCACAGGTTTGTCTTCGTTTGCTTGATAAGCACGAGTGTATGCCTCTGCACGCTCGGTACAGACAGGTGGCGTTACGATATTTACCAGTGCCGATTTGTGCGCTTTGATACGCTCAGGAAGGTAATTCAGGTCCATAGTTAACCTCTTACAATCACGTTAAGTTGGGTGTTTTCGCTTGCGTATTGCATGGCGCTTTCTAGCAGTTCTGGTTTGTTTAATGGCTTGTCAGAACACTCGTAAGGCATATCGAGCAAACGGTATTTATTGATGCCGAGCGTGTGGTACGGCAGCAAGTGAAGTTCTTGGCAGCTCTCTAGTGAAGCCGCGAAATCGATGATGTCTTTCAACTCTTCGATGGTGTCATTGAACCCCGGCACAACGGGAACGCGAATCACAATGCGTTTCGCGATTGGTGCCAGTTTTCGGAAATTGTCTTTGATGCGTTTTAGTGAACCTTTCGCCCAGCTAAGAAACTTTTCTTCATCGGTGTGTTTTAAATCCGCCAACCAGCAATCAATATGCGGCGCGGCTTTTTCGACGTTCTTCCACGGCACATGCATGCACGATTCAATAGCGGTAGAGACTTGGTTGTCATGCAGACGCTGTGCGAGCTCTGCTACCAAATCGGCTTGCATGAGTGGCTCACCACCGGAGAAGGTCACACCACCTTGGCTTTGGTCGTAGAAAGGTTTGTCTTTCATCAAGGTGTCGAACAACATGTCTGATTTCGCCTCTTCACCGCAGACAGTCAGTGCTTGCGTAGGACAGACGTCTCGCAGCGCGATCAGTTGGTCTTCTTTGATGGCTTTGCGATTGATGATGATCTGGTTGTCGATGCGTTGAATACCATCGCTCACCGTTTCACTACCCGCAGTAGATTGAGTTGTAGCTTGATAAGCAGAAACGCACAGCTGGCAACCTTCCATACAGCTTCGCTGATCAAACAGCAGTGAATGCTTTTCGCTGCGGCTTTCTGGGTTTTGACACCAAGGGCAAGACAAGCTGCATCCTTTAAGAAAAAGAATGGAACGAATGCCATCACCATCATGGGTAGAGAATCGTTGGATATTGAAATACATCTCTGCTTGCCTCTTGGTCTGTGCTACCGCTGTGTACTTAATCCGTTTCTTGCTGGTTAAGTCTTATGAACAGCTTTTGTGTTTTCGAACTGAAAGCTTCATTTGAGCATTTACAAGTTTCACTTAACTTTCATTTAATGAAATTATTATAGTTTCAAATGAAATTTCAATTGATCAAAATCAAGATCTCGTTCGATTGTCAGATCTATAGTGATCCCATCATCAAAACGAAGATTTTGTTTAAGGTAGAAACCATGATCGAACTTTATTTAGATACTGCTGATGTGGCAGAAGTAAAACGCTTTAACCAATGCCTACCGCTAAAAGGCGTGACGACAAACCCAAGCATTTTGGCGAAGTCAAAGCAGGGACTGAATAAAACCCTCGCAGGCATGCAAGAAGCACTTGGCGGTACACCTCGCTTTCACGCTCAAGTCGTGAGTTCAACCGTCGAAGGCATGGTGGCAGAAGCGCGCCAACTGAATGAATTGCCTTACGATATAGTGGTAAAAGTGCCAGCAACAGAAACCGGCTTAGCGGCAATTAAGCTAATGAAAAAAGAGGGAATTCAGGTTCTTGCTACCGCTATCTATTCCGCTCAACAGGGTTTCCTTGCGGCACTGTGCGGTGCAGACTACCTAGCACCTTACGTAAACCGCATTGATGCGATGAACGGCAACGGTGTTGAAGTGGTCGCGGATCTTCAATTGTTGCTCGATCAAAACCAACTACCAGCGAAGATTTTGGCAGCCAGCTTCAAGAACACTCAACAAGCGATGGAGGTGATGAAACTGGGCATCGAAGCCATTACATTACCAACCGATGTGGCGGCACAAATGTTCGCTCACCCAGCAGTAAAACCGGCGGTTGAGCAGTTCGATAAAGACTGGAAAGAGACGTTCGGCGATAAACTTTCATTTGAAAGCTAATTCAAAGTAGCAGCTAGACTTCATAGTTTACAATAAAGGGAATCTGAACTCACCCTGTGCGTCGGTGAGTTAAGATTCCCTTTTGTATTTCAGATAGAGAAGTAGCGCTACAGCAGTTCTCTATTGGTCAGTGACCAAAGGTACACGCGCTTGAGTAAACTGATTTTGATCCTTTTACGAATACCTCGTTTGGAATGGCGGAGTCGGTTTGGTAGCGTAATGGCTTTCATCTCGTTTTTCATTTCTTTTCCATCCACCAACACAGTAGACCTCCGATGCAGTAAGCCAGCATATCTTTCCAATCAAATGTGGCGCCCAAAATTACAGCCAGAGGGGATGAAGATTCGATACCAAACCAAACTGCGACCTGTAACAGTTGCCCTAACTCAACAGCAAACGCAATCAACACCACCAGTGAAACCAGCCAGTTAACAGGCATGGAGAACAAACTTGCAAGAAAGTAGTAGAGCCAAACCACAACGAGAACATCACCAACTGTCGGACGAATAAAGCTGTCTCGAACATAGAGCGCGATAACGACCAATGCGATAAAACACACCAAGCTTTTGAGTCCATTTTTTACCGAAAATCGCAGGCGGATAGCAGACGTTTCTTCCACCATATTGCTTGGCTGCCCAGTGAGAATTGCTCGTTTAAACATCTTCATGATTCGCCTTTGCGCTTTCTTCCGCTTTCTTATTTCGTGCGTACCAGTCGATGTTGCGTGTAATAACCATAGTGAAGCTCAAAATCGCGAAACACAGCAATGTCCCCATCACCAATGCGTAGCTTTCTGCTTGTAGCAAGCCAAACAGTAATCCGTAGAGAGTGAGCAAACATGCTCCAAATATCGCGCCGTTTTTGGTGTTGCTCAACATACCGCTCACGTACACACTTAAAAGCCCGGTCGATGCGACTGCCGACACCACATACGCCCAGTTAAAGCCGAGGTGTTCACTCATCGAAATCAGCAATAGATAAAAAAGCGCTAAAGCCAGACCAATAAAGCCGTATTGCACTGGGTGAACCGGACGCGCTTGGAACAGCTCCAGTAAGAAGAAACTCGCAAATACTAATGTGATAACCAACAGTGAATAGTTCACAGCTCGGTGAGATTTCAAATAGTGGTCCACGGGATCAATCAAATCTACGCCCATTTGTCGCTGTTCAAGCTCGTGACAAGCGTGATTCGATGACAAACAGCTTTGGAACAACTGCGCGATATTGGTAGAGAAGTTGTTGCTCGCCCACTGTGCATTAAATCCATCTTCAGAGACTTCTGATGACACCGGTAAGTAATCACCAATAAAGCTTGGATGTGCCCAAGTTGAAGAGAGTTCAACCGTTGTTTGACTGCCGATTGGTGTGACTTGAAGCTGACCCATCCCTTGCAGCAAGAAGTTAAGATCGAAAGCCAAAGATTGTGCCGGGTTTAGGTCTGCAAGTGTCAGATCACTGTGGAAGCCTTGTGGTAATTGATTTAACCCCGTTCCCGGTGCGACTTCGATGTCAGCACTCGCCATGGTCATGTCATCCAAACGAATTAATCCGCGGCTGTCTTCAATGCCAACCACTAGGCTCATGTTGTCAATATCAAGCCCCTGCAACGCCGCGAGATCGTCTGCATCAAAAGCACCTTTCAGTGCCACTTGTGCTTTGTATAAACGCGCACGGTAAATGCCTCGGTACTTTTCAAAACTGTCCAGATTCGCGCTCATATCAAAAGTGCTAGGTAAAAGAAATTTACGACGCTCTTTAATCTGTACTTTGTCATCTCGGTAACTGGTTTCGGTGTAGTTAACCATGATGAATGGACCAATGATGCGCTGTTCGCCGCTGCTGCTGCGTGCGATGTCGTTTCTGACTTCATCTTGGCGATATGAGCGTTCTGAGATCAGCCCTGTGACCATTGAAAGCGGGATTTGCAGTAAGACAAACAAAAACAGCACGAAGGCGAACTTCATGCCGAGTTGGTTAGTGAGGATCTTTTTCATGTTTCATTCTCCATTTGCTGATTGGAGTAATCTAAATCAGCAATTTGGAGAACAAATGGAGCTAATGTGGAGTTTCTATGGAGTTGGTAAAATCAGGGTCACTTTCACGCCAGAATCGACGTTTTCTACTTGCAACTTACCCTTGTGCAGCTTGATCACTTGCTCAACAAAATTCAGCCCGAGCCCAGTGCTTTTAACACCATTTTCCCGAGCGAGGGAGTAGAAGCGCTCGGTCAAACGAGGCATCGCGTAGTCGGGAATGTGAGGACCTGAATTGAAAATCGACAGGCACATTTTCTCTTTCGTGACCTCAGCCTTCCATTCAATACGTCCCTCTGAATGAACGAAATCCAGCGCATTATCCATCAAGTTAAAAACGGCTTGTTTCAGTAAGAAGGCATCACCAAGCACGGCGAGATGGTCATCAATTTGGATGTTGGCAATCACCGACTTAGCACTCAAACGCGCATCCGCCGATTCAACCACTTCATTGACCATTTGTTTTAGCGAGATAGCTTCGACTTGCTCTAGCTCGGGGCGCTTTTCAAGACGAGCCAGTTCTAGCAACTTATCAATCAATGACTGCATGCGGTCGCTTTCTCGCTCAATGTTGCCAGCAAAGCGCGTGACCTTTTCTTCAGGCAACGGCATTTGCAATATTTCACTCGCGCCTTTAATCACTGATAACGGGCTTTTCAGCTCATGAGTCAGCGTCTGTACGTACTCTTCCACATATTGTTTACCATCGAGCTGATTGCGCATTTTCTCCAATGCGTCGCTTAGCGTGCCGTACTCATAAAAGATACGAAATGTCGGCTTAGAGACCTTTTCACCTTCACCCATTTTGGTCGCGTAGTCTTCTAGCTTGTTCAGTGCTGAGTGAATTCGCCAAGCAAACAATGCCCCTGCCAATAGCACTAAACCACTCATCCACACCATCCAAAACAGCACATTGCGTTTAGAAAGATCGATGAAGGGTTGTACTGAGCGATTGGATTTTGCCACCGTCACGCTGCCAATGATTTCACCTTTGTGGTAAATGGGCGCAGCCACGTGCATAACGGTTGAGAGCGGATCTTTCGGGTCTTCGATGGTACTGCGCGCGCCGTATTGACCACGCAACGTGAGATAAACATCGTTCCATTGCGAGTAGTCTTTGCCTACGTCTTGCTGCCAAGAATCCGCAATCACAATGCCTTGTTTATCGGTAATGTAAATTCGATGGTTAATCGCTTTTTTGCCAATTTCCCAAATGCGCGCTTGAGGCTCTCGCTGCCCATAAGCCGCTAGTAGTTTGGAGAAGCGACTCTCAGACAACTTTCCGTTCGCAACATCTTCTTCTGCCAATACTGCAAGCAAGTTCGCCATATCCACTAGCGTCTCTTCGGTGGTTTGGCGCACGGTTGGCTTAAGTTCTTGGACAACCGTTTTGCTCACCATGTAAGCCGTCATCCCGACTAAGATGAAGTAGAGAAAAAACAGTCTGAGTCCAAGCGGGATCTTCGGCCAGCGATTCATCATTCACCTTTAATGCAGTAAAAGTAACCAAAGCCACGTTTGGTACAGATGCGTTCAGACATCTCAAACGGCTTCAACTTATTGCGAATGGCTTTGATATGGGTATCGATATTACGCTCATATGCAGCCTCTGGCGCCATGTCTGCCGCGATCATAAGTTGCTCTCGACTCAATACATTGGAAGAGACAGAAATCAGTTTATCGAGGATCTTGAACTCCACCGCGGTCAGCCCAAGCATTTGCCCGCCAACACCGTAGTCGAAGTTCTGCGCAACTAAATCATGGTTCAATGGAGGTTGTTCTGGAACAGCTACAGGCTCTGGTTTGTGCTCTATCATTGGCGCTTTAGCTTTGATTCGAAGTTTAATGCGCGCCAGCATTTCGCGCGGGCTAAATGGCTTAGTCACGTAATCATCCGCGCCAATCTCCAAGCCCACGACGCGGTCAATTTCATCGCTTCTTGCTGTGAGAAAGATAATGGGGATATCAGAAAACTCACGGATGGTTTTGCACAATTCAAAACCATTGCCATCCGGTAAGCCTACGTCTAAGACAAGTAACGCTGCGGAGTTGTGCTGCAAAAAAGCTAAGCCCTCTCCTGCTGTTGCAAACCACTCTGCGTGGTAGCCATCCATCTCTAATACATGAATCAGGTTCTCTGCGATAGCAGATTCATCCTCGATAATAAGGACGGTGGGTTGTTCGCTCAATGTCTTAGCCTCATTGACGGTGTTTATCTTTATGTTGGTATTATCACTTAATTTGGGGCCAAGGCTAGTGGATTGATGCAGCAAAGGCGCAGTTCGTGGATAATACTAATCAAACACACTTCTATTCAGCATAATAAATTTATCACTTAGATTAATGAGTCACCACAATTGTGAATACAATGATTTCAACCATTGATATGAACAGTGTTCATTTTAAACTCAAGTTATCAATTCGATTTTATTTAAAGGACAGTCACTGATGAAAAGAGCGCTAATCCCCCTGGCTTTACTGACTTTGCTCTCAGGTTGCGCCAGCATGTCTCCGGATGAGTGCAAAACGGCAAACTGGTACAACGTAGGTTATCAAGATGGCCGAGATGGCAACGATCCAAACATTATCAATAGCTATACCGAAGACTGTGGTGAAGCGGGTGTGACACCCGACCGAGCGAAATGGAAAGAAGGCTTTGATAAAGGCACTATCCAATATTGCTCACCAGACAATGGGTACACTGTCGGTATCGAAGGCAAAGAATACTACGGTGTGTGCAGCAGCAAAGAGTTCATTGAGAACTACCAGTTAGGTCATCAAGAATATCAACGCCAGCAACGCATCCAACAAATCGATACTGAAATCTCGGTCATCGATAATCAGCTTGATGGCAATCCAGACAAAGATAATGCCAAGAGACTGAAAGAGAAGAGAAAGCGATTGGCTGACGAGCGTTCAAGCCTCTTGTCGCCAGCCATCAACTTGAATCTGAATTTCTAAATCGATTGGATTTAGCTTCTAAAAATTCATGGCCCTAGCTCAGTTCTAGGGTCATGAATTGACTGTTCGGATCGAGTTCGTAATCCCCGAACGGCTCGCAGTACACAAAGCCATGCTTTTCATACAACAGGCGCGCTGGTTTAAAAAACTCCATCGAGCCCGTTTCTAAACTCAAGCGCTGCAAACCTTTTTGCTTCGTTTGCTCAATCACATGAATCAATAATTGAGATGCCACACCTTGGTTTCTTGCCGTAGGCGTGGTGCGCATGGATTTCAGCTCCGCGTGTTGGTCATCCAACTCTTTAATCGCTGCACACCCAAGCAGTTGCTCACCTTTCCATCCGGTCCAAAATGTCACTTCTGGCGCTTTGAGCTTATCTAAATCTAACGCATGCACGCTTTCTGGTGGTGACGTGGCGTACATGTCCTGTAAATGTCCTTCCAACAGCGCTATCACTTGCAGCCGTTCTAAATTGTCGATTTCAATCCTCATCTTTCCATCCTTGGTTTTTCCTAGCTAAAGCGGCTGTCTCATAATGTGCTGCGGTCCAACGGGGCCGCCGTGGTAAAGCTCATTGGTATCTTCAAACCCTGATTTTAAATAGCACTGATAAGCGGGTATGTTGCGGCAATTCACAGTGAGATAAAGCGCATCAAACTCGGGATAATGGCGTTTGGCGAAATCGGCAAACTGTTGAATGGCTTGCTTGGCGATGCCTTTGCCTTGATGACGGTGATCCACCAGCAAAGCACGTACGCCTAAACTGTTTTTCGGGCAAAAATCGTATTTCTCGCTGTAAGCAGCATCAAATAGAAAAAAGCCAACCACGTCATCGTCTGCCAAAATCAGATGCGGAAGCTCTGTGGGTTCAAGACGTGTAAGCATTTCACCCACATCCGCGACCGTAAACTGCGATTGCTCTTCTAGAACGCTAAGTTCGCAAGTTTGTTCATGTCGCTCAGGCGAATACTTTTCAATAGTAATCATAATCTTCCTTGTTGTTTTTATGCTCAATTCATACAGGGTATGTCGTAAATAGAAATACCTAGTGTCGTATTTCCCACTCGCAGGCAAACGTTTAGCACTCTATTATCCTCGCCATTCGATAGAGAGGTTTCCATGTCCCGTTTTTTACTTTGCAGTTTTGCACTCGTCTTACTCTACCCTACTGCCATTGATTTGTATCTTGTTGGTTTGCCTCAAATTGCGTCAGATCTCAACGCCAGTGAATCTCAGTTGCATATTGCGTTTTCGATCTATTTAGCTGGCATGGCTACGACGATGTTATTCGCGGGGAAAATTGCAGACTCTGTGGGACGAAAGCCTGTTGCCGTCGGCGGCGCGATGATCTTCGTGCTCGCGTCTTTTCTCGGCGGAATGGCTGAGCAACCAAACGCTTTCTTGATTGCTCGCTTTTGCCAAGGCATCGGTGCTGGATCTTGCTATGTCGTCGCGTTCGCGATTTTACGCGACACGTTAGACGATGAACGCCGCGCGAAAGTATTGTCGATGCTCAATGGCATCACCTGTATCATTCCAGTGATCGCACCCGTGATTGGTCACTTGATTATGCTGAAATTTCCTTGGCCGAGTTTGTTTACCACGATGGCAGGAATGGGCATTCTCGTCAGTGTATTGGCCATTTTTGTTCTCAAGGAATCACTACCCAGCCAACAAGGTGAAGAACAGACAACGCCAGAGAGCCATCAAGAGACTTTCTTCGAGCGATTTTTTATCAGTAGGCTGATCATTACTGCACTGGGAGTGACCACCATCCTGACCTTTGTTAACGCTTCACCAATTGTTGTGATGAGTATGCTTGGTTTTGATCGCGGTGGCTATTCTTCCATCATGGCGGGGACTGCGACGATCAGTATGTTGATTTCGTTCTCGGCGCCATTGGCATTGGGGATTTTCAAGCAGCGAACCTTAATGATGAGCTCTCAAGTATTGCTCGTTTGTTCAGCCATCGTGCTCAGTGCAGCCCATTTCCATGATGGACAACCTTTTTACTATGTGTTCGGACTTGGGCTGATTTGCGCAGGCTTCGCTTGTGGCTTTGGCGTGGCCATGAGCCAAGCGCTCAGCCCATTCTCTCAACAAGCTGGCGTGGCGAGCTCGTTACTGGGCATTGCTCAAGTTTGTAGTTCCGCGTTCTATATTTGGTTTATGGGTTTCATCGGCGTTACTGCACTGAATATGTTGGTGTTTATCTTAGTGCTAGGTAGCGTAATCAGCCTTGCTCTAATACTATTGATTCCAAAGCCTGTTCACGATACCCATTATGAAGAAATCCCTAGCGCGACTTGATTTAAACTTACTGTTCACTCTGCAATTATTGTTGCAAGAGCAAAGCGTCTCGAAAGCCTCGAAAAAGCTGAACGTTACGCCCTCTACCGTAAGTAAGTCGCTCAACAAACTTCGTCATTGGTTCGATGATCCTTTGTTTGTCAAAACACCTAAAGGTCTTGCGCCAACGCCCTTGGCGCAAAGCATGGAGCAAGATCTTGCAGAATGGCTGCAAATTGGCTGCCAGATTGCAGAAAAACGCAGCGATATTACGCCTAAAGGAGTGCGTTTTGATATCACGATTGAGTCGCCATTAGTGCTCACAATGCTGGACAGACTCATCGTCGCTATCCACCATCGATACCCTGAAGCGAAAGTAAAAACCAGTAACTGGGATTACGACTCACTCGACGCCATCATTCGAGGCGAGGCGGATATCGGTTTTACCGGCCGAGAAAGCCACCCTAGATCGAAAGAGTCGTTGGATCTTCTGCCTTATTTCTTGGATTTTGAGATTCTATTTTATGACCTGCCGATGGTGTATTTACATAAAGATCATCCGGCATTACAGCAAGAGTGGAATCTCGAGACCTTTCTGAGCTACCAACACATCAATATTGTTTGGGAAAAAAGTGAAACTTGGGCGTTGGATGAAGTATTAACGGAACCAGGGCTACAGCGCTCTATCGGGCTGACGATGTCCAACTTTGAGCAATCTCTTTTTATGGCAGCGCAGCCGACGCATGACATGATCACCACCGCGCCGCACTATTGCAAAAGTTACACAGAAAAGCTGCATCTCGATTTGGTGTGCTTGCCAATTCCATTAGACCAAGCTCAACAAGACAAGTTACTGATTCCATTTACCATGATTTGGCATAAACGCAATGCGTACAATCCCAAATTGCTATGGTTGAAAAACACCATTAAGTCATTGTACAAACAACCTTCCCAACCACAGTAAGACTCAGGCTAAGGTCAGGTTTTCTCTGGTTATTTTTAATGACTTTCTTGCTCTGATAGCTATAACTAATCACTTTATCAACTAATAAAAATGTTCTTTTGGATCTACACTAGCTGTTCATTTACACGCTAAGGATCAAGGATGTCGACCTTTTTACTCACTGCCATTGCAATGCTAGCGTTCGCTGCCAATTCATTATTGTGTCGACTTGCCTTAGCAGAAGGGTTAATTGATGCAGGAAGCTTCACGCTCGTTCGATTGATATCCGGCGATGTTATCTTAATCGCAATGCTTGTCGTGAGAGGTCAGTGGAAAACCGATCGGCCAACTTCTCGCTTTCGCTTTTTTGCTGGCGTGGCGTTATTTGGTTACGCTGCCCTTTTCTCTTTCGCGTACTTACAACTGGCGACAGGAACCGGTGCTTTGCTTTTGTTTGGTGCCGTGCAACTTACATTACTGGCGATCTATTGGTGGCAAGGTGAGCGCTTTCAGTTTCTCGAAATCATCGGTATCGGCCTTTCAATTGTTGGGTTTGTTTGGTTGATGTTGCCATCTGCCACGCGCCCCGATATTAGCTCTGCACTTCTCATGTTGATTTCTGGCGTTTGTTGGGCTGCGTTTACTGCGCTCGGTAAACAAGCGCCTTCTCCAAGTAGTGGAATCACGTGGGGATTCATCGCTGCATCAATAATTGGCGTGCTCCTTTCGCCATTAATCTTGTCCTCAATCCACCTTTCTTTGAGCGGAGTGTTGCTCGCTATCGCATCTGGTGCCATTGCCTCTGGCCTTGGTTATACACTTTGGTACCAAGTCGTACGTAAGCTCTCTTTACTTCAAGCCGCCGTCAGCCAACTTTCCGTGCCAGCCATTGCTTTACTACTCGGCAGCATCGTACTCCACGAGCCTCTTTCACTGCATACTCTTTTAACCAGCGGCATCATTCTTGGTGGGATCGCTTTGGTTTTTTTATCTCGATCCAAAAAAACAAACGAACAATCGGCAAGCCGATAAAAAGTAATAACTTTCCCTCTCAAATACCCATTCATCATCTATGCTTTTTAAAGCAGTAAAGCTCATTGCAGATGGTACAAGTGGTCTGCTTTGGTACCAGGCGAAGAATATAAGGTGAGAATTGGCTCACACAATGCAGCGATTTTGTTTCAAAAGTGAGAATCATCACAGATCGCGAATTTGCTCGTTTTAGGCGTTTCACCAATAACGCCAAGGGCTAGCACGAGATCAAGCCAAATACGCACTTTTTGTTTTGACAAAGGGTTTACAAAGCACACTTTTTCACCCGCTATATTCCGCCCCCCGAATTTATTCAGAACAAGATTCTGATTATTCATATAAGAAATTCATCAACTTATAACGATAAGCCTGAGCAAACTTTGACACTATGAACGACAAAATAAAATTCGCTATTAAAGTATCGCTTAGCCTAACTCTGGCTTATCTGATCCCGTTTGCCATGGGTTGGCCGCAAGCATCGACGGCCGCAACCACAGTGATGCTGATTGCATCCACAGGCAGTCGTCGTGAATCCCTCGCCAAAGGTACCTTACGCGTGTTAGGTACATTGGTTGGTGCCGTGGTTGGCTTGTTACTGGTGGGGTTGTTTGCTCAAGATCGCTTGCTGTACATGCTGAGCGTGTCGGTTGTGGTCTCTTTCATTTTTTACTTCCGTAATGCCTATCAAAAAGATCCTACGCTACTCATGCTGACCGGTGTGATGACGTTGATGATGTCCAATGGCGGTGACGCAGAAGGTGCGTTCCTTTATGGCGTTGACCGCGCCTATATGACGGTGTTTGGGGTGGTGGTTTACACACTCGTGGGGACTTTCTTATTCCCGACCAAAACAGAACAAAACCTAAGACAGCTCATCGAACAACTCAACCAAGCACAACGCGCGTTGTTCACCGCTATCTTGCAAAATTTCGAGCAAAAATCGGCAGGGCAAATCTCTCCTCAAGAAGGCGGAGAAGAAAATCCAGAAGCTGAAGAGCCACAACCTAGCGTGGACACTCTCATCGAACAGATGTTTGCCGCCCAAAATGCGCTCGAACAGCGCTTTGCTACGGTCAGTGTGGAATGCAGTGACGTGTCGGCCTACATGAAAGAGTGGCGCTTGGCGGTTCATTTGAACAAGCAGGTAACGCAACAATTGACCGTTGCGGCGCACAGCCACTTTAGCCACCAGCAAGACCGTGAAAGCATCAGCAACTTTGATCAAGCCGTTGCGGAAATTGACGCGCTATTTGATACCTGCCAACAAGTCTGGGACGAAAAAGAGCCCGCTTTTCGTGCTCAGGAATTCAAAGTCAAATACAACCAAGCGTTGCTAGAAGACGCAGCTCACCTAGAGAAAGGCTCTGCGCTTACGCTTGGTCACCTGTTGGAACTGATGCATCAAAACTTGTCGCGTTTAGCGGAGAGCATTAGCTGTATTGACTCTGTGACGAACAATGTCTCCTTTGACGTGCCACTGCCGAAACCGAAAGGCAAGTTTCTATGGTGGGACGCAGAAAACTTTAAAACTGCGGTCAAAACCTTTGTTACCTATTGGGTTGCAGGACTGATTTGGATTTATTTCAATCCACCAGGCGGCTATTCATTCGTGGTCTTCTCGACCATGTTTATGTCTTTGCTGTCGTTCGTGCCTGTGCACCCAATTTTGTTGCTTGTGCTGTTCACTTTCGGCTTCTTGTTCGCGGTGCCTTCTTACGTCTTCATTCTTCCGCAATTGGATCTCGGGTTAGAACTTGGCCTGTTCATCTTTATCTACACCTTTATCGGCTTTTATCTGTTTAACGGGCCAGTGACGATTTTCTATATGATTGGCTTGTTTGTTCTTGGTTTAGACAACAACATGTTTTATCACTTCGGGATCCTCATGACGATCATACTGTTGTTCTACATGGTGGTGTTCATGATTATTTTCGCGCACTACTTCCCGTTTAGCTCACGACCAGAACACCTCTTTTTGACCATAAAAGAACGCTACTTCCGACATACCCGAGAGCTGTTCACTACCTATCAACAGCAGTCCAGCTCGGTTATTACGCCGCTCAAACGGGCCTTGCACTTGGTGACGCTCAATGTCTCATCGAAAAAGCTCAAAGTCTGGGGTTCGAAAATCAACCACAAACACTTTGATAAAACCACGCCAGAAGCGATTGGCGCGTTTAGCAAAGCGTGTGATGTACTCAGTAATCACATCAACATCTTAATGGCCGCCGAGAAAAAGTTGATGACCAATCCACTAATTACTCAGCTTCGCCAACAGCACCGCGATTCCATCATTCCTTTGATGGCGGGCGCTTTAGCCAGCCATCAAGCAACACAAGAACTCGACTCCGTATTCGACCAATACAGTCAGGATTACCAAACATTCGAAGATAAACTGGAAGATTTTTTTAGTGAGTTGGATTTATCTGACTACGCTTATTCAGAGATAGCCGGTTTTTATATCTTGCTGAATTTAAAACGGAACGTGTTCGAAGCAATCAAGCATTGCAAGCAAACCTACGAGGATATCGATTGGGTGAACTTACAACAGAAGCGTTTTTAAAGGTGGGGATATGATGCTTCCAAAACTAACCAAACCAAGCCTCGCCATACTTTCTTTGCTCGGACTCAGTGCGTGTACCACGGTAGGACCAGATTATGTTCATCCAAAGCAGGCGCCACTGCCAAGTGACTGGTCGGTGCAAAAAGCAGCCAAAGATACGCAGCAATCAGAGCAACAGCTACAACAATGGTGGCAGCAATTTAATGACTCAACTCTTAATCAGCTGGTTGAGTTGGCGAGCAAACAAAACCTCGATTTAGAAGCCGCAGGGCTACGAATTGTCCAAGCACGTTCATTGCTTGGTATTTCGACTGGCTTGCAATACCCACAAGTTCAAACCGTGTCAGGAAACCTAGCGCGTGCCTACGTAAATGATCAGGGCGTGAATAACGCCACTTTGTCGTTTGATGCTGCTTGGGAAATGGATGTTTGGGGCAAGTATGCTCGCGGAATTGAGTCGGCAGAAGCGGGTTACTACGCATCCATCGCATCGTATCACGACATCATGGTCACTATAACCGCCGAAGTGGCGCGCAATTACATCAACTATCGCACATTCCAAGAACGTATTTTGCTGTCTCGCCGCAATATCGAGATTCAAGAGCGTGTCGTACGTATTACTCAGGTGCAGTTCGACTCTGGCAACGTTACAGAATTGGACGTTCAACAAGCTAAAAACCAACTCTACACCACCAAAGCAGCGTTACCGAGCCTCGAAGTGGCAATGAAGCAATCACGTACTGTGTTGGCTTTGCTACTGGGTCTGTTACCAGAAGAAGTAGATCGACTGCTACAGTCGGATGGGATGCACAAGCAAATCGCTGAGTACGAAGCCCAGTTCAAATCGACGGGCAGAAAATCGGCGCTATCGGGCACCGACGAGCGTTCCATTGTGCCACGTCCACCGCTTTTGGATACGCAAGTGGATGCTAACTTAGTGATGCGACGTCCGGATTTGCAAGTCTCTGAGATGCAAGCTCGCGCGCAAAGTGCGCAGATTGGCGTGGCAGAAACCGCTCTGTACCCAAGCTTTTCGTTGTTCGGTTCCATCGGTATCGACAGTACGGTTCCCGATGGCAGCAGTTTCAGTTTTAGCGATTCGCTCACCATGGTGGTTGGCCCAACGTTCAGTTGGAACATTTTCCAATACGGACGCGTGAAAAATAACATTCGTTTCGAAGATGCTCGCTTCCAGGAAACGCTGACGAACTACAACAAAAAGGTACTGCAAGCCGTTAATGAAGTCACCAATGCAATCGAAGCGTACGACCTGTATTTGCAACAAAAAGATTTACGCTTGCAATCGGTCAACTCTTCCATTCGTGCGTTCAACATATCCATGACACAGTACGAAAACGGACAAATTTCATTCGAACGTCTGCTTAACTCGGTTGAAAAAATGACCCGTGCGGAAGACAGCTACGCAACGATCAAAGGGAACGTGGCGAACCAAGTTGTCGCACTCTATAAAGCCCTCGGTGGAGGCTGGCAAACCCAAACAGGCAAACCCTTCATCAGTGAATCGATTGCCAAGCAAATGACAGAACGAACTGACTGGGATGGTTATTTAAATGAAGAAAACCGCGTATTGCCGCCTTTGCGCCTCGAAACTCCGGCTGAGACCAGTGATGAAAACAAAACGGAGGATCTCTAATGCCTCATGAACTTTCTTGGGGAGACGTTTACTTTTCTCCCACGTTACTGGTGCTCTTTCTCGCCGTCACGGCCACGTGGATAACAGTGATGATATTGAACAAGACACGTTTGTCTCGCTTCATCGCTTTTCCGTCTCTGACGTTTATTGCCATCATGGTCGGTTATGTGGTGGCCATCGACAGCTTTTATATTCAATTTTAGGTGCCAAACAAGATGAAAAAACTATTCGTAATCGCACTCAATCTTGTCATTCTTGGTGGCGCAGCTTGGCTCGGCTATCAAAAGTTTGAGGAATACTTTAATAACCCATGGACACGAGATGGACAAGTGCGTGCTAACGTCATCAAAGTGGCTCCTCGCGTATCAGGCCCAATTGTAAATGTCGCGGTGCAAGACAACCAAGAAGTAAAAACGGGGGATTTACTGTTTGAAATCGACCCTGCGACTTACCAGGTTGCGTTATCTCAAGCCGAAGTAGCACTGGAGCGCTCCATTGTTAGCTCTCGCGGTAAAAAAATCGAATATGACCGCTTAAAAGACATTCGTGCCAAAGACCGTGGCGCAGTTTCTCACAAGGATCTGATTCGTCGTGAAATCGCTTACGAAGAATCGCTACTGCAAATCAAATCTGCAAAAGAGCAACTCAAATCAGCACGCCTTAATCTCAGCTTTACCAAAGTTTATGCGACCGTCGATGGCTTTGTATCTAACCTCGATATTAGAAACGGTACGCAAGCGGTCGCAAACCAACCACTGCTCGCACTGATCGACAAAAACAGCTTTTGGGTATTTGGTTTCTTCCGTGAAAACCAACTTGCGCAAATCGAACCTGGCAGCCAAGCGCGTGTCACTTTGATGTCTCACCCAGACACGCCAATTGACGCGACGGTTGACTCGATTGGTTGGGGTATTGCGCCCAAAGACGGCACGGTCGGCTACAACCTTCTTCCAAACGTAAACCCTGTTTTTCAGTGGATTCGCTTAGCACAACGTATTCCGGTGCGAATCTCCCTACAAGAACTTCCTGAAGATGTTGATCTTCGATTCGGGCTTTCTGCGTCCATCATGGTGATGAAAGAGTCATCCGCAGAAAGTGAACAATAACTAAGTGAGAAGAGCCATGGTCATTGGTAAAAACCTCAAAAATATTAATGAAGAAAACAACTTCTTCTATCTAACCTTAGCACTAGTGATTTTGTTGCTAGGGAGTGCGATGGCACAAGTCGTAGGTGAAGGGACGATTGAACACATACTTCAGGCTTTCACGGTTCTGACGTTTATCGTCTGTTTTGCGAGCCTTCGCTTTGACAAAACCTGGTCTCGTTTCCTCTATAGCCTGTTTGGTGTTTGGGTTCTTGTGATTGTGATCAAGACCGTTTTCGACATCAGAGAGATGAATGTGGTGATGCTTGCCCTCACCTTTGCGTTCTTTTTCGGCACTTTTAAATCCATCGCAAGACAGATTCTTTTCACCGGCCATGTCAACAGCAACAAAGTCATTGGCTCGGTCGCGCTTTTCTTGCTGCTTGGTCTGATGTGGGCGATTGCCTACCTCATTCTGCTTGAGTTTTCGCCTGAAGCCTTTACCGGTATGGAAGCGATTTCTTGGGGGCAGAACTTCTCCAATGCAGCGTATTTCAGTTTCGTTACCTTAACCACGCTCGGTTATGGCGACATTAGTCCTCTAACACCACTGGCTCAAGTCGTGGTGTATTTAGAGGCCATCACAGGTGTTTTTTATATGGCGATTGTTGTTTCAAGTCTCGTCAGTTCTAACATTGATCATCAGGTAAACAAAAATGGATAAACAATCGGTAAAAATCGACAGTAAGCTTTTCATCAGTAATATGGTGGAATCGGCAATACGCATTGGCTTGATCTTTGTCTTGCTGATGTTTACGTACGACATCATCAAACCCTTCATCCTTCCGGTTATTTGGGGCGCTATTATAGCCGTCGCTTTAATGCCGCTTACCCAAAAATTGCAGCGTGTATATGGTGGTCGTAGAGGCTTGGCAGCCACAACCATTGCTTTACTTGGTATTGCCCTCCTTGTCACGCCACTTGTTATGGTATCAGGCTCCATTGTGGATGGTGCAACGCACGCGCTTGAAGTACTACAAAATGGACAAGTGAAAATACCAGGGCCAAAAGCTTCCGTAGCGGATTGGCCTATCGTGGGTGATAAGCTCTACGAAGTGTGGACCCTATTCGCTACTAATCTTGAACAAGCTATTCAAACCTTTATGCCACAAATAAAGGCAGGGCTCACATCTTTACTGGGTACACTTGGGGGCGTATTGGGAAGTTTACTGCTTTCAATCTTGTCACTTGCGATTGCAGCAGGTTTCATGACGTACTCTGAATCTGCGGTATCAGGCCTAAGAACCATCGCGATTCGAACCGCAGGTGAAAACGCAAAAAGCTGGACCACGCTTATCGCAGCGACAATTAAAAGCGTACTGCTTGGCGTAGTCGGTGTAGCGGCGATTCAAGCACTGTTGATCGGTGCTGGTTTCTTCGTATTTGGCGTTCCGGCAGCAGGTTTACTCACACTGCTTCTAATGATTTTATGTATCGCTCAGCTCCCGGCGTTGCTCGCTGTGCTACCTGTGATTGGCTTCATGTACATGACCCAAGACACCTCAACAGCAACCATGTTTACTGTTTGGGTCGTAGTTGCGGCTCTTTCTGAAAACCTGTTCAAACCAATGTTAATGGGACGTGGCGTCGACGTGCCAATGCCTGTGATTCTGCTCGGTGCCATCGGTGGTATGCTTTTCTACGGCATCGTTGGTCTGTTCTTAGGTGCCGTTATCCTAGCAATTTGGTATGAGTTATTTGTTTGGTGGTTAAGCATTGAGAAAGCACAACAGCAAGAAGAAATGGCAGAACAACAAGACGCTTCTAATGACCAATCAGAACCTGGACACGGTGCAGGCATATAATAAATCAATAAGTTAGAAATAAATTTAATCTATAACTTATGATATCAAACCGCTGCATTTCAGCGGTTTGATTCTATTTGGATCACAGTTTCGTCGTAATAAATGCGATAAAAATGACGTTCTTGTTAAATTTTCATACTTATTACACTTGGGAGTTGCAATCGGGCAATGAACGATGCACTCTCGATGACCACTAATTTGCTTAGGATAAAAACAATGAAATTGATCAAGCCTTTAACTTGTGCGCTTGCTCTCGCAATGAGTGGCATGGCATTCGCAGATGTAACCGTGAGTGTTCCTGACAACGTTTCAGTATTAGCGGCTAACGGTGAAAAAGCAGATCTTTCGGGTGGTTTTTTCGCCTCTGAAAGAACACTGACGTTACCTGATGGCCTTAACCAAGTCGTATTTCGTTTCGCCCCTTACTTCAACCAAGGTAATGACCGTTTAAGTGTTGAAAGCGATGTTATCGTTACACGATTTGACGCGACCAATGCCGAACTCACTCTACAAATGCCAGAATACCGCAACCTACGTGATGCGGAAGAGAAGATCAAAGACTTAGATTGGAAACTGGTTGATGATTCTGGCAACGCAATCGCGGTTGACCAGGACAAGTTGCTCAAACCGGGTATGCAAATCGGTCGTGATTACGTGCGTGAAATCGAAGATTATAACCAAGCTGGCGGTGCAGCAGCCGTGGCTTTTGCTGGCGCAGCAACCATGCAGCCAGTCACGCTTCCTGCAAAGGTTCCTGCGGATATGAAGCAAGTGAGAGCAACTGCGGTTAAAGCGGATTCGACAGCTGAAGAGATGCTGCACTTCTGGTACCAAAAAGCAGACGCAGAAACCAAAGCTCGCTTTAAGAAATATGTTAATCAACAGTAAATCTGGTTAACTTTATCGATATTAAAAAAGCCACTTCACGTGGCTTTTTTGATCAAAAATTAGGAAGCTTGGACAACTTTAGTATTGGCGATCAAGTCATGCAACAATCGTCGCTCCGGATGAAAGAACAACAATGCCAAATTTACCAACGGGATCCCCG
This sequence comes from Vibrio sp. Vb2131, assembly GCF_033338535.1. Lineage (NCBI taxonomy): Bacteria > Pseudomonadati > Pseudomonadota > Gammaproteobacteria > Vibrionales > Vibrionaceae > Vibrio > Vibrio sp. Vb2131. The sequence goes on from NZ_JAWOSW010000001.1 coordinate 163,773, forward strand.
GAATGAGCATCTCCAGCAAGTAGCTAATAACAAGCCTTAACCCTGCTGTAACTTTCGTTGCCTTACTATCATTTTTCATTACAACTTTAATACCAATCATGCGCATACCAATGGTTTGCCCATGACTCAATGCATTCCAGTTGATCATTAAAACCGTTGGTAAAGAAAGCAAGTAAAACGCCTGAGTTTCACGAACAAGCGTGAGGTTATCTGCTAAAGAGAGCTGAAAGTCGTTAAGAAAAGAGTTAATACTCAATGCGATGATTAACACGACCACCATCGCAAAGAGCAGGTCGATAAAACCAGCAATGATTCTCTGTTGCTTGCTCGCGATAAAAGCATACATGGACTTCAGTCACCTCAATGTAATTGGTTAAGCGAGAATGACTGAGTGTACAGACGCGCAATGGTGAGCGCAGTTTAGGTATTGCCAACATAATATTCAACTAAGAACATACTAAATCGCGGTCGTATCTCAAAAGTAATCATTACATCTTGAGCATAACCGTATCAATTTAACAAAACGCTACCAGTAACGTTCGTAAATGATATTTCCCCCAGTTTGATGGCGATACTTTTCCAAGCCTAGCTCTTGTAAAACGGGCACGGTATCTTTGATCATTTGTGGATTCCCACACATCATGACAAAGCTACGCTGAGCTGAGAATGGCGCATCAGCGGCGTTGGACAGTAAACCCAATTCGATGAGTTCAGGAATTCGGCCTTGTAATTTACCATCAACCACTTCCCTGCTGACTATCGGTATATACTTTAATCTGCCTTCATATCGTTGCTGAAGCTGTTCAATTAGGTATTTATAAACCAGATCTTTTTCGAAACGAACGGCATGAACCAGCACAATGCGCTCATTGTGAGGCGGTAAGTTTATATCATCCAGCAGCGACAAAAACGGTCCAATCCCCGTACCTGTAGATAGCAGCCACAGGTCATGAGCCTGTTTAGGAATAGAATCATGGATTAAATCGCCATGTGCGGTGGTACCGACATAAATGCTATCACCAGATTTAAGCTTTTGGAGCCGTGGAGAAAGTTGTCCTTGAGGGTCGGCTACTATTAGAAACTCCAACCAATCGAATTGCTCGCTTGGCGCATTAACCACAGAGTAAGCGCGGCTGATCGGCTTACCTTCATCATCAAGCAAAGCAAGCTTGGTGAATTGGCCAGCTTTAAAGGAAAGAGGCGCGCCAGATATTCTCAAACTGAACAGCTCACCTGTCCAATCGATGCGTTTCTCAACTCTTGCGAGGTTGAAACCTTTGAGTTCAATCATGAGACACCTCCTATCTGGTTACTCTTAGTTAAACTTACGCCTTCAACTCGATTATGTAAAGTTTCTGGTTTACATAATCAAACCACTATTTCATTTCACATTTTAAAAACAATTTTATTACATATTAAATGATTACATCTAGAATAAATGCTCAAAGTGATAAGTCGCGTCGCAATTTGTGGCAAAGCAGATGAAAAAGGAGCAATAAAAATGGACACACTGTTAAAGGACTTTCCCGTTATCACAGAGATAAAAGTCGCATGGGGTGAAATGGATGCTCTGCAACACGTTAATAACGTGGTCTATTTTCGCTACTTCGAGACCGCACGTTTAGATTACTTCAACAAAATTAACCTGCTGGTCGACCTGCAGACCTCGCAAATTGGGCCAGTACTGAGCGAGACTCAATGCCGCTACAAATTGCCTGTTACTTACCCAGACACGCTATTAGTCGGTTCTCGCGTAATCGACATGCAAGAAGATCGCATCACGATGGAGTACCAAGTGCTGAGTAAGAAGTGGGGTAAAATTGCGACCATCGCGACCGCCACTGGTGTGATGTTTGATTTTAAGAACAACGTTAAAGCTGCGATTCCAGATCACGTTCGCCAGTCGATTTTAGACTTGGAAGGAACCGTGGGTAGTACGCATCATTTGGAGTAGCAATAAACGAGAGATTAAAGGCGAGGTTCCCGACAGCGCTTCTTCATCGCTATCGGGAATGATGCTGAGGTACCATTCCAACTTACGCAATAAGAAAACTCGCGTCATTCTAATGAGCCTAAAGTGAATCATTCGAAACCTCGCTAAACGTAACAGTAGAGCGACTCTTTCAGCCTACGCGATAAGAAAAGCTGCGTCATTCTAGCGAGCCATAGCGAGACTAAGAATCTACTTACCGCTTGCTGCAGACCATAAAGCCATGAATAAACTCAATACAATCTGAGAGTAGATTCTGAATCACGCTCGTTCCTCGCGGTTCAGAATGACGGTTCGAGTTTGGCTCTGATCTCTACAAAACCATCTAAAAAGCGATTCCAGAAGAACCTATGTGACCATACGGAATTTCGCTTTAGACGTAACAGTAGAGCTACTCTTTCAGCCTACGCGATAAGAAAAGCTACGTCATTCTAGCGAGACGAAGAATCTACTTGCCGCTTGCTGCAGACCATAGAACCATGAATAAACTCAATACAATCTGAGGGTAAATTCTGAATCACGCTCGTTCCTCTCGGTTCAGAATAACAGTTCGAGTTTGGCTCTGAGCTCTACAAAACCATCTAAAAAAGCGATTCCAGACAAGCCTAAGTGACCATCCGAAATCTCGCTTGAGACGCATCAGCAGCGCGACTCTTCCAGCCTACGCGATAAGAAAAGCTGCGTCATTCTAGCGAGCCATAGCGAGACTAAGAATCTACCTTACCGCTTGCTGCAGACCATAAAGCCATGAATAAACTCAATACAATCTGAGAGTAGATTCTGAATCACGCTCGTTCCTCTCGGTTCAGAATAACAGTTCGAGTTTGGCTCTGAGCTCTACAAAACCATCTAAAAAAGCGATTCCAGATAAACCTATGTGACCATCCGGAATCTCGCTTTAGACGCATCAGTAGAGCGACTCTTCTAGCCTACGCGATAAGAAAAGCTGCGTCATTCTAGCGAGCCAAAGTGAGACTAAGAATCTACTTGCCGCTTGCTACAGACCATAGAGCCATGAATAAACTCAATACAATCTGAGGGTAAATTCTGAATCACGCTCGTTCCTCTCGGTTCAGAATAACAGTTCGAGTTTGGCTCTGACCTCTACAAAACCATCTAAAAAAGCGATTCCAGATAAGCCTAAGTGACCATCCGGAAAATCACTTTGGACGTATCAGTGGAGCGACTCTTCCAACCTACGCGATAAGAAAAGCTGCGTCATTCTAGCGAGCCAAAGCGAGACTAAGAATCTACTTACCGCTTGCTGCAGACCATAGAGCGGTTAGCAGAACGTCTCGATGTACAGCGCTTCGACTTTGTCCCGCGCCCATTGCGTTTTGCGCAGGAACTTCAGCGACGATTTGATTGAAGGATCTTTCTTGAAACAGTTCACACGAACGCGCTCATACATGCCATTCCAACCAAAGTGTTCAACTAGTCGGGTGACGATTTTCTCTAAACTCAACCCGTGAAGTGGGTTATTCGGCTGCTGTTGGCTCATGCTATTGATCCGGTAAAGTGAAGTTGCGCGCTAATCTAACTCAAACTCGCCGTGCAACCTAATGTTTTAACCTTGAATTGGCCTACGACTCTCCCCTATAGTAGCCCAAACTTCTTAAAAGCCCTTTTCACAATGAAAGCCCTCAACGACCTCAATATTTTTGTCGAAACCGCGCGCCAAGGCAGCTTTTCAAAAGCCGCTAACAGCATGGACATGACACCTGCCGCCATTAGCGCATCGATTAAGCGTCTTGAAGGGCAAATCGGTTTCCCGCTGTTTGTGCGTTCTACCCGAAGCCTGCGTTTAACCTCAGAGGGCGAACTGTTTTTAGACAAAACCACGCAAGCGTTGGCAACATTGCAAGAGGGGTTGGATCAGATCTCAAGTGCGCGTGGCGAGTTATCTGGTCAACTGCACATTACTGCGCCCTCCGATTTTGGTCGCAATATGTTGCTCGATTGGGTGGATGAGTTCATCGATCTCTACCCAAATGTTTCCATAAAACTAGAGCTGTCCGATAGCTTGACGGATATGTACACCAAGCCTGTCGATATTGCGATTCGCTACGGCGAGCCGGCCGACTCCAATCTGGTCGTGTTGGCTTTGTGTGGGTCAAACGAACGGATCTTATGTGCATCGCCAGAGTACGTAGCCACACATCCAGAACTCACCTCTCCTGCCGATTTAACGCAACACAACTGTTTGTGCTATATGGTCGCGGATTCGGTCTACAACAAATGGACGCTCACGCGTGACGGCGAGAAAGAACAAGTCGTGGTCAGCGGTAACTTGATGAGCAACGATAGTGACTTGCCACATCGGTTAGCGATCAAAGGCAAAGGCATTGCGAATAAATCGTTGATGGACATCAGCCGAGACTTAATCGAGGGAAGATTGGTGCGAGTGTTACCAGAGTGGGATTGCGGCCCAGTGCCACTCTACATGGTGTGTGCCGATCGTCGCTTACTAACGCCAACGATTCGGACTTTCCGCGACTTTATCCAACAAAAATGCTGCCAACAACGCGCCAACGTGCTGGCAACCTTCTGTCATTAGGCGATAAATCGAAGAGGACGAATCTGGGTATATTCAACCCAATCGTTCTCTTCCAATGTTTCAAGAAACGTCGCCATGTGCGGGCTTTGCAAATGCTTATCCAAGGCCTCTTGCGATGCCCAAATTTCTTGGAATATAAATAGGCCTTCAACTTTTTCGTCGAGATACAACTCGTATTGGCAACAGCCTTCTTCTTTGCGAGTTGGCTCTAGTAAACCAGAAAGCAAATTCGCCACCTGATCCTTACGGTCTGGATAGGCTTTAACTTCTGCGACTAAGTGGATCATCGTTTTATCACTCTTTTGCGATTTATATATTGATTACAGGGTTCTACGTAACCTGCAAGTAAGCTTGAATTAGATCTCGGTGAATACGGTTTCTGCGTCCCAGCGAGACTTTGGCGTTTTCGCGTTGAAGTCATCTTCCGCGTGGTAGCCAAGCGGCACGATTACAACGCTAGTGTAACCTTTTTCACGCAAGCCAAATTCTTCATCCAGCACTTTTGGATCAAACCCTTCAATTGGCACTGCATCAATTTCTAGCGTCGAAGCACCCAACAGCAACGTACCTACGTTGAGGTAAACTTGTTTCTCCATCCAATGGTTTGCATCTTTCAGATCAAAACGGTGCATGTTCACAAAGTAGCTACGACCACCGCGCACAGCCGCTTTCGCTTCTTCAGTTGGGAATCGACCATCTTTTTCTTCTTGCACCATTAGCGCTTCAATGTAGTCGTTATCAATGCCTGTTTTCGCACAAAACACCAATACGTGAGAAGCGTTGAGAATCTTCGCCGCGTTAAACGCGTAATTCTCTTGCGCCGCTTTAGCGATGCGCTGTTTGCCTTCTTCTGTGCTTGCCAGAATGAAATGCCAAGGCTGGGAGTTCACACTCGATGGACTAAAACGAATCAGCTCTTTAACTGCGTCGATTTTTTCTTGAGATAGCTTGCGCGTTGAGTCAAACACTTTCGTTGAGTAACGAGATTTTGCAGCTTGTACGATATCCATGAGGTTCTCCAATTAATGAATTTAAGCTGTGTAACAGCATAACCTCATGAGATAAAGGGAAAAACCGATTTCGATTAAAAACATTTTCAAAATAAATTTGAAAATAAAACGATAAGAAAGGCTTTGAGCGTTCTCACTGAATTTCTTCATCTTTTCGGCAATAATGCATGTTTGCTCGCAACCAAACTCAACTCATGCTGCCTCAAGATAACGTTATTACATCCTTTCTGTGCAAAAAGCTCGGTCACAATCACCTTCGAATTGCCGGCGAATATTGGCACATTGAGAAGTTGGTGGCCTTGCAATGCATGATGTTGAAAGAAGCGCCTAACCTCCAGGAAGGGCTGCTTTGGTGGAGTAAAAGTGTCTCATTATTCGACCGCCGTTTGTACGTCACATTTCAACATGGTGATGCCCAAATCCATCTGCAAGTAGAATGCAGAACAGCCGATATGCCAAATTGGGCGGAGTCGGTGTTTGGCTTGCTCAAAATGCAGTTGGAGACGCTTGAGCTAAGTGAATCAATACAAGTACAAGTTCAAGCCAGCAATCCACTCGCGGCCGATATTTTTCTAGGGGAAACGCGAGATTCTAAAACCAGTTCAAGCGTGTTTGAACTGGTGAAACATGTTTATTTGCTGCTTTCTCACCAACCAATTGAACAGCCAGAATTGCTGAGTGTTTTGAACGCCTTGTTCATCAAAAACAGTAATTACGCGCTCAAGTTAGAGCAAGCGGCAAGGCAACTGGGCGTCTCCAAACGCACCTTGCAACGTCGACTGCAAGAAAAGCAAATGAGCTACTCTCAATGCGTTGATTTCGCTAAAAGAAAGCAAGCACTCACTTTGCTTGCCGACACCCAACTCACAACGCAGCAAATCGCCTATCAACTTGGTTATGAAGAACCTTCGAACTTTCACCGCACTTTTCGTCGTTGGTATCCGTTTTCACCCATGCAATATCGCCAGCAGTGCTTAGATAACCGCACTCATCTCAACAACCAACCCATCCGCTTGTACTACGCCAAAGCGAATACTTTAGCCGATAACGACATTGACCAACCCGTCGGTAAAATCTGGATGGAAGTGGATAATATTGCGTTTGAAAAAGTGGTCTCCGTTGAATGTCGAGACCGTGATGGCACGTGGCGTCGCTACCCAGCCTTCTTCGAGCGTTTTTTGAATAATGGCACCGAACTATGGGCGACAACAGAGCTTCCTGTCGCACATCCACTGACCTTTAGACTGTGTTATGAAGTCGATGGTGAGCGCTACATTGATAACAACCACCAGCGTGATTACGTGGTCTCCAAGGGGCTTTTAATTGGCGCAACGGAATACATTGTCCCGACTCGGCAGCTTATTAATATTGGGGCGCAATACACGCTCTTTGTCGAACTGGCATGCCGACTTGAAAACGTTGCGAGGATTGACTGTTACGTCGATGATGCCCCTACACCTCACGTAATGCGCTTGACCCAACACTCGCTACATTATGCTTGTTGGGTGCTGCAATTATCGCTCACTCAAACTGCAAAGCAGTGCCGTTTCCGCCTTTATGATGAATCCGACAACGAGCTCGCGAAAGAGCATTACCCGATACAATATCCTATTGTGCAACCGATCAATTAAAACTGTCGGTCAGATCAAAATCGTCTCTTCGTGACATCATTTCACGTCTTTTTTGGCGTGAAATGACACTCTCAATTTCAAACCTTTGCTTTATCGTTTCTGCATTGCTGCATAACGGAGGCAAAGACCGTGTTTGAAACTCTACCTAACTCAATGAATAAAATAAAAATACTTCCTTTAGCGATCGCACTTGCTCTTTCTGGCTGTGGAAGCGACGAAACCACACCAATCGATACAGGAAGCCACGTGGCATCTCCTGATTGGCAAGACCAGATCATTTACTTCTTGATGATCGACCGTTTTAACGACGGCGACAACACGCTTAACGATCAAGGTCAGAATGAGTACGATCCTACCTCAGACAAAAAATTCAGTGGTGGTGACCTGGTTGGTGTCAGCGACAAACTGGGCTACATCGAAGACCTAGGCGCAACCTCTATCTGGATTACTCCGCCAGTGGCAAACCAATGGTGGGATGCAGAACAAAACTATGGTGGCTACCACGGTTACTGGGCGCGTGACTTCCAAAAAGTGGATGAGCACTTTGGTGACATGGAAAGCTACCAAGCGTTAGCACGCGAAGTGCACGCTCGTAACATGTTCTTGATTCAAGACATCGTGACCAACCACGTAGGTAACTTCTTCACTTACGATGACCCATACAATTACGATCCTAGCCTACCTTGCCAAGGTTTCCGTTTGATTGAAAATGCGCTACCAGCAGGACAAGAACTGCCTTACCCGCTCAACAAGAATGAGTGTAAAGAAGATGGCACAGGCAGCTACCACTGGACGCCAAGCATCACCGACCACAACGATCCGGTACAAGAAAAAACCTGGCAGCTCTCTGATTTGGATGACCTTAATACGTCCGATCCTGAAGTACGCGCTTATCTAAAAGAGAGCTACCGAAAATGGATTCGCGAAGTCGGCGTTGACGGTTTCCGTATCGATACCGTGAAGTTTGTTGAGCACGATTTCTGGAACGACTTCTTGCACGCCGACGATGGTGTGATGACTCAAGCGGTTGATACTGGTCGCGATAACTTCCTGACCTTTGGTGAAGTCTTCGAAACATCTACGCCTTACAACACAGAAGGCGAAGAGAAGATGCTGACTTACATCGGCGAAAGCGGCTCGCCGGAGCAGTTAACCTCGGTGTTGAACTTCCCATTGCAAGCAACCATGACTCGCGTGTTTGCAGCAGGACAACCGACCGATTACCTACGCTTCCGTCTTGAAAAAATGATGGCGATGTTCCCGAATCCATACATCATGCCGAACTTCATTGATAACCACGATATGCCACGTTTTCTATCACAAGGCAGTGTCAATGATATGAAGCAAGCGCTGATCACAATGATGGCTGTGCCGGGTATCCCTGTGATTTACCAAGGGACAGAGCAGGCGATGTCAGCGGCGCGCGATGCGATGTTTGCTGGCGGTTACCGTGAAGACGGCGACTACGTAGATTCATTCGACCAAAACAGTGAGATGTACTTGTTTATTCAAGAACTTGCCAAGCTACGCACTGAAAACAAAGTCATGACACGCGGCGAAATGAAAGTCATTGGCAGCGATAAAGCTGGTGCAGGTGTGTTCGCCTTTACCCGCACTTTGGATAACGACGAAGTCTTAGTGGTAATGAACACATCTAACTCCCCAATGTTGATGAACCAACTCGATGTAGAGCAAGCGGGCGGCACCGTTTTCCAACAACAAATCATGTCGAACTGGGCAGAAGCTCCAGAACAGTTAATCGCCGATGAAAACGGTCACGTAACCCTTGAGCTACCAGCCAAATCTGCCGTGATTTACTCGAAAACTAACGACATCCAATCGGTAGAGACCCCAGTTCTCAACATCCAACTGGCACAGGATTGGGAAGGACAAACCATCACTGATGACATCGTGATTACTGGTACTGCTAACGCAAACGAGAAATTGAACCTTGTCGTGGACGGTAATCTAGAAACCGCACAGGCCATTACCGTGGGCGCTGACGGTCAGTTCAGCGTGACTTTATCTACCCGTCACTTTGCGATTGGCGAACAGCAACACCGCTTCGCGATTTACTCCACGGAGAAGAAAGCAGGCATTGAAGATGTAAACTTTGTGTCGGACTTAAGCTGGTCAAACACGCCAGACGACACTATTGATGACGCAGGCGATGCGCAAGATGGCATGGGCGGTCCTAACGGTAACTACTCGCTACCAACGGATCCAACGTTCGATAAAGATAACAGCCAACTCGCAATCAACAAAGCTGAGGTATTTACCGTCGGCAGTAACGTGCGCTTGACCTTCACTATGGACAAGATCACCGATACTTGGTTGCCACCAAACGGCTTTGACCACGTTGGTTTCACCATCTTCATTGATTTACCGGAAGAAGCGGCAACCAACCTAACGGAACTGCCTAAGATCAACGCTTCTATGCCAAGCGGAACATGGAGTCGCAATGCCGTGGTCTTCGGCTGGCAAAGTTCGATTTACAACACTCAAGGCGCAAACGCGACGACATGGGGAGAAGCCGTAACGCCAGCACCAACAGTGACAGTAGACAAAGCCAACAACACCATTTCAATGGACTTTGCTAGCGATGCACTAGGCCGCCCAGATTCGCTCGATGGTATCCGCTTCTATGTCACGACTTGGGACTTAGACGGCCTTTCGGCAACTTACCGTCCGCTAGAACAAGACAAAGGCCCTTGGAACTTCTCCGGTGGCGCATCGGATGAAAGTAAGATTTGGGACGATTTACCAATCATCACCTTGTCGGAATAAACCGTTAAATAAAACACCGCCCAGCGTTTAGCTGGGCGGCCATCAACAAAAAAATGCAGAAAGACACTTCTGCTCGTTTTTATTCTAGTTAAAGAACGATTTCACCCACAGCACCAGACTGTCCCAAAGCTGAGCGAACCACGAGCCCTCTTCTACCGCTTGGCTGCTGACCAAGGGATAACTCGCCACGGTACTGTCATCGCTTTTCCAAACGACCTTACCAATCTCATCTCCTTGCGCGATCGGCGCAATCAACGGTTCATTTAACACCACACTCTTATCAAGCCCAGCCGTCATTGAACGAGGCAGAGTGAGATAGGCATCTTTAGCAAAGATCGCCTCAACTTGATTAGCATTTCCCTTCCAAACGCGAACTTTAGACTCAACTTCCCCCTGTTTAGCAACTTGCTTGGTGTCATAAAAGCGAAAACCATAGCTGAGTAGATTCTTCGATTGGCTGATCCGAGCCTGTTTACTTGGCGTACCCATCACCACCGAGATAAGGCGCATTCTTCCTTCTTTGGCCGAGCTCACCAAGCTGTATCCGGCATTGCTGGTGTAGCCGGTTTTTCCCCCGTCGACATCAATGGAATTGTCCCACAACAACTTATTGCGGTTGTACTGCGTAATGTCGTTCCACTTGAAGACTTTCTCACTGTATAGCGCGTACACATCAGGAACATCGCTGATGATCGACTGCATGAGTCTTGCCATATCGGTTGGTGAGGTTTGGATGCCATCACTATCAAGACCATGGGAGTTCACAAAATAGGTGTCTTGCAGTCCTAATTTCTCCGCCCAACCATTCATCAAGGCAACAAAGCCGCGTTCACTGCCTGCAACATGCTCAGCCAGTGCAACGCACGCGTCATTTCCTGATTGGATGATCACGCCGCGCATTAAGTTCGCAACACTAATTTCATCTTTCGGTTTGATGAACATTTTAGAAGAACCGGGAAACTTGGCCGACCACGCGTTTTCGCTCACGGTGACAACATCATCCCATTTCAAACGCCCCGCTTTGATTTCTTGTCCAACTACATAAGCGGTCATCAACTTGGTTAAACTCGCCGGAGCAAGGCCTGCTCGCCCGTTATACTCGGCAATAATGGCACCGGATTGAAAGTCCATTAATACGTAGCCTTTTGCCTGTAACTGAGGTGGGTTGGGCGTAACAACGGCAAAAGTAGGTACGCTTATTAAACAAGTCACAATTGTCCATCGAGCCAGTGACACTTTCATCCGACTTCCTCCATGCTCTTACTTTGTCGCAACTCTATTGAGCATAGCTCACTCAACCAGTTGCACCAGTCGCTAATCGTTTCATTTTCTTGAACTTACATTGATTTGACCAAGGTATAGAACTGAAGAGGCAATTGGGAAATAGCGTTGGTTCTTCGCGCCATTCGCAGTAAAGTAGCGCTACCCCTCAATAAGGAAATAAAGATAACAATGAACGCTCAATCATTTATCGACGCAGGATTGCATTACACTCCCCACAGTTTTACCGTTCCTCTGGATTACCAAGACGCAAGCAAAGGCACCATTAGAGTCTTCGCCCGTTCGGTTTGCCTAGTTGGCGATGAAGAATCGACCAAACCTTGGTTGGTTTACTTTCAGGGCGGGCCTGGCTTTCCCTCTCCACGTCAAAACGGCAATAATGACTGGGTAAAACGCGCCCTGCAAGAGTACCGAGTTTTGCTTCTCGACCAGCGCGGTACGGGCAATAGTTCGGTGATTAATCATCAGACTCTGGCTCATTTCACACCGCAGCAACAAGCAGACTACTTGAGCCACTTCCGCGCAGACAACATTGTTCGTGATGCGGAATACATTCGTGAGCAATTTGGCGTCGAAAAATGGGCGATCTTAGGTCAAAGCTTTGGTGGGTTTTGCTCCCTCACCTATTTGTCTTTGTTCCCAGACAGCTTGCTACAAAGCTACATCACAGGTGGCGTGCCATCAGTCTCGCGTCATGCCGACGATGTGTATGAAGCCACCTTCAAACGCACCATGGAGAAAAACCAAGCGTTCTTCCAACAATTTCCAAGTGCGCAACAACTTTGCCAAAACATTGCGAATCACTTGCTGGAAAATGAAGAGTACCTACCAAATGGTCAACGCTTCACGGTGGAGCAATTTCAACAAATCGGCATCAACTTTGGTGTGAGTGATACTTTCTTGCAGACTTACTATTGGCTAGAAAGCGCGTTGATTGAAGTGGACGGCAAACCACAACTTCGCTATGAGTTCTTGAACGATATGTTGGCGCAGCAAAACTTCCAAACCAACCCGATCTACGCCATTTTGCATGAATCGATATACTGCCAAGGCTTTGCGTCGAATTGGAGTGCGCACCGTGTTCGCCAAACCCGACCAGAGTTTAATTATGAACCTGGCCAGCCATTTTACTTTACGGGGGAAATGGTCTTCCCGTGGATGTTCGACCAATACGTCAACCTCAAACCACTAAAAGACGCCGCAGAAATATTAGCCGCGAAAGAAGATTGGGCTGCGCTGTACGATCAAACACAATTGGCTCAAAACAAAGTGCCTGTCAGTTGCGCCGTTTACGCCGATGATATGTTTGTTGAAATGGATATCAGCCGAGAGACGCTCGCGTTTATACCAAACTCAAAAGCGTGGATCACCAATGAGTACGAGCACAACGGTTTACGTGCCGACGGTAAACGTATTCTCGACAGGCTCATTGCCATGGGAAAACAGACCGCAGCTACGTTGAAATAAGCACGGCAGACGTTAGAAAAACGCCTTTTCAGTATGTGGTGAAAAGGCGTTTTATAGCGGTTTATGAACAATGGCGATCAGTCATTCACTCTTTGTCCCTAAACCTTTATCCCTCACCACCTCATGTATAAAACTGCGACATGTCCTTTCCTTGTCAATGACTCCGGTGATTATTTGGTGCTTCTTGCGCCTAACTTTTTTGAAGGGCCTAAAACAGAATAACAGCATAAATTTAAGCCAAAAGTATCGGCTCCAACCTACCTAACTCACTATAATTAATGCTTATAATTTGAACACATAGCGGCTTCACCTGCGGACATGCTCCCCCTATCAAAGACCGCCAGGCCCCGCCTACTCATAATATCCGTATAATTTGTCCGTATTTCCGACTAGTTTAGTCAGGTATACTTCGTGCCGCTAAAATTTTAAGGTCGTTGACCACCTGTATTTTTAAAGGAAACCTCATGAGTCAGTATGTAGTTTGTGCGCTGTACAAGTTTGTTGAGCTGAATAACTATCAAGAGCTACGCGAGCCATTACTTGCGTTGATGGAAAAACACCATATTCGCGGAACATTACTACTGGCAAGTGAAGGTATCAACGGTACTGTTGCATCTGATCGTGCAGGTATTGATACGCTACTGGAGTGGCTAAACAACGAACCTCGTTTGACTAGCACCGTATACAAAGAGTCGTATTCTGAGACCCAGCCATTCAATCGCACCAAAGTGAAACTGAAAAAAGAGATCGTAACATTAGGTGTTGAAGGTATAGACCCTCGCCACGTAGTGGGTACTTACGTGAAACCTCAAGAGTGGAACGATCTTATTGCTGATCCTGAAGTGTTTGTTGTCGATACACGTAATGATTACGAAATCGAGATCGGGACATTCAAAGGCGCTGTAAACCCAAATACTGAAACCTTTCGTGAATTCCCAGACTATGTAAAAGAAAACATGGACCCGGCAAAACACAAGAAAGTTGCGATGTTCTGTACCGGTGGTATCCGCTGCGAAAAATCAACGGCTTACATGAAAGAACAGGGCTTTGATGAGGTCTACCACCTAGAAGGCGGCATTCTTAAATATCTTGAAGAAGTTCCTCAAGAAGAGAGCATGTGGGAAGGCGATTGTTACGTATTTGACGGTCGTGTTGCAGTGAACCACCAGCTAGAAAAAGCAGATTACGATTTATGTAACGCTTGTCGTCTACCGATCACTGAAGAAGACAAACAGTCAGAATTGTTCGAGCAAGGCGTGAGCTGTCCAAAATGTCACGGCACACACTCAGAAGAACAAATTGCTCGATTCCGCGAGCGTGAAAAACAAGTTGTTCTTGCAGAGCAGCGAGGCGAGCAGCATGTTGGTGGTGAAAGTGCCAAGCAAAGAGAAGCCCGACGTGCCGCTAAGTACGCGCAAAAAGAAGCGCAGCGTAAACAAGACTAAGCCTAACTCTCCTTATATTTAGCGAGCTGCCGTAAGGTGGCTCGCTTTTACTGCGCACCAATACTCTTTCAATACAATTTTGTATCCCTCACCAATACCTCTAGTTGATTGTCTCTTTTGCCTTCGGGTAGCCCCACCATTTCATCATAAGCACTTTGATGCACTAGAACCTGCTTATTTGCTTTGATATTCCTGCACTTCTTTTGCATCTCGATCAGGGAATGAGCCCTCAAAAAGATACCGTTGTCATCAGTGATAAATTGCGCTTCTCCATCAATCACAACAGATGCCTGATACAATGCGAGATCAAGCGAATGAATGACCAATTTGTCCACATAGAAGTATTTTTGTAACTTACTCAATGCTATTGCCATGTGTCACCTCCCTAAAAGTTATGTCTACGTTTTGTGGAATAAAACCGATCATTGGATGAGATTTCTTCGGTTTACTTGCGTACAACATCGGAAACAAAGAGGATTCCGATGCAAACAATCAATGTCGTGTGGTTAAAGCGAGATTTAAGGCTGACTGACCATCAACCACTAACTCAAGCATTATCAACAAAGCACCCAACTGTGCTTTTGTATATTGTTGAACCATTGCTATTGAACAACCCACACTATTCTGAGCGCCACTGGCGATTTGTTTGGCAATCACTGCAAGACATGGATGAAACGCTCAAAGCGTATGGGCATCGAATCACGGTGCTGTTTGACGATGCCTTAGCATGTTTCCAATCAATTCAAGCGCAATATCAAATCAACGCTGTTTTTTCTCACCAAGAAATAGGACTCAACTGCACCTTTGAACGAGACCGACAAGTTGCCGCTTGGCTGTATGAGCAGAACATCGACTGGTTTGAATTCGAACACGGTGCTGTAATCAGAGGTGCAATAAACCGGCAAGGTTGGGACAAACATTGGGACTCTGTCATGAGAGCCTCAATAAGCCCTATTGAGCTCCAAACCGACTTATTGCATTCATTGGATGCAGAAGCTCTCGGCTGTTCGTTTTCGCCACCATCATCCTGGCTATCAAAATGCAAAGGAATGCAAACGGGAGGAAGCCGGCTCGCTTGGAAAACACTAGAGGACTTTTTCCATCGTCGAGGTCGTGATTACTATCGAAGCATTTCTAGTCCCACAGCCTCACGCACAGCCTGTACTCGACTTTCTCCATATCTCGCTTGGGGTAACATATCTTTGCGTGAAGTGTATCAATACCTTTTGAAACACTGGCAAGTCGCTGGGTTTCGTCGCAGCTTAATTGCATTGTCTTCACGGCTTCATTGGCACTGTCACTTCATCCAAAAATTCGAATCGGAATACGACATGGAGTTTTACTGCGTTAATCGGGCTTACGAACCATTGATTAAACAAAGTAGTACTTTCGATGAAGAAAAGTTAGCAGCATGGAAATCCGGGCATACTGGCGTACCTTTGATTGATGCCTGCATGCGCTGTTTGCACCACACTGGTTACATTAACTTTCGCATGCGTGCCATGCTGGTTAGCTTTCTTACTCACCACATGAACATGGATTGGCGAGTAGGTGTAACGCATTTAGCGCAACTGTTTCTCGACTTTGAGCCTGGAATTCATTACCCACAATTCCAAATGCAAGCAGGAGTAACCGGGACTAACACAATCCGTATTTATAATCCGATCAAGCAAGCCCAAGAACATGATCCTAACGGTACGTTCATCTACAAGTGGGTACCTGAGTTACAAATGGTTCCTCCCCCTCTTTTATTCGAGCCCTGGACAATGACCCAGATGGAAGCTGTCATGTATCAATTGCAGCCAGATAGCCGTTACCTTGCACCTATTATCGCACCAGACAATGCAGCTAAGGCAGCAAGAGAGCGCTTATGGACGTGGCGGAAACGAGCCGATGTGAAACAAGAAGGCAGACGAATTCTTGCGCGACATGTTAGACCCTCAAAAGAAAGTAGGACGCGATGATCATCTTTCAATCACGATGCGTACAAATGCAAACACACTCCAGGGAACCCGTTGTACCCTCAACTAGTAAGGAACACATTATGTTCAAACGTATCTTAGTTATCGCGGCGACACTGATGGCGACATTATCTTTTATGCTTCCCGTTCAGGCTCATGAGCATGGCATGATGAAAGCCGATATTGTCGACGTTGCCGCTGAAAATGGCTCTTTCAATACGCTTGTTGCTGCGGTGAAAGCAGCGGGCCTGGTTGACACTCTCAAAGGGGAAGGCCCATTTACTGTTTTTGCACCAACGGATGACGCTTTTGCAAAACTGCCAGACGGCACAGTCGACATGCTCTTAATGCCGGAAAACAAAGACAAGTTAGTATCTGTTTTGACTTATCACGTCGTCCCAGGGAAAGTGATGGCTGCCGATGTTGTTAAGCTAGACAAAGCGACTACGGTTCAGGGGCAAGATGTGATGATTAAAACCATGGGCGATAAAGTCATGGTTAACGATGCAAATGTCATCGCAACCGATGTGAAAGCTAAAAACGGTGTCATTCACGTGATTGATACTGTCATAATGCCGAAATAACACCATCCAGAGGGCGGTACACTCCGCCCTTTAGACAGAACTTCTTCCACCATTAGCACGATTCCTCTCCATTTATCCCCAACAAACCTCCACTCATTCTCCATGATTATTAATAAGATAAAAACAAAATTAAAATCAATATCTTGCAATACGATACTGCATAATATTGACGAGGTTAAGATATCGTTATCTTTCAATTTGAGAACAGGATTCCATGTCAGTGACGTTTACTTTTCCACATGTAAATTCTTAAGCTAAATTTTGGCTGCTCAATCACATTTCGGCAAACCATTCGAAAGGGTGGGACGCAAAGCTTCCGGTCTGTCAGCATTTAAAAATCTAAAAGAATGCTCATGATAGCGGGGTTACCATGACTCAGTGTTACAGAAGTCCAATTTCTGTAGCGTTGCTTTATGCTCAGCATGCGCCGGGGTGTGACATTAGTTTGTCAGTCATAACAGAGGACATGTGATGAAATCATTTCCAACCAAATCCGTACTCGCGTTAGCACTTGCAAGCATTAGCTCAGGTGCTGCGGCTCACGGTTATGTATCAGAAACCAATGGTGGTGTCGCTGCAAGTCGCTCGGCACTATGTAAGTATCCATCGCCAGATACTAACGAAAAAAATAATAACTGCGGTGCGATTCAATATGAACCGCAAAGCGTTGAAGGCCCTGATGGCTTTCCCGAAACAGGGCCTCGCGATGGTAAAATAGCGAGTGCCGAAACCGCTTTAGCAGCTGCCCTTGATGAGCAAACTGCCGACCGTTGGGTAAAACGCCCTATTCAAGCAGGTACACAAACTTTTGAATGGACATTTACCGCTAACCACGTGACGCGCGACTGGAAATATTACATCACCAAGCCTGATTGGAACCCAAACGCTTCACTATCACGAGACTCTTTTGATCTAACTCCTTTCTGTGTCGTCGACGGCAATATGGTTCAACCCCCGAAACAGGTAAGCCATCAATGTAATGTGCCTACTCGCGAGGGATACCATGTCATCCTGGCAGTATGGGATGTTGGCGACACTGCAGCCTCATTTTATAACGTGATCGATGTGAAATTTGATGGTGGCAGTCCCGTTATTCCAGATTGGAAGCAAGGCGGTCAAATTATTCCTACAATGGATTTAAATATTGGGGATTCGGTTTATACACGCGTATTTGATCAAGCAGGTGAAAACGTGGCGTATAGAACTGAACTAGAAATTACCGATGCAGCAATGGGCCAAGCGAAAAACTGGTCTTACGCACTCGCGACTAAGCTAAACCAAGAACAAGCAAAACTGCAAGCCGGGCAGTATGCAGAGGATAAATTCACTCCTGTTTATGGTACTAATCCGGTGTATCTGCAAGCAAATAGCGGCCTTGAGCGAGTAGAGATCGGCTATAACATTGAAACTCCTGTTCCAGAATACTCACTCACAGTAGATGGCTTAGCAGACGAGTATATCATTGAGTCAACACCGACAACGTTGGATCTGACACTAACTGCTGAAGGCGATTTAAATGCAGAACTCACCGTTTACAATCACCATCGCGAACCACTTGCAAGTTGGGCAAACGAAATGAAAGACGGCTCGGTAGAGGCGATATCGCTCGCTTTAAGTAAATCGGAGCCGGGTCACCATATGCTCGTAACACGTATTAAGGATAAAGATGGCAACTTGGTGGATCAGCAAACACTCGACTTTCACTTAAAAGAAGAGTCAGTTACTCCACCACCATCTGATGAGTACGATTTTGTCTTCCCTGAAGGACTATCTAGCTACACGGCGGGCACAAAAGTGCTTGCCAGCGACGGGGGCATTTATCAATGTAAACCTTTCCCATACTCTGGTTACTGTATGCAGTGGAAAGAAAGCGCAAACCATTACGAGCCTGGAATAGGTTCACACTGGGAGATGGCTTGGGATAAAGTCAACTAAATCACCCTTTGAACGTTATGCAAAAGAGTCTCACTATGAGGCTCTTTTATAATCAAACGCAAAAATGACAATTTTCCCGGTCTAAACCATGAACACCAGATAAACTAGTGAGATGCGCTCGCCCCTCAATCAGCCCCATTTCATACCCTTCTAGTAAAACGGATTGTCGCATTGATAAGCGCTGAACATGAAAATTATCTGGTGGGGCAATCACCCTAACATGTGTTCCTGGTGGAGGGTTACGAATAAACTCTAATGATTGATTATAGTTATCTGCACGTCTTAACATCGCATCCGCCATTTTGGGGTGCTCCGCAAAAAGTTTCTTCATCAGCCATGTGGTCTTAACTGGCTTTTTGGCATAATTCAGTGGGTGAGAGAGTACTACGGTTATGTCGCGAGCCCCTCGACGATAAGCCTCACGCACTGGGATAGAATCAGCGACCCCACCATCGGTATAACAACCGCCAGAAAAACAAGGGGTATGCTTGTAGGCAATCGGTAATGCTGTTGTCGCTTCAATCGCATGGTGAAAATTATCACGTGTCACGCGGTAATAATCTGCCTGCCCTGTATCTACATTTGTTGTCGCTGCGAGAAAAGGAACGCCATTAAACAGTTTATTTTCATCGACGGGATACAAGCGATTAGATTCTTCAAACAGCCACTTCACATCGATGAGGTCCCCACCTTTAACGAAGCGAGTCGGGTCAAAAAAGCGTTTGCTTGTGGCCAGCTTAGTAATGACGTTAATACTGCGATGCGGGTAGTCGGTCAAATACCCAATCAAATTTGATGCACCAGCAGATACACCGATTGCAAAATCAAACGGTTTATAACTCTGCTCTAAAAACGCATCTAACACTCCGCTTGCGAAGACGCCTCGCATCGCGCCACCTTCTACTACAATTGCTTTTGTTGCCATATTTCCCCCATTCTCCTTGCCAAAAGAGTAATGAAATTCGTGCAATCACAACAATTGAATATTCTTATTATTGAAATAGGTGAAGTCTATTTATTTCTCTCTTAGAAAATGAAAACTAAAGTTCAAAAAATCCGTACCCGTTAGAAATGTAATTGCGGGCTTAACCAAGGTGGCAAGGTCTAAGAGAAATCTAGGAGAAAACCGTTTTATAGGCTTCGCCCGCGCCATCAATGAACATTTGAGTACCAATAACCGCTAGAATTAAGCCCATCATTTTAGTCACAACATTTAGAGCACTTGGTCCAACCGCTTTGACCAATTTGTCTCCAAATAAAAACAGTACATAGGTGATCACACAGAGGACAGCGAAAGAAACGATAGTAATAATGGTTTGATCGAAACCACCCGCTGTCGCAAAGTTCATCGCGGTAGCAATCGTTCCAGGCCCAGCTAATATTGGCATCGCCAGTGGAGACACTGCAATACTCAATGCCGCCCGTTGCTGAGCTGGTGAATACGCCTTCTCTTTGGTTTTCTGATGCGTCGAATCACCTTGAAGCATGTTAAAACCTATCAAAAACACCAAAATACCGCCTGTTATTCGCAATGCATAAAGCGTGATACCAAACAAATCAAAAATTAACTTACCGGCAATAGAAAATATCGCGATGATAATAAATGCAATAAAAACCGAGCGGAGCGCAATGGAACGGATGGTTTCTTTATCTTCATCAGCAGTTAAACTCAAAAAGATGGGAATATTGGCGATAGGGTTCATGATGGCAAAGAAGCCCATAAACACCGTAACTGTATGAACAATGAGTTCTTTCATATTTTCCACTGCATTTAAATTATTGATTCTAAAAACAGTATATACGCTCTCAAACAGAACGAGTGGTGTATTCTCGATTCGTCTTCACACTTATGCACCAAGCATTGTTTTTCTTTTGAGATAGTTTACCGACTCATCAAATGTCGCTAAGGTGAGTCTTCAGCCTTTACACGTAACAGGGGATGTTAAGTCACCATGAACAGCACGATTCAAACAATTCTCAATCACCGCTCAATTCGAAAATTCACCTCACAACCGATTGAGGGCGAACAATTAGATGCCATTCTTCAAGCCGGCCTTGCGGCGTCCTCATCAAGCATGTTGCAAGTCGTTTCAATTATCCGCGTGACCGACAAAGAAAAACGTACACTATTAGCTCAATATGCCGGAAATCAAGGGTACGTTGAAAGCGCGGCTGAGTTTTTGGTGTTTTGTATTGATTACCAGCGCCATGCCAGTATCAACCCAGATGTTCAAGCTGATTTTACCGAGTTAACGCTAATAGGCGCTGTAGACTCGGGGATCATGGCACAAAATTGCTTGCTTGCGGCGGAGTCGATGGGACTAGGAGGCGTGTATATTGGTGGTTTACGAAACAATGCCCCAAAAGTAGACGAATTATTAGGTTTACCTAAAAATACCGCCATTTTATTTGGTATGTGTCTTGGTCATCCAGATCAAGCCCCTGAAGTAAAACCTCGCCTACCTAAGCATGTCGTGGTGCATGAGAATCAGTATCAAGACCTAAACTTGGATGATATTCAGACGTATGACCAAACCATGCAAAACTACTATGCAAACCGTTCGAGCAATCAAAAACAGAGTACTTGGTCGCAAGAAGTCACCAGTAAACTGGCTGGCGAATCACGTCCGCATATCCTTCCGTATTTGAATGGGAAGGGGTTAGCGAAGAAGTGACCATGTCGAAAGACAACAAAACAAAAAGAGACATGAGTCACATTTTTAATAATCCTATTTAATACAACGAGATAATTAGTCGGTGGACTTTCTTGGTTGTATTTTAGAAAGAAAACACTACATATAGAGCTAATAAACAAAATTTGAGCTAATTGAACAAGTTTTTTATCCGCAATATGAAATCTTGTAAGTGAAAACATAAAAATACGATATTTATTTGGACACTTGCTGCATTACTGTCTATTGCTCTAACCATTGAAATTCATTAGAGTTCATGCCTCCAGATGCAATCAATCCCTTATTGAGCACTTTATAAATAGAAGAAGGTGGTGCTTATAAGGTTATGTTGTGAAGTCTTTTCTGGAAAAGAATGTTGCTACCAGCAACTCGCTCTTTACGTCAGATGAATGAAAAAACATGAATTTCAAACATAAAAAGCTAGCTAGTTTAGTGCTTTCCTCAGTACTTCTTTCTGGATGTACTGTACCCGGTAGTCACCTTTCCACAGATGGAAAAAACTTCGTCGAAGACAGCAATGTTAGTCGCACTTCTGATTTCAATGTTTTTCCACTTACACTTGATAAAGTATCTCAACTTAAAATTTTGGGGATAGAAGCCAAATCCAACCCTGAACTAGATCGCCAACTTAGCTCTTATGAGTATGAGGTTGGCCCTGGAGATATACTAAACATTACTATTTGGGATCACCCAGAACTAACTATTCCTGCTGGTTCTTATCGCAGCTCTGCTGAAGCGGGGAACTGGGTACATGCTGATGGCACTATCTTCTATCCATATATAGGTATTGTTGAAGTTGCGGGTAAAAACGTTCGTCAAATTCGTGCTGATATTTCTCGCCGATTAGCAAAGTACATAGAAAGTCCTCAAGTGGATGTCAGCGTAGCAGCTTTTCGTTCGAAAAAATCCTACATTACTGGTGAAGTAAGTAATCCTGGACAACAACCAATCACCAACATCCCACTCACCTTGTTAGATGCAATTAACCGTGCAGGTGGATTAGCCGAAAACGCCGACTGGAAAAATGTAACACTGACAAGAAACGGCATAGTTGAAAACATATCTCTTTATGCGCTGATGCAAGAAGGCGACCTCACTGAAAATAGGCTACTTCAACCAGGTGATATCATCCATGTGCCAAGAAATGATTCACAAAAGGTTTTCGTTATGGGTGAAGTTAACGATCCTAAACTACTGAAAATAGATCGCGCTGGCATGAGCCTTACGGAAGCTCTGAGCAACGTTGGCGGTATTAATCAGATATCAGCGGATGCGACAGGTGTATTCGTAATTAGGAGGTCACAAGACGCAGGTTCACTGGGCGACATATATCAACTTGATGTCTCCGATGCGGCAGCGCTCGTTATTGGTACTGAATTTGCTCTGAAACCGTATGACATCGTTTATGTCACTGCGGCGCCTATCAGTCGTTGGAATCGCGTTATTGCACAACTAGTACCTACCATCTCAGGCTTCAATGAACTTACAGAAGGCGTCCTTCGAGTCAGGACTTGGCCATAGAAAAAGCATTCTGAAGGGCTTGTTTGAACATAAACAAGTCATTCAAACGTTGTCTATAAGGAGCAAAACATGTTTTCGAACATTCTTGTCGTGTGTGTAGGTAATATTTGTCGCTCTCCCACAGGAGAGCGGTTACTACAGCAACTACTCCCAGATAAACAGATTTCTTCGGCGGGTATTGCCGTAGAAAAAAGTCGCCTAACCGGAAAGCCAGCAGATGAAACCGCCAGACTTGTCGCGTCAGAACGTGGTATCTACCTGCTAGACCACAAAGCACAGCAGCTAACCGCTCAGTTGTGCGCAAAGCAAGACCTAATATTGGTGATGGAACAAGGTCATATCGATGCTTTGACGGAGCTGGTACCGGAGGCTAGAGGTAAAGCAATGTTATTTGGTCACTGGATAGGTTCCGTGGATATTCCAGATCCATACAGACAGAGTAGAGAAGCCTTTGAGCATGCATTATCTCTGATTGAAAATGCTGCTCATGCATGGGCAAAAAAAATATAAATTCAGATCACTTGGCGAAATAAAAAATAATGGCTAACCAAACAATACAATCATCTGCTCTTGCTGATGATGAGATCGACCTAGGCAAGCTCTTCGGCATATTGATAGACGCGAAATGGTTTATCATCAGCATTACACTCTTTTTTGCAACATTAGGTATCGCGGTCGCGTTGCTATCAACTCCGATTTACAAAGCCGACGCGTTAATACAAATCGAAAAGAAGAGTTCAGGTGGTATCTCGGCGATGGTCGGTGACATGGGAGAACTCTTTTCTGCCGAATCATCTGCAACTACAGAAATTGAAATAATTAAATCGAGAATGATTCTTGGCGATACCGTTGATAAGTTTAACTTAACAACCATTGCCACTCCTGATTACTTACCTTTTGTTGGTAAAGGTCTAGCACGAATCAACGGTACTCAAAACTACATTTCTTTGACCACGTTTGAAGTACCTCGAACGGCTAGAGGATTATCTCATCAACTGATTGCTACAGACATCGAGAAAGGTCAATTCAGCTTGATGCTTGAAGACCAAATGGTACTTTCTGGTTCAGTTGGTCAACTGATTGAGATGAATGGCTATCGTGTAAAAGTGAACCAGCTCAATGCTCAAAATGAAGATACTTTTACAATAAGTAAAATAAGCAAGTTAGATGCTATCAACAAGTTAGCCTCACAACTTTCTATTTCAGAGAGAGGTAGCCAAACAGGTATTGTATCTCTAAGTATTGAAGGTGAATACCCAGACCACAATCAGCTTGTTTTAAATGATGTTGTTCAAAACTATTTTTTGCAGAATGTTAGAAGAAACTCAGCTGAAGCTGAGCAGAGCCTCAACTTCCTTAAAGGTCATTTACCCGAGATTAAGGACAAGCTAACTATTTCAGAAGATACATTGAACAGTTTTAGACAAGAAAACGAATCTATCGATTTAAATCTCGAAGCACAATCGACTCTAAAAGTGATGGTGGCACTTGAAGCCCAACTTAATGAGCTAACATTTAAAGAAAGTGAAATCAGTCAAAAATTCACCCAAGACCACCCAGCTTATAAATCGCTGTTAGACAAACGTCAGACATTACTGCAAGAGAAAGAGCGTCTTAACAAACAAGTTCAAAAACTGCCAAAAACACAGCGCGAAGTCTTGCGTATGACTCGTGATGTCGAAGTAAACCAGCAAATCTACATCCAACTTTTGAATAAAGTTCAAGAGCTAAATATCATAAAAGCTGGCACCGTGGGTAATGTGCGTATTATTGACAATGCACAATCTTACGCCGTTCCTATTAAACCGAAAAAACCTTTGATTGTGGTTTTGGCTACTCTTCTTGGAGGCATGGTAGCTGTCGCATTTGTTCTGGTAAAAACCGCGTTTCATCGTGGAGTGACTTCTCCTGATGTAATTGAGCAAACTGGAATATCTGTATATGCAAGTGTTCCTAAATCGGCACAACAATTGGAAGTCGCGAACAAGCTAAAACGCAAAAACAACAAAGACTTACTTCTTTTAGCAAATGCCAATCCAGCAGATCTATCAATTGAAGCACTACGTGGACTTCGAACCAGCTTACACTTCGCAATGTTGGAAGCCAAAAACAATGTCTTAATGATTTCAGGCCCAGCGCCTTCCATTGGTAAGACGTTCGTATCAACCAACTTTGCTGCCGTTGCGGCTAAAACGGGTCAAAAAGTCCTTTTGGTGGATGCTGACATGCGAAAAGGTTATTTACAGCAATGTTTTGGCCTCACAGCAGAGCAAGGGTTATCTGACTTACTAAGTGGAAAAATTGATCGAGCAACCGCAATCAAGCCAAGTCAAGTTGAAAACTTGGATGTGGTTACTCGTGGTCAAGTACCACCAAATCCATCAGAGCTTTTGATGCATCCACGATTTGTTGAATTTGTAGAACAAGTATCAAAAGAATACGATCTAGTCATCATCGATACGCCGCCTGTACTTGCAGTAACGGATCCAAGCATCGTTGGTGCACTTGCTGGCACCACATTGATGGTAGCTCGCTTCGACCAAACGACTTTGAAGGAGATTGAAGTCGCGCAAGGTCGCTTCGAGCAATCAGGCGTTGAAGTTAAAGGTGTGATTCTCAATGCAGTTGAGAAAAAGGCATCTAACTCATACGGCTATGGATACGGCTACTATAACTACGCGTACAAAAGCGAATCATAAGTTGAATTTAGATCGCTAATTAAACCAAATATGACAAAGCCCTGCTAGAAACAGCAGGGCTTTTTCTATTGCACTCTTAATTGCTTGTACGTAATCAAACTAAGCAAGACAAAGAATATTGGGTCACTCCAACCAAAACCGACAAATACTCCGATAATGCCGGCATAGGTAGTAATCACTGCCCCTAAGCCATTAGTAATCAATAATGCTTTAAACAGCTGTTTCGCAGTATGCCCTGATTCCACATTACGTAACATCAAACTCACCGCAGCGATTCCACCTAAAAAGATCGAAGTATGCTGCGATAAAAACAGCGCGTACTGGTCGTTAATTTGTACTCCATACATCGGCCACATTATGGTTGGTACAAAAAACAACGCAAAAGCGAATACCGTATATACGACACCATGAACGGTTAGAAAAGTGCGGTTGGTCATCATCTCCTTATCCTCTAATAGGCCCTTGATTGAGCGTCGTTAACGGCACATTGATATCGAAAATTTGACCTCGTACTTCGACTACGCCCATTTTTCGTAAGCGTGCGGCATGCATTTCGAGATACGCTTGCGCCGTGGCTTCATCTTCAAAAAGATAGATACCACCACCGAGTTTGTCTTTTTCGCTTTCCGTCCAGATTTTCCAAATCATGCCCGGCTCTTGGTTAATCGACTTAGCTAAGTCGACCAGAGCATTCGACATCTCGTCACCAAACGGACCATGAAATTCAAAATCAACTTGCAATAATTTCGCCATCTTGAGTCTCCTCTTCTTATTGACTCGTTTTCGATGACAAGATTATTACCTTTATAAAACTGACAGAAAAGTTCATAATTTCGCCATTAACTGTCTAAAAAATTGACTCATGAGACTAAAAACGACCTTAGAACAATGGCAAACGCTACAAGCGATTAATCAAGAAGGCAGCATTCAATCCGCAGCTTTACTGCTCAACAAGAGCCATACCACATTGATCTACTCGGTGAGGAAGTTAGAAGACCAACTTGGTATTCAACTTATCGAAGTACGAGGGCGCAAAGCGGGTTTGACAGAGCACGGCAAAACCATACTGCGTCGTGCACAATCCATGCTTGAACAAGCGCGGGAACTAGAAGTCATCAGCGAGCAGTTAAAAAGTGGGGTGGAATCTCAAATCACGGTCGCAGTAGATCATCTTTGTGACCCTTGTTGGCTTTATGCACCACTCAGTCAATTTTTGGAGGACAACAACACAACCTCCGTTCAAGTGGTTGAAACGTCACTGAGCAAAACAACCGAAATGGTCGTAAATGAGCTCGCTGACATCGCAATCATCAACTTACCGATAACCAACTACCCTGCCGAAGCATTTGGCGTAACAACCATGCTGCCTGTAATCGCAGCACACCATCCACTCGCTAAAAAGCCGCATGTTTCCATCGACGATTTTGCAACCACCAGCCAAATTGTCATCCGTGACTTAGGTGATTCAGACAAAACGAAAAGAGATGTGGGTTGGTTACGCGCACGTCAGCGTATTACCGTCGATAACTTCGACCACGCTTTTCACGCCGTAGAGCAAGGCGTTGGGTTTTGTCGGCTACCAGCGCACTTAGTCTCAGCCCGAAAGAGCGATAAAATTAAAGTATTGGAGCTCGAACACTCCCATCAATATCAAGTTGCACTACACCTCACTTTGCCCAAAGGAGCCAAAAGTGGTCCTGCGACTCAAGCGCTTTATCGTATTTTACTCAAAAGTGTAGAAACTCGAGTCTAGCAACAGTGGTATTGAGTTGAATCGCTAGTGTTATCGCCTATTGATTCTCCCTAAACATAGAGAAACGGCCATTTTGTGACGCTACACTCTCACAAAAGGTTGCACGAAGGATAGCGACCACCTACTATCACTCTGCTCATGCCTAAAGCCCCCAACACTCGCGGAAAGAACTCGGTTCACGGCAATATCCTCACCTGCTTGGTTTAGCAGGCACAATCTGTTTTTACCTTCTTTTTAGCTTCTATATAGGCGAGTGTGGAAGAAATAAGAAAGGTGAAATATGAACTCTACAAATAGCTTCTCGATCAATATCAATCAGCAAAAATCCATTGCTAAAAAAAGGCTCAAAGCTATCCGCCTATACGATGACGCCACGTTGGAGTTAGTTAAGCGATTTCACTCCAAACCAGAATCTTTGGCTCCCAATACAATTCAATTGGCTGACGTTCAACATGCACTCGCAAGAGAACTGGGCTTATCCAGTTGGAGTAAACTAAAAGTTCATGTCGAAGAGCTAGAAGCGCACAAACTAGCCATCAAAGAACAAAAACCGCCCCTAGATGCAAAAGTAAAAACGCTACACGTTCGTTGTGGCCACGACATTCAACAACAACTTAAAGCCAGCAGATTTGAAGGGGCATTTTTAGCCCTGATCGATCCGCTTTGTATTGGCCCCATACCAGCAACACCACAGAACTTCCTTGCCATTCGTGCCCAATATGTCGTAGAGACTCTGCTGCCTGTGATGAAGCGTGAAGACTCGGTTCAAGATATAGTCACATTGGAACAATCAAACCTCGATCTGTTGCAAAGTGATGTATTTGAACGAATCGTCTTTTGGGTCGAACATGACAGTTATGATCAATTGATGCTAATTCGTGCTCTAACACAGTTAGAGAATGTAGAGAATAAAGTGATAGAGGTCATTGAGTTGAACCAGTTCCCGGGCACTGAGCGATTCATCGGCTTTGGGCAGTTGCCTGAAGAAGCTATTCGTTCTTGTTGGCGATACCGTAAACCTGTGACAGCAAAATTATTCAGTCAGGCTAAACGGTGTTGGCACGCTATTACATCACCGACACCTATTTCCATAGTTAATTTGATTCAGCAGCATAACCTGGATTGCTTGCCCAATATATTCAACGTGCTTAAACGCCATTTGCAAGAGTTACCTAATTCACAAACTGGATTGAGCTTGACACAACACCTAGCACTAAAGGTCTTGAGCTCGCAAAATCGTTCAATTCCCATCAAAGATTGGTTTGAGCAATATCAACAACTAGAACCTCTTCCTTACCTAGGAGACGTGATGTTTTACGCGTTACTCCTCCCTCTAGCACAGTGTCAAACACCTTTGATCACGATTGAGTCACGTGAAAGGCACTGGTGGGAACAAAGCGTCCGTATCACTGAGGCTGGCAAGCAGTGTTTGGAAGGCTTAATACGAGCTAAACAATGCTATTGGGTTGGAGGGATTAAAAATACCAGTCAGAATTATTGGAGTTGGGATCACCTCCAATTATCTACATTGACCAACCATCATTGATTCAGCGGATAGGTAACATAAGCAGGGGCATAGACGGCTCGTTAGCCCCTTGTGTTCAGCCCAATACAAAAACAGTCAAAAAGAGACGGCTTCTAGCCTGAATAAAATCTAGATAGTTATGCAAGAGCAACACTCCTTAAAGGTAATATGCACTCCATTTACTACCAAAAATAAATGTAAACACTCCTTCTTATCGGTTGTATGTTCGATAAAAGTGTTAAAATACAAACTTTTCGACCAGTCAAATAGTTAAGATTTGGTTAAAACTCTATTTTTATTAGTGATAAAGTTCACATCTATTAACCATTTAGAGGATTATTCTTTCGTATTTTCTCACTCCACTGCTACTCTGCTCGCCGCTTTGAAGTGAACTCAAGGTGCATAACTATAAGGAGTGTTCTCATGAATACCAAGAAACCGATGTCGCTAACCAGCCGCGTAATTTTGGGTATGGTAGCGGGTATCTTGACAGGATTTGCAATTCGCACACTTTTTGCCGGCAACGGATTTGTCGACGCATACATTGTTAATGGATTATTTGAAGTTGGTGGACAGATCTTCGTCGCCAGCTTAAAAATGCTCGTAGTCCCTCTAGTGTTTGTTTCACTAGTTTGTGGTACTAGCTCCCTCAAAGACCTTTCTACACTGGGTCGCATGGGTGGTAAAACCCTCGCTTTCTACGTTACAACAACGGCTATCGCGATTACGCTTGCTCTAACTATGGGTACTCTGTTCCAGCCAGGTGCTGGCGCTGACCTAACCGCAGCAAGTTCATTCAAATCAGCAGAAGCACCATCTTTGGGTCAGGTGATCATCGATATGTTCCCAACCAACCCTATCAGTGCGATGGCTGAAGGTAAAACCCTGCAAGTTATTGTGTTCGCGGTACTATTTGGTATCGCGATCAGCGCAGCAGGCAAACCTGGTGAACGTATTGCAGCGTTCTTCGCTGATCTGAATGAAGTGATCATGAAACTGGTCGCGATTTTGATGAACTTGGCGCCTTATGGGGTGTTCTTCTTAATGGCGAAGCTATTTACTGGTCTTGGTCTGGGCGCGATCGTCAATCTGGCAGAGTACTTCTTAGTACTGGCTGGTACGCTTGTCCTACACGGTCTAGTTACTTACAGCTTAATGTTAAAAGGTTTCACAGGTCTAAACCCAATTACGTTCCTACGTAAGATGGAAGACGCGATCATGTTTGCTTTTTCTACAGCATCATCGAACGCGACGATTCCAGTGACAATGGAAACAGCAAAGCACCGCATGGGTGTTGAGAACCGTGTATCATCGTTCACAGTACCACTTGGTGCAACCGTAAACATGGACGGTACGGCGATCATGCAGGGCGTAGCAACTGCGTTTATTGCTCAAGCTTTCAATATTGATTTAACTATGGGCGATTACCTAATGGTTATCATGACGGCAACTCTGGCGTCTATCGGTACCGCAGGTGTTCCTGGTGTGGGTCTTGTCATGCTTGCTATGGTATTGAACCAAGTTGGTCTGCCGCTTGAAGGTATCGCGCTCATCATGGGTGTTGACCGTCTTCTTGATATGATTCGTACCGCGGTAAATATCACTGGTGACAGTGCTGTAACCGTCATCGTTGCGAAATCAGAAGGTGCATTGGATGAAGCTCGCTTCAACGACCCAATGGCAGGCGTAGCCGAAGAAGAAGTGCACCTGAAACGCGCGGAAGCTTAAACCCTTCCAAGTTAAATTATCCTGTCTAAGCAAAAACCACCTTACTCTAAGGTGGTTTTTTATTTCCAATTAACCCGAAGTCAAAAAGGTTTAGATAAATTTCTCGTCCCCCGAGGTTGTTTCAATTACTAATCGGTAAGTAGTTAGATTCTATATTAGTTCATCTAGAGGGTTAAGATAACTCGCCTATGTTTATCACTTTGAAAATGATATAAGGAACATTTTCATCATATAGAGATACAAATTCCATTATCAAATTAAAGTTCAAAACCAAATCGCGATAGATAGTAGTCTGATAATTAAGTTGGTACTAAGATACATACATCATAATTTCATGTTTAAAAATAGTCTTTTTTATTCATTTTCTCATTTCCAATACTTGCATTAGGTTTCAACGAAAGTATGTTCGATTTTTTTAAGAAATTTAAATATACATTAAGCCCAGAGGTAAAAGGTACTTTAGTTCTTGATCAAAGACCTCTAGAAAATGTAACGGTTTACTTAGAAGCTAATTTTTTAAAAAATAATTACAAAAGGAGTTCAAGTACTAATGAGTTAGGTGAATTTCACTTTAAACCAGTCATACATGCTCAAAGGTTCAAAGAATCAGCTTTGAATCAAACATATTCATATATCGGAATATATACCTATATAAATGAAGAAAAGAAATATATTTGGGAGTCTCAGTTAAACTACGTTTCACCACCTATATTTATAGAGGACAACTTAAGTAATCTTTACTGTGAGCTTGAAGATACCGAGTTTCGATACTTTTTCAAGAATATCAATCTAGAAAATGCTGGAGATCTAATGGTTATTAGCAACTGCAATTTAAATGGATTTTTATATAAAAGACATTTTTCATAGAGTTTATGATTGTGATGATTATTAAACTCAAAGTTCTTTAAAAGAAAAAGCTATACCTGCACGCCTCAATCAAGTTTAAACATATCAATCAAAGTGCTAATTCGCAGAATATTTCTCTAAAGTAATTCACTACTTAACTTTCGTATACTCCTGATTCTACATAACCAGTTAGTTTGCACTGACTGTACACATAAGTATCATCTTCACCATTTCCAAAATAAGAAAAAGCGAAGTAGTAAACTTCATTGGTTACTTCACAATTCAAATTTCCCATATTTTCTCTAGCAAACTCATAAGTCTCATAACCATCAATTGAAGACTCCCATATCGTCACCTCTTCTCCATTTGCTAGATGAGTCTTCAGGAAAACGAGCACGTATTTCTGATCTAAGTTCAATAAGTCTTGAGACTCATGCTCTTCAAATACAGGGAAGGCAAACGATCCGTTAGCATCAGTAATAGTTTGAAACTCATGAATGGTTCCACGCACACCGACTCGGAGGACCACTAATTGAGATGACAACGGTTTTCCGTTCAAAGTTAGCATACCAATAATATCTGGCGTATACCTGTACATGAAAGGTTTCTCTTAGATAAAAACTTGAATCTGAAAGTACCCTTTCAAATCGAGCAAATCTACTACGGAAAAACGTATTGTGACGAGCTCGTGTGCTTTGAGTAAATGTTAAAAATAACAATTTCTTGTTTGCGCTAAACCAAACATAGAACATGTTTGATGGGCCATACCTACTCCACCATCGAATTCAGTTTTTCTCTAGCTTGTGCTTCGTGTTCTTTAGTGATGGCATTACCGACTGAGTTCGCGGCTAAGGTAAGTGCCGCCATATCATCGGTAAAACCGACGCCAGCTAGTACGTCTGGCACCATATCTGTTGGTAGGACGAAGTAAGCCAGCGCGCCACCTAAAATAGCCTTGTGGCGAACAGAGGTGTTGGAATCTGCCATCGCGAGCCATGATTTTATGCCCATTACGGCAATTTCTTCACCCGCTTTCTTAACCGACCCTTTCATTTTTCGCCAGAATGTTTTCTCATCTGGCGCTTGCATCGTTTGATCTTTGGCGTCTTTCGGCGCCGATTTTACAGACATTGTTGTGGTCATCGTTGCCTCCGAAATTTATGACTATGTCCAACATATTAATAAATCGAACCTGAACGCAAGATTAATAACAAGAAATGATAGTAAAGTGAAACACAGATAGAAAAATCCCCAAACCGAAGTCCGGGGATTATTGCCTTGGAAACAAAAAGTCTTGGAAAACAAAAGTTTTGAAACCAAAAGCTTTGGGAGCCAAGCTTTAGAAGCAGAATGCCTTATTGAACAATCTTCTCCAGTACACGTATCAACATTTTGATACGTGGTTCAATAGACTCAAGCAACAAGTACTCTTGATCGCTGTGGAAGCCCGCACCGATAGGTCCTAGACCATCCAAAGTTGGAACACCAAGAATCGCCGTGTTGTTTGCATCAGAGCCACCACCTACTTCTTTCCAGTTGATTTCGATCGCCAGTTCACTTGCGGCTTCTTCAACTAGCATCATCAGGCTTTCTGTTTGTGGGCTTGGCACCATAGAAGGCTTATAAGCTTCACGAACCAACTCAATTCTCACGCCACCAACGAATGGTGTTTCCAGCATGCCATTTAGCTTGCTATCGACATCATCGTATTCTTCGTTGCTCCAGAAACGCACATCCACGATCGCTTCCGCGTGCTCAGGGACGATGTTCGCACCGTTGCCGCCAGAAACAATGCCGACGTTCAATGTGGTACCAGATTCAAAGTTGGTCATTGCATTGACAGCCAGAATCCAATTCGCCATCTCAGTGATTGCGCTGCGGCCGTTTTCTGGCTCGTTACCTGCGTGAGCAGCAACGCCATTAAAGGTCATTTTGTAGCGAGCCATGCCTTTGCGCGCTTTCACTAAACCACCGTCTGCACGTGCTGCTTCTGCAACCAGCACATTCTTAGCGTTTTTCGCAACTGATTGAATCCAATCCACAGAGTCCAGAGAGCCCGTCTCTTCATCTGGGTTCATGCAGATAGCGATAGACAACTTATCCAACACCGCTTGGTCTAGATTGCGCATCGCGTATACGATGTTCAGCAAGCCAGATTTCATGTCCGAGACGCCCGGACCGTAGGCTTTCTCTGCATCTTGAGACATTGGACGAAGCTCAGCAGTACCCACAGGGAACACGGTATCCATGTGACCAATCAGCATTACGTCGATTTGCTCAGCTTCCGGCTTGTTTCGAACTTCAAGACCGATGCCCGCTCTGCCACAGTCGATGCGTTTTACGCTCCAACCTGACATCGCTTGGTACTTCTCTTCAAATTGAGAAGCGATAAACTCGATACCATCAGTCGTGTAAGTGCCACAATCCACATTAATCAGCGGACGTAGCTCTTCTAGATATTCATTTAGAGAGAATTGCATGACTCACTCCTAGACAAACAGATTCATCACCAGCATTGCGCCAAACGCGTTCAATACTGAGATTGCAATCATAACTGGGATGTAACGACCTTCAGTACCAATTGGACCCATGATACGACCCATGTACTGAACTTGAGAGCCCATTAGGTAGATAGCAGGCGCAAGAATCGCAATGTGCGTACCGTTCAGGATACCTTGGTCAAACAGCGTAATCACTACGCCAACCGCACCGCCCATCGACATCCAAGCACCGATCAATACCGCTGCTGCTTCACCCGGAAGACCAAACACTGCCATGATTGGAGAAAACACCGTGCCCATCAGATCCAACGCGCCAGTGATTTGAAGCGCTTTGATGATAACGAACGCCATCAATACGTTAGGCACCGTAGAGGTAGTCGCAATTACCCAGCCTTTCTTAGCACCCTCGACGAAGATATCCGTCACCATTGGTTTTTTCGCTTTAACGTCACCCATTATGCCGTCTCCTCTTTTAGGTTCTCTGATTTGTTTTGGTCTTGCTTGTCTTCTTTACCTTCCGTCATGTTCAGGTAGATACGGAACAGGTTCGCGCCGATGATCTTAAATGCGAACATCACCACAACTGCTAAACCAATAGAAGACGTTACTGCTAGAGAGCCGTCAGCCATCGTCAGTGTGAACAGCACAGCACCCGATGAGAAGAAGTTCACGATGGTTGCACCTGCAGTGAACTGGAACATGGTAAATACGTCCGTTTCACGCTTAGTTAGGTGACCTTCATCTTTTAGCTGACGCGTCATTGCCGCACCTGCATCGGTACTTTGTAGAGAAGCAATTAAAGCCAGACCAGAGTTACCAGGGATGCCCATTAGAGGACGTAGAAGAGGAGTAAGAAGCTTACGAGCTGCTTCAAGTGCACCGTAGTGCTCAAGTACGTTGATCATACCTAATGCGAACATAACGGTTGGAATCAAAGTAAGTGCGAAAATGAAACCGTCACGAGCACCGCTACCGCCAGTACCACGGAAAGATGTGGTCGCAGCTTGTACCTCGCCATCCGCACCTTCCGTTACGCCGTAAGCCACTTTACCGAAAGAGCCATTAAGCGTTGTAAAGTCGAATACACCGTACCATTCGTTGGATTGCATCAGACCAGAAAAGAACACAACCGCAAACGCCAGAGCAACGTAGCACCCCAGTGTAACTTTACGCTCAGTTTGAACAGGAATTTTCATAACATTACCTACACATGTGGACCTTAACACATATGTTCACCTGAATAATGTGCTAGAGAGATGATCAAAATCAATCCGTCTGCCGAACATTATCGCGACTCAGTTATGAAGTTTTATTTTATGATTCCAATCACAATTGAAAGATAATAAAGATTTGTGCTAACAATTAGGTATATTAATCTATGTTGATAGCTCACGACTTCTTCATCAACTCAACAAATGATTCTGACGAATATTGCTTTCTACAACATTCATGACGTACTTCATACTTTGGCATTGAGGCAACATCGATTAACTCGAAAGTAACATTCAGCCACGAAATTTAGGTTAGGATGGCCCGGTCATATGTAAACGGCATAAACCAGAATTAACAGGACTATACGACCCATTGTTACGCTCACAATATAAAATAGCCAAATGGACACTCGCCCTCGTGCTTTGGGTGGTGATGATATGCTTAAGCCAAAATTCTGGTTTCTCGAAAAACTGCCCGAAGGCTCACCAAATACAGAGTCAGCAAGATGAGAGTGTGAATTTATCACCATCTTGCGACCTTTCAGAAAAGCTGGTTCAAGCGTACCAACATCAGTTTGATCATATTCTTATTCCATTTTTTCTGTTTGCTTTGATTGTGGCGCTGCCGATGACAACCACAGCAATTCGTTATCTGGAATACACAGAACCGATACCGGAAAAGTATCGGGTTCACCTAAAACTTTGCGTGTTTAGAGAATAAAGCCAGCAAGGCGAGAGACCTTTCTGCCTGACTTTTGTGCATATTTTATTCACTTCACATAACAAACAACGAAATTTAAAAGTTTTAGGAAATATTATGACATTCACTCGTACACTTTTGGCGTTAACGATGGCTATCGTATCTGCCGTATCTTTCGCATCAGAAAAGACCGCAGAACAAAAGCTAGAGGAAGTTAATCAGATACTAAAAGATAACCCTCAAATTCTTGATTCATTGCACCAAAACCTTCAAGAGTACATTGCGTATCAACAGTCATTTGGCGACACCTTGAAGGAGGTTCGTCAATATCTAAGTGATGGCAAACATTCCTCTTTTGGTGCTGAAAACCCTGAGTTAACCATTATTAACGTAACAGACTACAGCTGCCCTTTTTGTAAACGTTTAGAAGGAGAGCTGGTCAAAGTTGGTAAGGAATATCCGCAGGTAAAAGTGCTTAACCTCAATGTCTCTTTTAAAGAACAATACGAGAAAAACGGCTACAACTCGGCAAGTTACGCATTAAATGTTTGGCAAAACCAGCGAGATAAGTACGAACAAGTGCATGAGTTATTGGTGAAAAAACCGGGCGCACATGACGCACGTTCCTTAAATCAAATCGCGAAAAAAACGGGGACAGAAGCGCAGCTTGTCGACGACAAAGAGACCAAGGCGTTGCTTGATAAAAACTATCAGTATTTCACGCAACTTGGTTTACGCGGCACGCCTGCGTTGATCATTAATGATCAAGTCATTCCTGGCTATGTGCCGTTTGACGAGCTAGAACAAGTCATCGACCAAGAACTGGCGAACTAAAACAACAAAGCCCTTCCCTGATAACTCAAGGAAGGGCTTTTTCTATCTAGGCTTAAAACGAAGTTCTAACTACTTTTCGCGACCCACAAACGCCACAACGACTTTGTCATTGCCAAGCGAGCGAGAGAACACGTACGCGCCTTCTTGTTCAATTACTTGATGCTGACCCGCACCAATCGCTGGGTGCGCTTTACGGAACTGACCAAGAGTTTGCCAGTGTTTGAGCAGCGCTTGCTTCTCATCAGATAGCTTCCATACCATGTCAGAACGAGTGCCTTGGTGGAAATCGTCCGCGTAAGGACCAATGTTACGACCAACTTCATCACCATAGTAAACCTGAACAGCACCAGGGCTCAGAAGCAGTGCATTCGCGGCGTTACGATGCATGCCGTAATCTTTGAAGCGAGAGAAGAACAGCTCGGTATCGTGAGAAGACATGTAGCTCACTAGGTTGAAGTCTTTTTCATTGGCGATAGTATCTGCGTAACTTTGGTAGGTGTCTGCCATTTGGCTGAAACACGCCGCGCCTTTGTCTAACTTCTTCTGCATGTCGAAGTTAATCAACGCATCAAAGCCATCGTCAAAGTAAGGACTGCGATATGCGGTATGTCCCCATACTTCACCCATCATCCAGAATGGCTGACCTGACTTACCATTCTCTTTGCGCCACTGCTCAAGACTGCTTGAAGCCTCTTCTTTCAAGCGTTTCCACACATCGCCTTCAACGTGCTTCACCGTATCGACACGGTAACCATCAATGCCAAAGCGTTTCACCCAATCAGTTTGCCACTCAATTAGGTAGTCCGAGACGGTGTAATTGTCGCGCGCCTCTACGCGAGTACCAGGGTTATCCAATAGCCACTGCGCGGGCTTCACGGCTTTGTCTGATTCGGTGATAAAGTCAGGTAAACCCGCCAATGACATAGTGATATCACTGCTGCCCGGAGCTGGGTATCCCGGTAGACCTGTTCTTACCCAGTCACCGCCCCACCATTTCGACCAGTTTGGACTCTGGTAATCAATATTCTGGTGATAGCTATGCCAATTTTCACCCGCTTTTGGTTGCCAGTCACCCCACTTATTCGGTAAATCAGCGTTTGGTTTTAACACCTCAATACCGTCAAATTGCAAATCGGCTAACGTTGAGTAACCGGTGTGGTTGATTACTGCGTCCATCAAGACTTTAAGGCCACGTTTGTGTGCCTCTTCCACCAGCTTTTTCAGATCATCTTCGTTACCGAAGTTCTCATCAATCTTGGTGAAATCACGCGTCCAGTAACCGTGGTAAGCGTAAAATGGGAATGAGCCGCTATCGCCGCCGCCCACAAAACCGTGTACTTGCTCAACGATTGGCGACAACCAAATTGCATCTGTACCTAGGCTCTTTATGTAATCTAGCTTTTCGATCACGCCTTTTAGATCACCGCCGTGGAAGGTGCCGATCTCTTCTTTGCCGTCTTTCTTGCGACCATAGCTGTTGTCATTGCTGGTATCGGCGTTGTTAAAACGGTCAACCATCACGAAGTAAATGTTGGCATTACGGTAATCAAACGGCACTGCTTCTTTGGTTTTCTTCACTGGCTCTAACAGCACTAAACCGCCGGAATCTTTGCTTGGTGTCAGCGATACTTGCTGATCTTTTACTTCGACCATTTGACCAGAATAGGCATCACGCAACTTGGTGCCATCGGGGAAACTGTCACCCAGCGCAATGGTGACCTCGCCGCCTTGGTAAACCTCACATTGCACTTGTGGGATTGGGCGTTTGAATTCAGTCTTGGCGGCTTTCTTAGGCTCTCGCTTGAAGCGCAGTGTTTTCGCTTCCGCATCAAAAGCAAAAGAGTAATCGCCAGTAAAGCGGATTTTTAACGGCAGTTCTGTTGGCTTTCCACAGTTCAGCGCGATAGGTTTGTTGAATTTGACCTTCTGGCTATCAGGCGCGACACAGTCGCCTTCAACGCCCGTGATTTTGAGCGTGTATCCGTCTTTGGTTAAGGGCACAACCAAAGGCTGCTCTGCGCTTAAAGGAAAGTCACGGCTGTTGGTCGTGGTAGAGATGGTGATGTTTGGCTCGGCGATGGCACTTGCCGATGCAAGCAATAAGGTAGTCGTAATCAGATTCAGTTTCATCGTTCAGTCCATTGGTTGCGCATAGGCGCAGTATTCGTGTTGTAGTTTTATTCACACTAATAGTAAATGGATGAAAAACTGAGCACATCATTCTGAAAGGCTACGCCCTAAAGCTTGTGACGCTTCACATTTTGCTTTTATTGGGGCGTAGTTCTATTTATGAGCAGGGTAAAAGAGAGTTTAAAGCTGCACGCTACCAAGGTTACGCATTTGTCTCATCGCCCAATTGACGCGGCTGATGGTGTAAGAAGTCTGAGGGTAGACTTTGATGCGATACGGATTTGGCAGCACCACCGCAAGCCTTGCTGCTTGGCGTGTTGAAAGTTGTTTAGCAGGAATACCAAAGTAGTTTTGCGCAGCGGCTTCCGCGCCATAAATACCTGGACCAAACTCCACCACATTCAAATACACTTCAAGAATGCGTTTTTTACTCCACATTGCTTCCATCAGCAGAGCAAAATAAAGCTCATACGCTTTGCGCACATAAGAGTGTGAAGGAAACAGAAACACGTTCTTTGCAGTTTGCTGAGTAATCGTGCTCGCACCGCGAGAGGGACCGTTCTCGCCAGACTCTGAGATCACTTTAAACAAGGAATCAAAATCCACTCCGTAATGGGTCGGGAACTTTTGATCTTCTGTCGCAATCACGGCCAGTTGAATGTGTTTAGAAATATCACTCAAAGGCACCCATTCATTTTGACTCTCTTCAGGAAATCCTTCAGGAGGAGAAATCATGCGGCTGATCTTCCATCCCCAAATTGGTGGATCGATGTATTTCACTATGCCAACGAGCATCACTGGTAAAAGCAAAAGCACCAATAAGATATTGAACAGAAGGGATTTAATCTTTCTCAAAGTCCGACCTAGCCTGATTTAACAAAACAATATGATGCAAGTATAGAGTATGCAGTCTGTTTATCGTTAGTGAAAACTTGGTCAAAAAAAGCCCGATTTACAATGTAAAACGGGCTTAGAATTTGATTAGACTAAATTATTTGTGCAGCTTGTAGAACACAGTTGAAAGTGGAGGCAAACGAAGCTCAAGTGATTGAGGCAGTGATTCACTTTCAACTTTTTCCGTTTTCACACTGGTCAGCACTTTAAAATCGCTGCCGCCGTATTTGCTGTCGTCTGTATTCAGTAGCAGTTCGTATTGACCTGCATTTGGAACGCCTAAACGAAAGCGCTCGTGTGGTACGGGCGTAAAGTTGGTGATGATGAGAATACGCTCACCTTCTTTACTAATACGCTCGTGCGCTAGGATGCTCGCATCCGCTTCGTCTTGTAGACGCCACTCAAAACCAGCAGGAACACAATCTTGATCGTGCATCGCCGCTTCATTTCGGTACAAGTGGTTCAAATCTCGCATCAGCTTTTGAACGCCTTGATGACGCTCGTATTCTAGCAAGAACCATTGCAACTGATCATCGTGGTTCCACTCCGCCGTTTGACCGATTTCCGCGCCCATGAAGTTCAGCTTTTTGCCCGGTTGACCATACATATAACCGTAGTATGCTCTTAGGTTTGCGGTTTGCTGCCATTCATCGCCCGGCATCTTGTTGTGAATAGAGCCTTTGCCGTACACCACCTCGTCGTGAGAGAGAGACAAGACGTAGTTCTCGCTGTGCGCATAAACTAGCGGAAATGTGATGGTATTGTGGTGGTATTTGCGGTGAACAGGATCTTCTTTGATGTATGAAAGACTGTCGTGCATCCACCCCATATTCCACTTGAAGCCAAAGCCTAAACCACCCATAAAGGTTGGCGCAGACACACCCGGAAACGCCGTTGACTCTTCCGCAATCGTCATCGCATTCGGGAAGTGCTTGTACACTTCTTCGTTCATCCATTTTAAGGTTGCGATTGCGTCGTAGTTTTCGTTGCCACCATCAACGTTCGGGACCCACTGATCGTGGCTACGTGAATAATCGAGATAGAGCATCGACGCAACAGCATCGACACGAATGCCATCAATATGGAATTGTTCAAACCAGTACAGCGCATTCGAGACAAGGAAGCGACGTACATGTTCACGGCCTAAATCGTAAATGTAGGAGTTCCAATCTTGGTGCCAACCGCGACGAGGATCTGGATCATGGAACAGAGGCGTACCATCAAAGTTCGCTAAACCATGATCATCCGATGGGAAGTGCGCAGGAACCCAATCCAGCACTACACCGATACCAGCTTGGTGACACGTATCCACGAAGAATTTGAAATCATCAGGTGAGCCAAAACGGCTAGTTGGTGCAAACAAGCCAACAGGTTGATAGCCCCATGAACCATAGAATGGATGCTCAGACACAGGCATCAGCTCAACGTGGGTGTAGCCCATATCCACAAGGTATGGCACCAACTGCTCCGCGAGTTCGCGGTAGTTCAGGAAATCACCTTTCTCGTCGCGCTTCCATGATCCAGCATGCAGCTCGTAAAACGATAACGCTTCATCACGCTTTTGTGTCACTGCGCGATTTTGCCATTTCGCATCTTGCCATTGGTAACGCTTGTGATCGTAAGTAATGGATGCGAACGATGGGTATTGCTCAGAGTAGAAACCCCAAGGGTCTTGTTTGTGTGGCAGCCCTTCCCCATTTGGCCCTTTGAGCTCAAATTTGTACTGAACGCCTTCTTCTAAGCCAGGAACGAATAGGCCCCAGATACCGTAGTCTAGGCGTTGCATTGGATGACGACGGCCATCCCATTGGTTGAAGCAACCCACAAGGCTAACAGCAGATGCATGTGGTGCATAAACAAGGAAACGCACACCAGAGATGTTTTCACCGCCACGTTCTAGCGTGACAAAGTGTGCGCCCATGTAGTGATACATGTCTTTTGGCGTATGCAGATGCTCGTACTCTTGGTAGATATTGTGGTACTGGTACGGGTCATCAATAATTTGTTCAACACCATTCCAATCGACCGCTAAACGGTAGTGGGTCAGGTGTAAATCGCGTTGCTCTTTTAAGATGAAACCGCTGTCGCCATCACGCTCAAGCGCCACACGAGGTTCACCATTAACAAGCAGTTCAACCTTGTTTGCGCCCGGCATCCAAACTCTCAGCGAAGCTTCGTCGTCAATGAAAGGACCCAGCGCCGCAAATGGATCTGAGTAAGCCGCCTCAGCAAGCAGTTCGTATGCGCGTTCGTGTTGTTTCTTTATTTTCTTGGTTTTGGTGGTTTTCAAATCTTTCTCCCTAGAGCCAACATCCTTTTCAAGACCAGAGATCTGAATCAAACATCGGTTTCTCCACAGCCAACGTTGTGAACTCACAAAAAGACTCCGCTTCTCACGTTCGTTGCGTAAACGGCGTCAAAATACAAAAATGCCCGCTATTGTCGCGGGCATAATAACGGTACTTCATCCTAACGGATTGTGTTTTAGGAATGAGTGACCTAGACGGAACTTTCGTACCTCTGAGCTAACAAAATTGGTAATCAGCTCGTCCATCTACGTCACTCTAGGCATCTTACTTACTCGCCTGTGCGCGAACTTCAGTAAGGCGTTTAGAAATACGATTCACATCTTCACGGCTGAAGATTTCATCTAGGTTCATCGACAATTTACGACGCCAGTTTGGATACTCATCCACCGTACCAGGAATATTGACAGGTTGATCCATTTCTAGCCAGTCTTCAAGCTGAACGCTAAGCAGTGCAGAGTCACCCGCGGCTACGTGCAGTTGCAGCGCTTCGCTTAGGTATGAATCCATTGGCACGTACTGAGCATCATGACCAATGCCTTCTGGCAGATAGCCATGCCAG
Source organism: Vibrio sp. Vb2131 (assembly GCF_033338535.1). Taxonomy (NCBI): domain Bacteria; kingdom Pseudomonadati; phylum Pseudomonadota; class Gammaproteobacteria; order Vibrionales; family Vibrionaceae; genus Vibrio; species Vibrio sp. Vb2131. The sequence goes on from NZ_JAWOSW010000001.1 coordinate 206,324, forward strand.
CGAACACTGTCTAGAATGCCTTGTTTGCACTTCAAGCGGTCAGCGAATAGGCCTTCCAACTGCTGCTCATCAGGGTACAGACCAATCTCACGCCCCATCTTCAAGTCATCACAGTGCCAGAAACCGCGTAGTGTTGGCATATCGTGCGTACACAGCGCAGCCATAGACTGCTCAGCGTAGTGCTTCGGAGAAATAAAACCGCCGTCGTCTTTTGATGTTTCGAAGAAGAAGACTTTGTACGAATGCACACCCGCATCACGAAGGATATCAACGATTTCATCAGGTACAGTACCCAAGTCTTCACCGATTACAGAACACTGATGACGGTGAGATTCCAACGCTAGGATTGCTAGCATGTCTTCAACTGGGTAGTACAGGTATGCGCCTTCTGTCGCTTTCTCGCCTTTTGGAATCCACCAAAGGCGAAGCAGGCCAAGTACGTGGTCGATACGCAATGCACCACAATGCTTCATGTTAGCACGTAGCAATTTGATGTAAGCGTCGTAGCCAGTCGCTTCTAAAACCTGAGGGTTAAGCGGAGGCAGACCCCAGTTTTGGCCTAGTGGACCAAGTACATCTGGTGGTGCACCGATGCTTGCATCCAATACTAGCGCGCCTTCATCAGCCCATGTTTCACTACCAGAATCAGCAACACCAACCGCAAGGTCACGGTATAAACCCACAGCCATGCCTTTTTCTTCGGCTAGCGCTTGCGCTTCTTTGATTTGATCGTCTGCGATCCATTGCAGGTACATGTACAAGTGAACACGATCTTGGTTGTCCTTAATGTACTTCTGAGTACCAGCTGCGTCGAATGTGCGGTATTTCTCAGGGAATACAGGCCAACCCCACATGTTTGCATCTTCTGCATGTAAATCAGCATGAAGTGCATCGAATGCAGCTTGATGTAGCAAGCTGTCGCCGCCTTTTTCAACAAAGTCCAAGAAGGCACGAGCGCGATCGGTGTTCTTGTCTAAATGGCGAGCTTTAAACTCACTGAATAGCAGCGGAAGAACGCTCATTTTTAGTTGCGAAACTTCGGTGTAATTCACCCAATGAGAGTCTCGCGCTTTTTGTAAACGTTGTTGGAACTCTGCGCTACCAACACGCTGTTGTGCTTCTGCACTTAGCGCGAATTCAGGTACAGAGCTTACGTCGATGTACATGATGTTCAACCAACGACGAGAAGACGGGCTGTATGGGCTTGCCCCTTCTGGATTCGCAGGGAACAGCGAGTGAATAGGGTTCAAGCCAATGAAGTCACCGCCACGAGAGGCAATATCACTCACCAGTTGTTTTAGGTCGCCAAAATCACCGATGCCCCAGTTATGCTGAGTACGCAGTGTGTAAAGCTGGATACTAGGACCCCATAGCTTTTTGTGTTGGTTTAGATCGTCTTGTTTGAAACACGCTTTCGGCGTAATGATCAATGACATCTCGTAAGGTGTTTTACGACGCTTACGACTGATGATCAGTTTGTGATAACCCCAAGCCAAGTTCTTTGGCAATGCAAACACTAGAGGGCCACCCTCAGCACGCTCATCACGAACAATTTGGGACTGAAGATAGCCTTCAAGTACCTCTCCTTGTTCTGTTTCTAAACGCCAGCTGAATTCACTCTCACGAGCACTCGTACCTAGGTTTAGTTCCACTTCGACTGGTTCGCCGTCGCGTAAAACAAGAACAGGGGCTAGTACGTCTTTTTTATGTTTCTTTTCAGCAGAAGCCAGTAGTTTTTCATCACTGCTAGTATCGTAGCCAAGCGAAGCGAGCAAGCGGCGTAGCGTCTCCTCAGACACTTTAGCCTCATCTCCCCAAGCACTGACATAGCTATCAGCCAATCTCGCCATTTCCGCGACTTTCTTTAATGCTGTTTGTTCTTTCATCGCTTTCTCCGAAGGTAATACCAACACCTTCCATGTAGGGTTTTATTGTTATCAATAACTTCTTTTGGAAAATGACCAAAGGTAGCGCTTGGCTACCTTGGTCTTAACTAGGTTCTATTAGCGTTTCACCGCTTCAAGTTTCCAGATATTGTTCACGTAGTCTCGGATTGAGCGGTCTGACGTGAACTTGCCAACAAGGGCGGTATTAAGAATGGCCTTCTTCGCCCAGCCAGCTTGATCTTTATATTGTTCGCTCATGTCTTCGTGCGCTTTCACGTAAGATGCAAAGTCCGCAAGACATAAGTACGGGTCACCGCCGTCTAGTAGGCTGTCGTATGTGGCACGCAGTAAGCCCGGTTGACCTGGAGTGAATTCTTCACCCAGTAGTAGGTCCATGGACGCTTTGAGTAAGTGATCCGCATTGTAGTAATCAAATGGGTTATAACCTTGAGCTTTCAGCGCTTTCACACCTTCAACATCTAGACCGAAGATATAGATGTTCTCATCGCCTACTTCCTCACGAATCTCAACGTTTGCACCATCCATTGTACCGATAGTTAGCGCACCGTTTAGCGCCATCTTCATGTTACCTGTACCTGATGCTTCTTTACCCGCTAGCGAGATTTGTTGAGAAACGTCAGCCGCAGGGATAATGATTTCAGCCATGCTCACGCGGTAGTCAGGGATGAATACCACTTTCAGCTTGTTACCGATGCGAGGATCGTTGTTCACCTTGTCTGCAATCTTGTTGATTGCGAAGATGATTTCTTTCGCTAGGTGGTAACCCGGTGCTGCTTTTGCTGCGAAGAACACAACGCGTGGCGTACACTCAAAACCTGGTTCATTAAGAATACGGTGGTACAGAGACAGTACGTGTAGCAAGTCTAGATGCTGACGTTTGTACTCGTGCAGACGCTTGATTTGAACATCGAAGATTGCATTAGTATCGAGCTCGATACCCATGTTCTCTTTCACCCAAGTTGCTAGGCGTTCTTTGTTCTCTTTCTTCACTGCCATGAATTCTTTTTGGAATGTCGCGTCAGTAGCGTACTTCGCAATACCTTCAAGTTGCTCTAGTTTCGCTGGCCATTCTGGGCCGACTTTCTCAGTGATAAGCTGAGACAGACCTGGGTTACAGAACTTCAACCAGCGACGTGGCGTAATACCGTTCGTTACGTTGTGTAGACGTGTCGGGTACATTTCGTGGAACTCTGGGAATAGGTCTTTCTTAACCAATTCAGAGTGAAGTGCTGCTACACCGTTTACTGCGTAAGAGCCGATTACACATAGGTTTGCCATGCGAACCATGCGGTGGAAACCTTCTTCGATGATAGAAAGCTTCTGTTGTTTCGCGACATCACCCGGCCACATTGCACGTACGTCTTGTAGGAAGCGGTGGTTGATCTCGTAAATGATCTCCATGTGACGTGGTAGCAGGTGCTGGATTAGCGACTCTGGCCATGTCTCTAGTGCTTCTGGAAGTAGCGTGTGGTTGGTGTACGCAAATGTCTTAGAGCTGATTTCCCAAGCCGCTTCCCAAGTTAAACCTTTTTCATCCATCAGGATGCGCATTAGTTCAGGAATCGCAATCGTTGGGTGCGTATCGTTAAGCTGGATAGTCTCTTGCTTAGGTAGATCCGCTAGCGAGTAGCCTGCTGCTTCGTGGCGACGTAGGATGTCACGTACAGACGCTGCTGAGTGGAAGTACTGCTGCATCAGACGCAGTGTTTTACCTTTCTCGTGGTTGTCGTTCGGGTAAAGCACTTTAGTGATGTTACCTGCGTCGATCAGTGCGTGCTGAGCTTCGAAGTAATCACCATTGTTAAAGCTTGCTAGTGAGAATGGTGCAATCGCCTGACATTCCCAAAGACGTAGCGGGTAAACCGTGTCTGATTCGTAACCCACAATTGGAAGATCCCAAGGCATTGCTCTTACTGTCATGCCTGGTACCCATTTGCGAACCTCTTTACCGTTCTCGTTAATCACTTCAACGTGACCGTAGAAACCGATCTCTTGCGCAAGTTCTGGACGCGCAATTTCCCAAGGGTAGCCTTCTACACCGCGCCATGCGTCAGGTGCTTCTTGCTGGCGACCATCTTTGAATGACTGTTTAAATAGACCGTATTCGTAATGTAAACCATAGCCGACAGTTGGGAATTCTTGTGCCGCACATGAATCCATGAAACACGCAGCCAGACGACCAAGGCCACCGTTACCCAATGATGGGTCGCGCTCTTCTTCTAGCAGATCAGTTAGGTTGTAACCTAGTTCAGCCATTGCTTCTGTTACTTGTTCGTACAGACCCATGCTGATTAGGTTGTTACCAGTCAAACGACCGATAAGGAATTCTAGCGAAAGGTAGTTAACGCTCTTCGCACTTTTAATGCGTGGATCTTCTTCTGTCGCAAGCAAATCTAGAGTAGTAAATTCAGCCAGAGCATGCCCCATTGCTAGGTACCATGCGCGGCTGTCTGCGTTTTCAATCGTATGAGCGTAAGTTACAGATAGGTGTTTCTTTACGCTTTCTTGGAACGACTTCTTGTCAAATTGTTTTTGTTGAGTAGGTTTCATTACGAAATTCTCACGTCTTTTGGTAATTCATCTGCCATACATCGTGCATTTACCTCTGTGAATAAACATCCTCCTAATTCTCATCCTTTGAAGGAGGAGGGCTGAGGGCGTAGAGGGGGTACCATTGCTAGGTTAGTGATCCAAATCTCAACAAAGTGAACTTTGCACCAGTTCTTAGTGATTTTGATCACAATGGAATGTGAGAAAGGTTAAAACCCGTTCATGACGCTTTTTATAGTCCACTCATCTGATGATGTGAAAATTGTAATATCGGTCACATTAACTCGGTCAGCGTAGAAGAACTTTTCGTAATCTATGTGCAACGCGATCTTAACGCTAACGAAACAAACGATATTTAAGTGACGACAATCACAAATAAAGGGCGTAGTTGATGGTAAATCCATCAACCCTTGAGAATTAGGAAGTGGATCAAAGTAACGAACATTTCTGATGTCGTAACATCCCACTCAGCTCACAGGATTGTACGCTTTTTATACAAACTAGAATTAGGCGATGTGAGTTATTTCTAGTTTTCGCTAGCTTTTATATCTAAGTGACCGTATGGAATGGTTTTTCAGACGGACGCAAGCCCCAACAGTAGCGACATTATCCGGCATTCAAACAGTGTTTTTGATGCTGATGACATCATTCAGTAAGACGGCTTTCAAGGGGGCTTTACTAGAATGATCACGTTGCTGCCATTTGGGTATACATAAATAAGGACATAACTACTAATGTGGATTCCATCTAAGCTTACTCGACCAGGACGCCTGCACAATGCCATCGTGCGCCCACGAGTGTTGGACTTACTACAGCAAGCGCCTTACTACAAATTGGTTTTATTCCGATCCCCAGCAGGTTACGGAAAAACAACAATGGCAGCGCAGTGGCTATCCGATAAGCCAAACGTCGGTTGGTACAGCATTGATGACAGCGATAACGACGGCTTTCGCTTTGTAAACTATCTGCTTCAAGCATTAAACAAAGCCACCAACTTCAGTTGCGCTAACGCACAAAAACTGGCGGAAAAACGTCAGATCTCGTCTTTACGCTCCCTATTTAGCGAAGTATTCGCTGAAATGGCTGACTTTCATCAAGAGTGCTACGTGGTACTTGATGACTACCATTTAATCACGAATGATGAAATCCATGAATCCATGCGTTTCTTCTTAAAGCACATGCCAGACAACCTCACCGTTGTGGTAACCAGTCGTGCAGCGCCGCCTCTGGGCACTGCAAACTTACGTGTTCGTGATTTAATGATCGAAATCGGCAACGAGATGTTGGCGTTTGATACCGAAGAAACCACTCGCTTCTTTAACCAGCGTATCGCCGATGGTATTGATGAAGACATGGCGAACAACCTAAGAACCTATGTTGAAGGTTGGCCATCGGCGATGCAGTTGATCGCATTACAAGCCCAACATCAAAACCGCACATTGGCACAAACTGTAGAGTCGGTATCGCAGTTCAATCACGCGCACTTGTGGGATTACTTGGTCGAAGAAGTGTTTGACTTACTCGATCACGAAACTCGTCACTTTTTAATGCAAGTATCCGTGCTTGACCACTTCAATGATGAGTTAGTGTTTGCCCTTACCCAACGCGAAGACGCACTGGGAATGATTGAATCGCTTAACCGTTACGGCTTATTTATTTACCCGCTCGAAGGGGAACAGAACTGGTTCCGGTTCCATAACTTATTTGGCGAGTTTTTATCTCATGAGCGCCAAGCTCGTATTCCTCAGCAAGAAAAAGATCTCCACCGCAATGCTGCTATCGCTTGGTTACAACAAAAAGCACCACACCAAGCGATTCATCATGCACAAAAATCGAATGATAAGGACTTAGTGGTAGAGATCCTAAACGAATTCGGCTGGAAGATGTTTAACCAAGGCGAACTCAGCACACTGGAAAGCTCAATTAACAAGTTGGACGATGATCTGTTGTTCAGCCACCCAAAACTTACGATGCTCCGAGCATGGTTGGCTCAAAGTCAGCATCGTTATAACCAAGTGGGCCACCTGCTTGAAGAAGCGGAAGAGGAACACAAAAAGCGTAACATTGCGTTAGATATTCATTATCAAGGTCAAGCAAACGCGTTGCTTGCTCAAGTGGCTATCAACAGTAACCAACCAGAAAAAGCTCTCGAATTAGCGGAGCTAGCGCTTAGCCAACTTGATAACACTATTTACCGTAGCCGAATTGTGGCGACTTCGGTTGTTGGTGAAGTTAACCACGTGCTAGGTAAACTAGACCGTGCTTTGCCGATGATGCAACAAACTGAAAAGCTAGCTCGTCAGTATCAGGTATATCACCAAGCGTTATGGGCAATATTGCAGCAAAGCGAGATTTTAATTGCACAAGGTTACGTGCAAGCTGCCTTTGAACTACAAGATTCCGCATTTCGTCTGATTGAAGATCAGCAGCTTCAGCATGTTCCTCTTCATGAATTTTTGCTGCGTATTCGCGCGCAAGTACTTTGGTGCTGGAACCGACTTGATGAAGCGGAAGAATGCGCGTACAAAGGTCTGCAAATTCTCGAAAACCATTCACCAAGCAAGCACTTACATAGCTATTCGATGTTGGCGCGTATTGCGATTGGACGCGGTGAGTTAGACAAAGCTGGTAAATTCATTGAGCATATACAGCACTTGATGAAACAGTCGACTTACCACGTAGATTGGACTGCAAACGCTTCACTATCGTTGATTCTATTTTGGCAAGCGCGCGGGAATACCGATGCAATGCAAGAATGGCTCAACACTGCGGTTCGTCCTGAATCGGCATGCAACCACTTTTCTCAATTGCAATGGCGTAACATTGCTCGCGCCCACATTAACTTAGGCCAATATACCGACGCTCGTGCTGCGTTAGATTTTCTCCAAGGTGAAGCTCGTCGCACTAACCTAATCACAGATACTAATCGCAACTTAGTGGTTGAAGCAGTCCTTTCTGCTCGCCAAAAAGATGAGGAGCAAGCCAAGGCTCTGTTAAAAGAAGCATTAGTAATGACGAACCAAACTGGCATGGTCGGAAACTTCCTGATTGATGGTGCAACCATTGGCGGTCTGCTGGAGAAGTTGAGCCTCCGCCATGAACTGGGCGATCTTGAGCGTCACCGTGCTCAACAGTTAATGAAGGACATTTCATCGAATCAACGTAGCCGGTCGATTCACTTTGATGAAGACTTTATTGAAAAGTTGGTGAATCACCCTAATGTGCCAGAGCTAGTACGTACTAGCCCATTAACACAACGCGAATGGCAGGTTCTGGGGCTGATTTATTCAGGCTTTAGTAACGAGCAAATCGCACAAGAGCTGGATGTGGCAGGTACGACAATTAAAACCCACATTCGCAACCTGTACCAAAAGCTTAATATTGCTAATCGTAAAGAAGCCATTGTGACAGCTGAAAATTTGCTACAGTTAATGGGATACTGAACTGCTAGATAAACGGGTTAAAACGTAAAGTAAAACACAAGGGTTGGCGTAACACGTCAGCCCTTTTTTATGACTGACAGAAAGAGAAGTGCAATTTGCAAAGCACGTAAGTAACGTTGTTCATATAAAAAAATAGCCAACCGCAATAATCGCGATTGGCTTATATTTAGTGTGAACAAATTGTATTCACTAACAACGTCAGTTGGCTAGGTGACCCTCGGCTTAAGAAGGGTCGAGCAGTATTATGCATTAATCATGCCAAAATGCAAAGGCTTATTTTTGGGCACAAGATCTCATATAAGCTGGATTTATTCACGCGCAAATTATCAAAATGCAACTTTATAATGCAAATTGCAATTGCATAATGCAACCAAGATTGATAATTGATAGTAGAGTTAATCATCTCAAAAATGTAAACCAAGCATTAAAAGCTCGTTACGGCGGCATTGTCTTTTGGCGGATAATAAAGATAGGCAATAGATTGGATATAAAACCAAGTAGTTACAGCACTATTTCATACTTTTTTCATCGCAATGTTTGTATACTCTCTGCCATCGAAACGACTTAGCATTAGAGCAATGAACTACTTAATTACTTTCTTCAAGGGAATCGCCATGGGTGCAGCAGATGTTGTACCTGGTGTATCTGGCGGCACCATCGCGTTTATCACTGGTATTTACGATACGCTGCTTGAAAGCATTCGACGCATTAACCCCTCACTTTTCTCTATCTGGCGAAAAGAAGGGTTTAAAGCCGCGTTTAATCACATCAACGGATTCTTCCTAATCGCTCTGTTTGCCGGCATTTTCACCAGTATTGCAACGCTAGCAAAGTTGATTACTTGGCTTCTTGACACACACCCGATCCCACTTTGGTCATTTTTCTTTGGTCTAATTTTGGTCTCTGTGTATCACATTATTCGTCAGGTTGAGCAACGCGATCTTGTCCGCTTTGTCATTCTGCTCGTTGGTGTCGGGTTTGCTTATAGTATTACTGTGCTCAAACCTTTACACATGGAACCAACGGCCATTAACACCTTATTCGCTGGAGCTATCGCGATTTGTGCGATGATCTTGCCGGGTATCTCTGGCAGTTTTATTTTGCTGCTGATTGGCATGTATGCTCCTGTATTAGCCGCAGTGAAAGGTTTTCAAGTCGATACATTAGCGCTATTTTTGTCTGGCTGCGTGATCGGTTTACTGTCCTTCTCTCACTTATTGTCGTGGTTACTACGCAAGTTCCGTGATTTCACCCTGATGTTTTTGACTGGATTAATGATTGGTACGTTGCCAAAGATTTGGCCATGGAAAGAAACCATCACTTGGCGCACCAATTCGAAGGGCGAGCAAGTGCCATTGCTACAGCACAACCTATCACCATTTGAATTTGAACACGTGACATCACAACCTTCTCAGTTAGTACTTGCTGTCGTGATGATGCTTGCAGCCATTGCTCTGGTTTTGGGTCTAGAGAAATTCGCAGATTCAGATAAATAACTTTGGTATCAAACACATACTGAACCAAATAAAAACGGAGCCAATTGGCTCCGTTTTTATCTATTGGCTAAGGGCAAAACATCTCAATTGAAAACTCTGCTGTATTTGATGCAATAAAGTCCGTCGCGTTACTAAGAAGCTGGTCACCGAGGTATAACGCACAATTTACCGAGGTCACGAGTTGGCGAGCGGCGCATCTGTGCTACGATGCTCGTAATGTTAAGTGATAAATGCTGAACCTTAATGAAACTGTTACAAATCGCCGCTGTTTCAGCCGCATTAGTTGCGGGATTTTATGCCCCGACTCTAATAAAAAGCTTTTCTTCTTCCACTCAAAGCAAGTCAATAGATGAATACTGCTTTCTCTCTACAACCTCTTGCGTCCAAGAAAATGTTACGATGACGCTAAACTCAGAAACTGCTCAACCCTTGGTTCCTACCACTCTAAATGTTGAGTGGCATACAAGCGATGCTAAGCAACTCATCCTAAGTCTTTCAGGAAGAGAAATGGAGATGGGTGAGCCTAAGTTTTTACTGAAGCAAATCGCTCCTGGCCAATATCAAGGTGACATCATTCTCCCGGTTTGCACGGAGGATGCAATGACTTGGGTTGGTGAACTCAGTGATGGAGAGAATACCGTTTACCCTGCTATAAAAATGCAAAGATAAGGAATCGTTATGAGCCGCAATTGGTCCCTATTTCTCGTAGCTGCTTTCGCACTCGGATTTGGCGTAAAGAGCTATTTAGATAATCAGAAAACGAAGCCAGAGCAAGTGGACAGTTCCACCTCTCAACAAACGGTATTGTTTGGGGAAAATAACCAAGCCGTCAATATCTTCGATGTGAATGACCCTCGCATCCGAGTCGTCTATTTTGGCTTTACTCGCTGCCCAGACGTTTGCCCAACTTCTCTTGCAATGCTGGCAGGAGCACTGAATCAAATTGACGACGCGCAAAAAGCACAACTACGCCCGATGTTCATTTCTTTAGACCCAGAGCGTGATGAGGCCGATGCATCAGCAAAATATGCCCATTACTTCCATCCAATGATTGAAGGCCTATCGGCACCACTTGATGTAACGACACCTTTGGCACACAACTATGGTGTCATTTTCCGCAAGACAGAATTGGAAGGCTCGGAACTAAAATACACGCTGGATCATAGCTCTTACTTTTACTTCTTGAAGCCGGATGGCACGTTAATCACTAAAGTACCGCATACGCTCTCACCGGCACCGATTGTTGAAGCCATTTCAAAACTAACGACCGAAGACTCTTCAAATGACGGTTAAGTCAGTGCTGAAGCAATTTTTCAATTTCCTAACTCATACCAACCCCAATGTCGAACAAGACGTCGATACGATCATTGACGCCATTGGGGGCATAGAGAACCTGCTAGAAACTGGTGCATGTGCGACTCGGCTGCGTCTTACCCTCAGAGCGACGTCCGTCATCGATAAGAACGCACTCAAGAATCATGGCGCGCATGGCGTCGCGATATTGGATGATCGTCATGTCCAAATCATATACGGCTTAAAAGCCAACACGTATTCGCAGATTATGGAAGAGCGCATCACAAAACAAAGTTAATATTTTTGCAGTATAGCTACCCTCTTTAAAAAAGGGCGGCTATACTCTTTTGGCTTAATTAACTCACTTATTTATTAACCAACGAAGAGGACACAAGATGATTGTATTGAATAACACTAACTGGGCATCGCAAGGGTAACCCTAACAGCACCAACTCTGTGGCATAGCCACAACTCCCCTTCTCTGCCCGGTCTTCACCGGGGTCAACTCTATCCGAATTAGACCCTAATGCGATTTGTATTAAGGCGCTTTGTTGCGTCTGGGATAATTCAATAATGAATCAAACACATACTTTTTGTGACACATTAGTTTCAACTTCAAACCCTCTAAAACAATTGGGTTGGAAACCATTTTTTCAGCAACAACTGACATTAGACGATTACGACAACACTATCTTTGCTCGTGTAATTGCGCATCACCGAAGTGGTTATTTATTGGCAACAGAAACTGGGCAAGTTCATCTTAATGCCCACCATTCTTTACCCAATATGACCGTCGGAGACTGGGTAATCTTAAATGAAGATCAGCAATTTGTTCGCTTACTGGATCGCTTGAGCCTCTTTAGCCGCAAAGCCGCTGGCAGCAAAGTGGTAGAGCAACTTATCGCAGCCAATGTGGATACAGTGTTTATCGTCTGTTCCCTTAACGACGACTTCAATTTAAGTCGTATTGAACGCTATCTTGCCTTGGCTCATGAAGCCGAAGTCGAACCCGTCATCGTGCTTTCCAAAGCCGATTTGTGTGACAATACTGATGAACTAAAAAGCCAAGTACAGAAGCTCGACCCTCTATTAGCTATAGAGACAGTCAACGGCTTAGAAATAGAGAGTGCTTCTAAACTCATGACCTGGTGCAAAGAAGGACAAACCCTCGCTTTTATCGGTTCTTCAGGCGTTGGCAAATCAACTCTTGTTAATGCATTACTCGGGCAACAAGAACAGGCAACTGGGCATATTCGTGAAGACGATAGCAAAGGTCGACATACAACTACATCGCGCTCTATCCATCTATTACCTGATGGCGGCATCTTGATTGATACTCCGGGAATGCGCGAGCTTCAACTAGCAGATTGTGAATCGGGGGTCAGTGAGGCGTTTTCTGACATTGAGGCTCTCGCTCAGCGTTGTCGCTTTGGCAATTGTAAGCACCAAACTGAGCCGGGTTGCGCAGTTCAAACTGCGATTGAAAATGGCAAACTGGAAGTTCGTCGTTTCAATAACTATCAAAAACTAACGCGAGAACAAGCCTTTAACGGCGCGACTTTGGCAGAGCAACGAGCACAAAGTCGACAATTCGGTAAACTTGCTCGCAATGCCATGAATGATAAGCGCAGGCGCCAACAAAGTTATTAATTTGTTGCGTTTGAGTTGTCAATAAAATCAAAGGAGACGAAAGTCTCCTTTTTAACAACTTTATTAAAAACCATTACTCATAACTAATGATAATTTTCAACATAAAAATCTTATTTAAATAACATTGAGCAAACATTTAATCCAAAAACAAACTAAAACTAGACACAAAATATTACCAAGCTAAGATATGTGATATTCAGCAAGAAAATGGCTGAATTTATAAAAACAGGATAATTGATAATCATGTGTCTTAGTGACCAGAAGCAATGCTCACCCCTTGCAATACAAGGGCATTATCGCCGTGTAATGATGGACTATTGCCCTGCCACTCTGGCATAAAATTGCAGGAATGATGTATGCAACACAACAGCCTCGTTGCCCGATATGCTCGTGGTAACCTCGTCGTCCAGATCCTTGTCGGTATCGTCTTTGGTATTTTGCTCGCGACAATTTCTCCAAGCCATGCCGAAAGCGCGGGATTAATTGGTAGCCTTTTTGTCGGTGCGCTTAAAGCGATCGCGCCAATTCTTGTGTTTATTTTGGTTGCCGCTTCAATTGCAAACCAAAAGAAAAACCAACACACTTACATGCGCCCAATCGTTGTACTGTACCTGATGGGTACATTCTTCGCGGCGCTATCAGCAGTGGTTCTAAGCTTCCTTTTCCCGACCAATTTAACGCTTGTCACCGGCGCTGAAGGTGCAACGCCTCCTCAAGGTATTGCTGAAATTCTACGCACACTGTTGTTTAAACTGGTCGATAACCCAGTAAATGCACTAGTAGAAGCAAACTACATCGGTATTCTTGCTTGGGGTGTGGGTCTGGGTCTTGCACTACACCACGCATCGGCAACAACGAAGGCCGTATTTGAAGATCTAAGCCACAGCGTGTCTCACATTGTGCGCTTTATCATTCGTCTTGCACCATTTGGTATCTTTGGCTTGGTTGCTTCAACGTTTGCGACAACGGGCTTTAGCGCACTAGCAAGCTACGCACACCTTCTGGCGGTTCTTCTTGGCGCAATGATGATCATCGCACTCGTTGTAAACCCAGCGATCGTGTTCGTTAAAACCAAACAAAACCCTTACCCACTTGTATTCCGTTGTCTACGTGAAAGTGGTGTAACTGCGTTCTTCACTCGTTCAAGTGCGGCGAATATTCCAGTAAACATGGCACTATGTGAGAAACTAAAACTGGACGAGGATACATACTCAGTATCTATCCCTCTAGGTGCGACCATCAACATGGCTGGTGCTGCAATCACTATCACAACACTAACGCTTGCAGCTGTGCACACTATGGGTATCGAAGTTGATCTACTGACTGCGCTACTTCTAAGTATTGTAGCTGCGGTTTCTGCATGCGGCGCATCAGGTGTTGCAGGTGGCTCTCTACTACTTATCCCTCTAGCGTGTGGTCTGTTTGGTATCTCAAACGACGTAGCCATGCAGGTTGTAGCCGTTGGCTTCATTATCGGTGTGATTCAAGACTCTGCTGAAACTGCGCTAAACAGCTCAACAGACGTTGTCTTTACGGCAGCAGTTTGTAAATCAGAGCAGCAAAAAGCTCAGTAAGACTGACAGAACAAATAGAAAGGGGAGCCGATGATGGCTCCCCTTTTTTGTTTAATTGCGCTCAATTATGCGGTGACCAGAGCCACTTCTTCAATCGGGAAGTGTTTGCTTGGTTCAACAAACTCTTGCTGCGCAGCAATAGTTTGCAGCTCCCACTCACCCGCATGGTACGTTGCACTCAACACCCCGTAACACGCGTCATGACAATGTTGGAAAGCTTGCTTAGGAGACCAGCCTTTTAAGAGTCCCGCGGTAAAGATAGCTGAAATAAGATCGCCCACGCCGACAGGTTGTTTAGCAAACTCAAATTGAGGACGCTTCGCAAGGTAAATGCCTTCTTGCGTAGCCAATAGCATGTTAAAGCTGCCATTTTCTAGGCAGTAAAGGTGCTTAACTAGCACCACTTTTGGACCTTTCTCTAGCGCACGTTGGCATGCGGTGATCGCATCGTCTAATGAGTGGATTTCCATCTCAGCAAATTGACTTAGCTCGAATTGGTTCGGAACGATCACATCCGCCATTGGCATCAAACGCGTTAGAAGATTTTCAGCAATGCCCGGAGCCACAATGCAGCCTTTGTCTGGCGCGCCCATCACAGGATCGCAAACATAAAGTGCGTGCGGGTTCGCTTGCTTCACTTTCGTCACGGTATCTTCAACAGCAAGGCACTGCTCTGCGCTACCTTGGTAGCCCGTCAATACCGCTTGGCACTTTTCCAGTGCGCTGATGTTACCAAGGCCACGAACTAACTCGCTGATGTCTTCAGCCGCAAACGCTCGCCCAGTCCAGCCTTCTTGATACTGCGTGTGGTTAGAAAATTGAACGGTATGAATCGGCCATACTTCGAAGCCCATGCGTTGCATTGGGAAAACGGCACTGCTGTTACCAGCATGACCAAAAGAAACATGAGATTGTATAGAGAGGATACCTTGCATAGTACCTTACCTCTTATTGTAGTTATCGATAGTTCAAAGACAGCGGCAAGCGCCAGTTTTGCGAAACCAGTAGTGTATCCGACAAACCAAGATTCTCTAACTCAATTCTCCTCAATATCTTCAGAGTAAGTTGGAGCGTTGGTTTTCAACACCATCTTCTTAATTTCCATTTTGTCTTTATTCAGTGCGATTTCTAGGGTATCTCCTTCCCTTATCCCGAGCTGAGCTAGGATTACGCTTGGAATGACTACGGCGGTGTCGTCACCGATTTTAACAGGTTGACTTATCATCTTTCGTCCTTCAAATGTCGAAAATGAGTTTTCACGTCATTGGATGTCTAGCCTCAAATACATTAAGCTGACTTGGATTTGGCGTAAATGCCTAAAAACAAAGAGCCTTCCACACCGCGTTTGGGAAGGCTCTTTCTGTATTATTTTTTAATTTGCTAAAGGCTCATGCTTCGCAGCAATCAGACCGTAAGCACTCCAGCCTAGGAAGGTTACGATAGAGCCCCACATCATCGCTTCGTAGCCAGAGCCGTAAAGCGCATAGAAGCTGTACAGAGAGCCAATCAGAGCGATAACGTTGGTGGTTTTCATCTCGCGCTCTGGCACGTGCGCCACTTGCTGCATAATAAAGATTGCGCCCATACATAAGATGTAAGGAATAACGTTTGTTACTACCGCTAGGTTAACCAGTGCTTCGAACTGCTCGTTCAGCGTTGGAGAAATCGTCATTAGAGACAATACTGATTGGATGATAGTAATCGCGATCATACCTTTGATCGGTGTGCCGCGTTTGTCCACTTGAGAGAACAATTTAGGGAAGAAGCCCGCATCAGAAGACGATTTGAACACTGACGCGATAGTGAATTGCCAACCCAATAGAGAGCCCGCACAAGCCAATACCGCCATACCCGCAACCACTTTACCTGCTGCTGAGCCAAGCATCACAGACCATACGGTTGAGAATGGTGCGGTAGAAGCGGCAAGCTCAGAGTTTGCAACGATACCAGAACAGATGTTTGTCGATACAATGTAAACCACAGCCGCAATTAGCGTACCGCCTAGCACTGCGATTGGTACGTTCTTCTCTGGATTTTCTACTGCTTCAGAGTTCGCACAAGCTGATTCAAGACCAAGGAATGCCCATAGAGTCATCGCAATAGAAGCACTCACCGCTTCACCAAATGGCAAGCTGTGTGGGTTCCAAGCTTCAATGTACATGGTTGGGTTAAACCAGAACCAACCAACAATACCCAATGAACACACTGGTAGGATTACGCCCCACACGGTGAATGTACCAATTTGACCTGTGATTTTCGCACCACCGAAGTTAGCGAAAGTACAAATCCAAAGAATGGCGATGGTGTACAAACAGGTTTCGACCGGAGATAGGGTCACTTCAAAGAATGCGGAGCCGTAACCCACACAAGTAATCGCGATCGCAATATTCGCAATAAGGAGCGACAAACCGTAAGTCCAGCCCGCCATAAATGCACCCGATTTACCGAATGCATAAGACGCGTAACCGTTCATACCACCGTCACGTTTACTAAAGCGACCACATTTTGCGAACACGTAAGCCAACGCCAAAGAGCCCGCCGCCGTGATCAGCCAAGACAACACAGAAATGGTGCCCACTTGCGCCAGTTTACTTGGCAGCATGATGATACCGGAGCCAGCCATATTGATGAACGTCAGAATGGTTAACTGCACCACCGACATTTTTTTAGTTTCAGTACTCATAAATTATTCTCCACGAATAAGCGGTTCGCACCGACGCCGGAGCGTGGTGCGAACGGGTAGATTAATCTTTTAGGACATAACAATGTGCGGTAGTGCGACCGTTAACATCTTCAAGGTACACACCTTGAATTTCTGGCGCGAAGCCTGGGAAGCGGTTAATGCCTTCTTCTAGAGATAGGAAGTAATCCACCACCTGTTGAGTCCAGACTTCACCAGTGATCACACAGATAATGCCTGGAGGGTAAGGAAGTGCACCTTCAGCGGCTACGCGGCCCACGGCCTCTTTAAGTGGTAGGTAATTGCATTCACCACGGAAGTATTTGCGTGTTGCTACGTCAGGTTTGTGAACCATTTGTGGGAAGTACTCGCTGCGGAACATCGCTTTTTGTAACTGTTTCACGTTCAGCTCTTTGTACATGTCATGCATTTCCTGACATAGCTGACGGATGGTGTAGCCACGGTAGCGTTCTTTATTCGCTTCGTAGACGCTTGGAAGTACGATACTTAAAGGGGCATCATCACGGATGAATTTTTCGAATCGGTTAATTTGAGCTACAAGGTGACGGATCTTACCCATATCTTCCGCAGGAGTGAGTAGGAACAAGATAGAGTTCAAGTCACACTTCTCAGGGATGATGCCGTTTTCACGAAGGAAGTTCGCCAATAGCGTTGCAGGAATACCGAAATCTGCATAGCTGCCGTCTTCTGCAATACCCGCAGTAGTTAGCAACAATTTACATGGATCAACGAAGTATTGACCTTCACCGTAACCTTCAAATTTGTGCCAGCTTGCGTTTGGCTCAAACATGAAGAATTTCTTGTTCGTTGCTATCACGTCAGTGTCGTAGCTGCCCCAAGGTTGGCCTTCGACTTCATCTGGAATGAACGGACGAATCAATTCACAACTCTTAAGGATTTCTTTACGCGCTTCGATACCTGTCTTAACCGCATCGCGCCATAAACGCAGACCTGCTTCGCCGTCGTGGATCTTCGCGTTCACATCAAGCGCAGAGAACAGTGCGTAGAATGGTGAAGTCGATGCGTGCATCATAAACGCGTTGTTAAAGCGTTTGTGGTTACAGTAACGAGCTTGACCTTTGATATGGCGGTCTTTTTTGTGGATTTGCGATGTTTGAGAGAAGCCAGCTTGTTGTTTGTGAACAGACTGAGTCACGATCACACCTGCGTCTTCTGGTTTCAAATCCAGCAGCAGTGGTGAACAGTCTTTCATCATAGGGATGAACTGCTCATAACCAACCCACGCAGAGTCAAACAGGATGTAGTCACAAAGATGACCTATCTTATCCATTACGTAGCGAGCGTTGTAGATAGTACCGTCGTAAGTACCAAGCTGGATAATAGCAAGACGGAAAGGACGTTCATCGCGTGCACGTTCTGGGTCCACTTTCGCGATTTGAGCACGAATGTATTCTTCATCGAAACAGTGTTCATCCATACCACCGATAAAGCCCCAAGGGTTACGCGCCGTTTCTAAGTAAACTGGCATACCACCCGCTTGGATTAACGCACCGTGGTGGTTCGATTTGTGGTTGTTACGGTCGAACAGTACCAAATCACCTTCAGTTACCAGCGCGTTACACACCACTTTGTTTGAAGCAGAAGTACCGTTGAGTACGAAGTAAGTTTTGTCCGCGTTAAATACTTTTGCAGCGTGCGCTTGCGCTTGGTGTGCAGAACCTTCGTGGATCAGCAAGTCACCTAAATCCACGTCCGCGTTACACAAGTCACTACGGAACAGGTTTTCGCCAAAGAAATCGTAGAACTGTTTACCAGCTGGGTGTTTTTTGAAGAACTGACCACCTTGGTGTCCCGGACAGTCAAACGCTGAGTTACCCATCTCAACATAGTGCGTTAATTGCTTGAAGAAAGGAGGAAGAAGACGACATTCGTACTTGGTTACTGCTTCATTGATTTGACGACAGTAGTACTCAATAGATTGTCTTTCTAAATCGATAACGCCAGTTAGCCAAACGTAATCTTCTGCCGAAACTGGGTTTTCATCCGTTACTAAGAAAACTGGAATACCGTAACCCGTTTCAGAAATCATTTTATGCAGACCTGCTTTAATGTCTGCTGAAGTAATAATAGCCGCACCAACGTCGGTTAATTCAACTTGCTCTAAAGGTTGTAAATGACGATTAAATTGTTCATCTAAAGACTCAGCTAATAAACTGAAGTCTTCTGGCATGTAATTACTAACACCTATAATTAAACTTTTCATTTGGAATATCTCTTTTTTGTTCTTTAAAATTGACAAGTACAGATATTACAAACTAAAACGATATTTAAAATTCAAAAAACAAATTTCGTGATTAAATTTTCACATTTAAAAGACTTATTTCCTCTAATTAAAATTTCGCGACCTTCATCACTTTCCAATTGATAGTCCAATGATATTGAAACCAGAATTAAAAGGAAAAATAATTAAAAATTGTGTGACCACAACCATTATTGTTAGAAATAAAATATCAAGAAAATAATTTTTTGAGATGTCCATCACTATATAATTATTAGGAATAATAAATGTTTTAATTTTAACTAAATTTAAACACATAATAAAAAAGCCATCAACACATGTATTGATGGCTTTTTACTTTAGGTGCAAAGGAAACATAATTCAATTAAATAAATGACTATCTAGTTTGACTCCATCATTCGACCATTGCTGATAACGTTTTACAGACATGCCTGACGAGTACATAGTGTGTTTACAATCCATGCACTCGACAAAATACAAGCCACTCATGCCAGCCATAACGTGCAGTCTACGGCTATCGCAACGCTTGCAGGACAAGCGTTTTACTTTGGTATTGACGTCAATACGACGAGCAAAGTTTAACGTTTCATGAGAACATAAAGCATCAACAGCACTATCTTTAAATGGATGTTCACTCAACAAGTAATTAATGGCGTAATCATACACCGGGGGGATTGAAGATTTTCCACTTTCAATATTACTTATTTTAGCGACGGAAACACCTAATAAAGAAGCGAACTCAGCCTTACTGTACTCTAAGATAAACCTTGAAGAGATAAATTTATCTGCACTAATGATTCTCAACATACACAAATCTCTAATATAAATAAAAACAGAGATAAAAAATTATCTCTATTTATTATGAAACATGTAATGAAAAAGTTACTTTCTAGTGTAATTCTGCATATTAACTATGCTATTTTATTTTTACGTTATCTTGCGCCTAATTAATCATAAAATCAATAATCAACACCTAAATATAAAAGAACAATTTAAGATTTATAATACATTTTTTAATTTACATTATTAGATAAAGTAATGAGTACTATTCACCTATAAATCGGGGCATCAAGTATTGCTCTTCAATCATTATTACTATCAATTGAAAAGTCTTGATCTAAGCCCAATAGCGGAAGTAAATAAAGAGGGAAAAACCTCTTTTTTAAGGTAAACAGATCCCATCTTAGTTAAGTACTAAAAATATGTTGAAAAATCGCATAAATAGTATGCACATCAGTAAAATGACTGCTTAAGTAAGTTTACATTCTGTTGTCGTGACTGATAGAGATACTGGCAAAAGAGCAAAAGAAAAGCCTCAATCTTGAGGCTTCTGGATAAGATAGGTTATGGTTGAAGGAAGTTTTGAGTGAAATCGAGCGCCTCTTTAGAAAGTTTTTTTTCGTTGGGCGATGTGCTTGCCTGACCTTCTGCTGTTACCGTTGTCATGTTAGGCTGAAAATCTAGTGTTGATGCCTCCTCCCAAGCCTCGGAGGCTTCTTTACTCTCGTCATTCAACACCGCATTGAGCTCCTCTTCCGCAGGAAAATACGCTTCGCGTTTGTACACTTTGTTAAGGGCTCGAATAATAGAGTGCTTTCTCACCATTCCTGATGCCAGCTTTCTTTGCAACGGCTTCGCTATGGACTGCAATCCAACGACAACATCAACACCAATATTGGTTGCCACTTCATCACGCAACGTACGTGCAGGTTGGTAGCCCATATTGGCAGCAAGAAACAGCCAAACGTAAGCAATTGCATTACCCGTTTTACCTTTATCCTTCCACGCTTCGCCAGCATGATACATCGCTTTAGCACTGCCACCTTCCGCGGCCCGTTCCAGCCAGTAGCAACCTTTAACCATGCTTTTTTCTGTACCAATGCCATTTAGGTAACATAAGCCGACTTGGATCTTGCCATCTGCACTGTCTTTTTCCGCCGCTTTCATAAACCAGTAAAGCGCATCTGCACTGCGTCCTGCACTATTGTCTGGTGAAAGCTGCCATTCCCCCATATAAATCATGGCATCAATGCAGCCTTCTTCGGCGGCAGTTTCAATCAGTTGGTTACCTTTTGGGATATTTTTTTCAGTTCCTCGACCAAAGACCAAGGCCTTGCCCGTCGAAAATTTCGCTTCGGTATCCCCTTCCATTCCCGCAATTGCGGTACGCCAGAAGTTTGCCTGCTCTTTTAAAATCACATCTTCGCGCATGCGTTCACTTAAGCGAACAATGCCGTACATCCCCGTCACATTGTCCAGTTTAGCGGCTTTATCATACCAATACAGCGCTTGACGAATGTTGTCCTTTTCGGCTTCTTTCGCTAGAAATAAAATGGTGGGGATATGCCCAGTTTCGGCTTTGAACTCTCGCTCTTTACGCTCTTGCTCTCGCGCTTTATGCATCGCCTTTCGATAAGCGGCTTCGCGAGCTTTCCTCTCTGCCTCGAGTCTTTGTTTCCGCATCGACAACGAGATCATCCACACAAATATCAGGACGAGTGAAAGGCCAGTTGCCGCAATGGCAATGCCCATACTACTCATAAATAGCCTCTTTTGGTTTCAGGGCCCAATTCAACTCCCTTTCAGGGAAATCTTATGATTATGCGCCGACATAACGCCGACTACCTTCATTATATAACGACCACTTAGCGAAAATCTGAAGCTTGCTAAGACTTAATGGCGGTATTTTATTCAACATCACTGCAACTTATTTTTAAAAGAAAAATATGGCCCTCATTTTTATAGAACTTAATCACGGTTTTGGGGCTGAGATATTCTCATCCCCTATCATCCCCCCTTACTCCTCCCATAAAAATTCACATTTTAATGATGTGCAGAATCTCTCACTATGCGCCTGTTTTATTATTTAATTTGTGAACAAAATCGACTGTGACAGAAAATTTGCACCTGTAAAAAACTTAACAGCCTGCTCTCACATTTTGCTGATGATTCAGTGTATTAGCATCTAATTGAACATTTCCTTTTTTGGCATCTGCCTTTCTAGCGTGTGCAAAACCTTCTTGATGATTGAGTCAGCGAAGGCAGCGCGCAGCTCAATATCAATTCAATAACAATGGATTTGTAAACGTGGACAATAAGACATTTAAATTATCAACAATTGCCAAAACCGTACTGCCTTTGATTTCCGTCGCGGTAATCAGCGGTTGTGGTAGTGATAGCACGAACGAAGATACGACGACCCCTGGCTCAGGCTTGTACCCTGCGGGAGAGAACGAAGTCGTCATTTATTACAAACGTGACGTAGCATCAGCTTCAACAGCCAGTGACTACGAAGGTTGGGGCTTGCACCTATGGAACGGTGAGGGCTGTACCAGCACAGATTTAGACGCAATGGGCATTCCGGGAACAGGAACGGATTGGTCTGCGCCACACCCATTCGATGGCATCAACGACACCTACGGTGCTTACTACGTACTGAAAATAAATCCAGACGCCTCTGACCCACACGAATGCATGAACTTCATTCTGCACAAAGGTGATGAGAAAGCGTTCGGCAGCGCAAACTCAAAAGTAGAGTTGACGAAAATCGGCGAATCGAAAGGTTTGTTTGGCTTCCACGGCAGCAGTGAGCTTTACTACGAGCCAATCGAAGAACGCCCTGTTGATATTGATGGTCAAAAAGCGCATTGGTTAGACGCCAACACCATCGCGTGGGAAGCGGCGGCCAATGCGGATTCCATGAAGCTGTTCTACAGCCTTAGCAATGACATCAAAATGGATGAAGATAAGCAAATCTCTGGCGGTACAGCGGTTGAGCTGACAAAGGCTGGTGAGTTGTCTGATGGTCTGAAATCACGCTTCCGTCACCTTGCTAACCTTCAAGCTGCGGGTATCGATGTCGATGACGCGACCTTGCGTACGATCCTGAAGTCACAAATCGTTATGGTGGCTTACAACGCAAATGGTGACGTCATTTCTGCAACTGAAGTGCAAAAACCGGGCGTTTTGGATGCGGTGTTTGCCGATTCCAAGGCAGGTAACGCGATCGGTCAAGAACTCGGTGCGATTGTGGAAGGCGGTGCCGCAACCTTCAAACTATGGGCACCAACTGCCCAAGATGTTGATCTGATAATCTACGATGAAAACTTAGCAGAAGAAGCGACCGTTGCCATGACGGAAGACCCAGCAACAGGTATCTGGGTTTCTGAGGCACAAAGCAACGTTGTCAACAAATACTATCGCTACCAAGTTAAGGTATACCACCCAACAACTGGCGTCGTTGAAACGCGTTTGGTAACAGACCCATATTCAATGAGCTTGTCTAAGAACTCACGATACTCGCAAGTGGTTGATTTAGATGATCCAAGCTTAATGCCTCAAGATTGGAAAAACTACGCACGCCCAACGGTTAAAAAAGACGAAGACCACGTCCTTTACGAGTCACACATTCGTGATTTCAGCTTTAACGACAGCAAAGGCACACCAAGTCTTGATGGCAAATATCTGGCGCTTACAGAACCTGAGCGTGAGTCTGTATCTCACTTACAAGCTTTAAAAGATGCTGGCCTAACAACGCTACATATCTTGCCAGCATTTGATATTGCAACCGTGGATGAAGACGCTGACAAGCGAGTCGATATCACCGACACCGTGGGTAAACTTTGTGGCATCAAGCCAGAAGCCTCCATTTGTGAGACCGAAGATGACGGCAAAGTGATTGAAGAGGTATTAAATAGCTACGACCCAACAACGGGCAAAGCACAAGCGTTGATGAACGATCTTCGCATGCTAGACAGCTTCAACTGGGGTTACGACCCTTACCACTACACCGTGCCAGAAGGCAGTTATGCGACCGATCCTAACGGGTCTAAGCGTATTCTAGAGTTCCGCGAAATGGTTCAAGCGACGCATAAAATGGATCTGAAACTGGTCATGGACGTCGTGTACAACCACACAAATGCATCTGGTGTGAACGAAAAATCAGTACTGGATAAGATTGTCCCTGGGTACTACCACCGCCTAAACGTCAACACTGGCGGAGTCGAAAACTCAACCTGTTGTGATAACACCGCAACCGAGAACTTGATGATGGGTAAACTAATGGTTGACTCATTGATGGTATGGGCGGATGACTATAAAGTCGATGGTTTCCGTTTTGACCTTATGGGCCACCAGCCGAAAGATGTGATGGTTTACGCACTTGAAAAAGTCCGTGAAATTGACCCGAATACCTTGTTCTACGGCGAAGGTTGGGACTTTGGTGAAGTCGCGCAAAACGCTCGCTTCGATCAGGCGACACAAGTCAACATGGCGGGGACAGAAATCGGTACTTTCTCTGATCGTCTGCGTGACGCAGTTCGTGGCGGAAGCCCGTTTGATGGCGGTGTAGATTCTGAAGGTAAGCACCCACTTCGCTTTAACCAAGGCTTTGGTAACGCCGCTTATCCTAACGAAGAAACCAAAACTGACGCAGAATCGGTGAATGGTCGTTTACACAACCAAGATCTGGTTCGTCTAGGTATGGCTGGTAACTTGGCTGACTACATCCTTCTTGATTACAAAGGCGAAACCAAACTGGGTAAGAACGTTGATTACAATGGTGCGCCTGCAGGCTACACAAAAGTGCCATCAGAGAACATCTCTTACGTGTCTAAGCACGACAACCAAACATTGTGGGATAACAACGCCTACAAGATTGCGACTGGCACTTCATCTGCCGAGCGTGCACGTATGCAGGCTGTGTCCCTATCAACGGTGATGCTTGGTCAAGGCATTCCATTCATCCACATGGGTTCTGAGCTATTGCGCTCTAAATCCATGCAGCGCGACTCGTACGATTCTGGTGACTGGTTCAACCGTGTATTCTTCGACGGAAGCGACA
Organism: Vibrio sp. Vb2131; assembly: GCF_033338535.1. Lineage (NCBI taxonomy): Bacteria > Pseudomonadati > Pseudomonadota > Gammaproteobacteria > Vibrionales > Vibrionaceae > Vibrio > Vibrio sp. Vb2131. Next base: position 231,040 of record NZ_JAWOSW010000001.1, read on the forward strand.
ATAACTGGAACGTTGGCCTACCACGTGAAGACAAAGACGGGGCAAACTGGGAGCTGATCAAAACCATCGTTGGTGACAGCACGGCGAAACCAGATTCAACCGACATCGAGCTGACTAAGCAACAATTCCTAGAGCTACTAAAAATCCGTAGCACAAGCGAACTATTCCGCCTAGATACCGCGCAAGAAGTGATGAACCGTGTTGACTTCCGCAACGTAGGGAAAGACCAAGTGGAAGGCTTGATTGTGATGTCTATCGACGATGGTACATCAGCGGGTGCCGATTTAGATTCGAACTACGATGCTGTCGTGGCGGTTGTGAACTCAACATCAACTGAGAAATCTTTCAAAGTTGCCGGCGCAACTGGTTTCGAGTTACATGAAGTTCAACAAAACTCTGCGGATGACATCGTGAAAGGTGCAAGCTTCACCAATGAAACCTTCACAGTACCAGCACTGACAACAGCGGTATTCGTGCAGCCACAAAACGGCGCGCAAGGTGCTGGCCTACCAGTAAACACGGATAACAAAGACGTATCGAGTATTCCTCCTTACGGCGAAACCGTTGTTTACGTGAAAGGCACGATGAACGATTGGTCTGATAGCAGTGATTGGGCGATGACCTTTATTGGCAACGGTATGTACTCTGTAACTGGCGTTCTTGAAGCTGGTGAACACGAGTTCAAATTCGCGGACTCTGGTTGGGCAAATCCAAACATCGGTTGTGATGCTGCGAATATAGCTTCTGGTTCACTAGAATTAGGTTCAGAAGGTAACTGTAAGCTGTCTGTTGCTGAAACAGGTAAGTACAACTTCACTCTGAACGCGCTACATGTTCAAGATGAAAGCGTAGAAAAACCGGTCGTGTCAGTGACCAAGTCAGCAGATGCACCAACATTCGGTGAAACAGCACTTTACTTACGTGGCACTATCACTACATGGGATGCTCCAGCACAAGACTCAACAGCGAAGTTCAGCTATGTTGCAAATGACGTTTATTCGCTAGACATTACCCTAGCGGCGGGCAACTACGAGATGAAAGTTGCGAGCGCAGACTGGGCAGCAGACACCAACTTCGGTGGTGAAGGCAGTGTTGAGCTTGGTAAAGCGCTGACGATGGAAGCCGGTGGCGGTAGCGCAAACCTAAAAATTGCGATTGCAGAAGCAGGAAACTACAACTTCCACTTCAATGCGGCTGACAAGTCGGCGCCAATCGTGACGGTAACGAAAAACTAGTTTCATTTAAAAACATCCGTAATGAAAAAGGGGAAGCATCACGCTTCCCCTTTGTTTTGTTGGCGTCACTAAATGGTGGATACCAAAATCAAAAAGGTGTTAGTTTCCCCAAATCTGTTCAACAAACTCAGGATGATCAATGAATGGATTACGATTGCCCTGAAAATCAAACACTTGTTGATTGCGGTTTCGTTCTTTTTCACTAACGGGATCATTTTTGTGCCAACGTTTCAGCATGTTTAACATCCAAGGTTCAAAAACCGTTGAACTTGAACCATCAAGGACAGCATCCGCATTGCTTGAATTGCCTTCCCAGTTACCTACAACATTTTCATAGCGGGTTGCCATGTAGAAATAAGCACGGGCGAAGTCGCCCTTAAACTCATCAATCGGCTCAAACACCGTACCGGAGTAGCCCAGACTAGTGCTTGCTTGTCCAAGTTTAGAGCCATTACTAGACACGTAGGTCGCGGTGCCCACTTCACCAAATGGCCAATTACTGCGCTTCGCGTTTACATAACCATCAGTTGCAAACAAGTGATGACCGTCTGAGTTCATCGGCTCAACCTTACCGCCAAACCAGCTTTTCGGAAAAGAGTGCTCACGGTTGTAGCAATCCCCTTCCGTTTTGTATTGGCCACATTGGTCTGTGACTTTGGTAAAGCTTACTGTATCGCTAGCAGATGGCTTTTCAGAATACATATCGAGAATAGAGCCATCATTTTCGTAATAACGATCAATATCGGCATCTTTTACCAAGGTCCAGACCGCAGAATAGCCTCGGCTGGAGTGATTATTGATAATGTTAAACAACGCTGTTTTTAGAGCGTATCCCGTCTTACCAGATGCCGCTTGATAGTAACCATCAACCACTGGTGGGGTCGTGGTTGAGTCACCTAACGTAAAATCGGTGGTTTCACTTTTCGAGAATTCAGCGCCAGAAGCAAGAGTCTTATCTCCCTCAGTCAGCGTGTACGACCCCGCGCCACTGCCACAACAAATGCCGTCACCATACTCGTCTTGAATCGTGAATTGGTAGTTACCGTCAGCTAAGCACATGCTCTTTTCAATGGTGATTGCTGACTCATATCCCTGACCAGAAAACAGTACTTCAGCTTGGTTGTTTTTTAACGTCCAGCTAGTTTCTGAACCATAATTATCGGTTGTGAGAGTCAAGACCACTTGGTGATCACTACAACTTTCTACAGGAGGTTGTGTACTCGTCTCAGTCGGTTGAAAATTATCGACGTAGACAACTTCTGAGCCATCAAAACTGGCTTCATCGTAAAAACGCAAACCGACGTTGATGGTCTTGTTCGAGCTCGCTGTGTAGTTGTGCGCGAGCTCTTGCCACTGGTTTATCTGTTGTGGGTTCGAGTAATTGTGATAACCATCAACCACCAGACGTGCTTTTACATTTCCTTCGGTATGATAAACCGAGACAGAAAACGGATAGGTTTTCCCTTGCTCCACATTAATGGTTTGCAAAAAGTCGGTGTTGCTTTGGGTACCTGTATTCACGACGACCTGGGCAGCCAGGCCGCCCGATTTGATTTGTTCGCTGCTTGGCGACACTGTAATGCCCGCGTCAATCTCTGACCACTGCGTAGGTACATTGCCATTCCACTGTTCAAAGTCACCGTTGATAATTTGGCTATATGCAAACGGAGAGCTAACAGCAGCAAGGAGACAGAGGGAGTTCGTTATGGATTTCATTATACTTTTCCATTAGTTATATAAATCCCAAACACGATAAACATATTAGTGGGGCATAAGTAATCCTTCAGTCACATTTTTACGTTGCACAAGTGTTAATTTACTTTTTAATGTGCAGCTTATCTCACAAATATTCACCTGCTGAAAACAAACGCCAATACAAAAAGCGAAGCAACTTGTTGGCTACATCATCGTAAAACCATTAAGGGAAAAGTAAAACAGACAGAAAAAAGCCAAGTGTGCGCCTATGGGGGTCAGCAACAACACTTGGCTTGTTTATAAGAAAGCTTGTGGTCAGCTCAACTGGTGAGCATCAATTCTGGATAATTCCTTAAGGTTTTACCGCAAAGAATCGTCCTTGTAGTGGCGACATCAGAATCTGATATTGACCATTGCTCGGAGTAATTTTTTCATTCGTGAGCAAATCCACCAACTCACCAGTACCAACACTCTCCTGAGTAAGAGTGACGCTTCTAGCGCTCTCTAAGGTATTTAGCGCAAACAAGACTTTGTCCGAACCAGATTGTTTCAAGTCCACATAACTGCCGTTACTCGCAACTAAATTCGTGCGTGACCCCTGATAAAGTGCAGGATGCGCATCGCGCATTGTCATCAGCGATGTCACATAAGATTTGAGATCGGCTTGGTTTGCATCAAGCGTCGCCGTCACGCCTTCAATTTTCGCACTACTGCGCGCAACGTGATCATCGCACAAACCTTGAATGGCGCAGGTGCTGTTGTCTTCTTTTGCGGCAAAACCATCCACTTGATCCCCGATTTCATCACCGTAGTACAACGTGATTGGCCCGGTGTACGCCGCTTGGAAAGCAAACGCGGCTTTATGGCGTAACCAATATTCTGCATCATTCACATCCGCCAAGTTTCCGCGCTGTAACAAGTCACCAAAGCGCACTAAATCATGGTTGCCGATCATCAAATTCGGCTGCGCATGTGTTGGATATTGGTTGTGTGTGCTGTAGCCGTTGTCTAACCAATCCGCACCGCGACCACCCACGCCGCTCTCATTCACGGCCAAAGTTTCAACGATGCGATATCGCATAGGGAAGTCAAACGCAGAGCACAATGCTGGATCGCTGTTCGATCCATACGCCTCATTCGCGATTTCAGACTCCCCTTTCCAAATCTCTGCCACCATATAGCCCAACGGATTCACTTGTTCGCCTTTGCTATTGGTGTACGTCACACTTTGTGAGGCTTCATCGACGGCTTTACGAAGTTGTGTCCAAGCGTCTGTCGGAACTTGATAGGCTTGATCTAAACGCCAGCCGTCAATCTTCAGTTCTTTGATCCAATACGTTGCCACTTCTTTGTAGAAATCGAGACTGGCCGGGTAATCAACGGGATTGCTCGATCCCGATGGCAACAAACCGGAGGGAGATGGTTTGATCAAACCATCTTTGTGATGACCAAATACACCATCAAAAAACACGTATAAGCCGCGTTTGTGCGCTTCATCGACCAGGGTTCTCGCCGTTTCTAAATCACCAAAACGTGGATCAATGGTGAAGTAATCCGTTGCAAAGTAGCCCGTGGCATCCAGACGATCGGCCCAGTGTTCTTGGCCCGCTATCGCTTCCGATTCAAAAACTGGCGTCAACCAAATCGCATTCATCCCTAAATCTTGGATGTAATCGAGTGAATCAATCACTCCTTGCAAATCGCCGTTATGATGGCTGGTGCCATAACCTGTACCGTGACCAATGCTCGCATCACCATCCACAAAACTCTCTACCATGATTTGATAAGTACGAAGTTGGTTACTTTGCGCCATGACATTGGCTTGGCAAGCATAACTGGTATCCGGTAGCGGAGTGCTGCTATTAGTGTCGCCACCACCAGAAGAATTACACGCAGATAAAGCACCAATCACACTTAACGCAAGCAACGAGCGAGACAGGTGATGGTTACGTAGGGTATTACGCATTTTACTCTCCCTAACTTACTCAAATAAACTAATGACATTTGAGTAATAAAATTAACCCCGACATTTGTTTCATGCAGGGGTTAATAAATAAAAATAGATTTTAAATAACTGAATGGAATATTATTGGCACTTATTTACCATAATTGAATAAGGTGAGCCATCATCTGTAAATTCTAAACTCCAAAGATATTTACCAGGCTCTTTAATTTCTAGTTTTGTATCTGTACCGTAACCACCGTAAGTCAGTTCATTTAATTGTCCGACCGATAATTTTTTACCTTTGGCAGTAAACTGTGGTTTCCATTGTTCAGCGGCATACTGCATTTTATAATTACCTGAAATTTCATCGGTAATCACTTGATAGACATTGTTCCCCTTATAGGTCAGCTTGCGCTCGGCAGTGTGCTTCCAATCTGCATTTGGGAAACTACCTACAACAAAAATGTCTTTAGACAATGGGCCAGATTCGGCTGAATCCGGCAAACTACAATTTGTCATCATATCAATCTGCGTGCTCGTAAACGCAACCGCATTATTTACTTCACCTTGGGTTGTATTTTCTGATGATGTGGACGAGCAAGCAGACAAGATAGACACAGCAGCTAAAGTACATGCTGTATTTATAATTATTTTTTTCACGTTATATCCTTATTTTTATTAGACCAAGTACTAATTAAATTAGAACATATATATTATGGATCGAAATAAAATAAATTTTAAATAGGAATAATATAATATGTAAAAAAGATAACTAAATGCGTAATAAAAAAGCCGACTATCTTAGCCGGCTTTTTAAAATTATCTATTTACTATTAACTGCTTTTACAAATACTTCTTGCGCACCTTCAATTCCTAACGCTTTTGCTTCATCAAGTAAGCTCAGAGCTTTAGGGATATCATCTGCTTTTACGGCCGCTTTAATTGCGTTGTGGTAGTAAGTTTGTGTTTCAGGCTGTACTGATTCAACCGCCTTAGCCGCAATTGGAGCCGCCGCTGGTTCATTACTTGATGTTCCGATTGAGAAGAAACTCACACGGTCAATCGAGACTTCAATCTTACCTGTATCACTGTTAGGAATTGGAATATCTTTTACTTCTGGTAAGTAGTTACCTCTCCCCTCAGCGTCCAAACGCGCGGGGTGAATCACTTCGGTAAACCCGCCAAGGTCGGCTTTATCTGTATAAATAATAAGATAAACAGAATCTAATCCCGTTGGGGGGAAAAAGTCTTTTTCGGCAGCCAAGCGATTACCAAGATGCAGGCGAGGTTTTTTGTACTCAAATTCAGTTTTATCATAATTTTCGAGCTCTCTACCATTTTTATCGACAATAACTGCTCTTGGTACAAAAGCCGTCTCTTCGATTAGACTGGTGATTTTAATAGCAAACTCACCACGATCTGCTGGAAGCTCAAACACAGCGACACGGCTATCGATATTCTGATACTTCAGAACTTGGCTTTGAGCAGTGATATCAATAATGGCAGAGCTAGGAAGCTTCATTTTTACCGATTGAAGTTCAGAGAGTGTGTCAACTTGTTGCATTTGAGCAACTTGAACTTGTTCGATAACTTCAGTGGATTGGCAGCCAGCAAGCGCTACACATCCACTTAACATGAGGGCACGGAAGTACATACTTTTTCCTTCTAGTTATTTTTCTAAAGGTTTTGGCACTAAAGCATCTTAGAGTGACTTTAATGAAACGTCTAACTTTTCAATAACCCTTAGAAAAATAGCCGACTGATGTCGGCTATTTGACTAGGACAGCTAGATAACTAAGAGTTTATTTGATTACCACCAAGCCTCAGCTTGAACACCAAATACGAACTCTGTATCGTCACCGTTGAACGCATTGTCATTTTCAGTATCTAGCAAGTAAGTTCCGTATACACGTAGTTCTGGACGAGCCCAGAAGCTGTCACCCATAGCCCAAGCTTGAGCAACTGTGAATTTAGCATTACCAAAATCTTCTTTTGCTAGGCCACTATCTGCGATTTTCTCACCAGAGTTGTAACCCGCTTCGAATACTGTGCGCATTGTATCGTTCCACTTGTACATAGGACGAACAACTACAGAATATTGATCAATATCGAAGTTTTTACCTGTGTAAGCGCCAGCAGCTTGACCACCAATGTCGCTACCTGATAGGTAAGCAAGTTGGTGACCCATTTCCCAGTTCTCAGCTAGGTTCATTACACCCCAGTTGATCAAACGGAAGCCTGATGCATCATTAAATGCCTCTGTACCTCGCGCGTAATAAGCACCAGATCCCCAGAAGTTAGCAGCTTGAACACCGTAACCATTTGTACCGTATTGAAATACTGTTTGGTTAAAACCGTTACTCATACCTTGATGGATAATCGCAGACGCCAATACGCCGTCATCCGCTTCTTCTTTTGCATCGTTAGAATCTGTCGCAAAGTTGTAAGCAACAGCCAACTCAAGAGCAGCATTATCCCAAAGGCCGATGTTCGCTAAACGAGCATCAAAGATGTAACCCGTTGAATCTGAAGTTTCACCATCTTGAATCAATGCTAGAGATAGTTTTTGGTTGCCTACTGAGAGGTTTTCGATACCACCACCAGTACCAGAAGTGTTTAGGAAATAGAAATCAGTGATGTGGATATCTTTACGCTGGTAGTAAGTTTTACCAGCCCACATAGTTGCGTCTTTATCAGAAGCAATCAGACCTTTAGCTTTTACAGCAAACTGAGCAACGTTAAAATCAGCATCTTCCCAACCATTCGCACCAGGAGCACCAGAAGCAATCATAGATTCGATACGCCAAGTCTGGTCACCCATTTTCAACTCTTCCGCCAAACCAAACTCAGAGTAGTTATCGTCTTCGTTACCCAGACGACCAATACCAAATTTGTTTACAGCAAGGTCACCATTACCATTACCGCTGATACCAGTACCAGCGCGCATGTAACCGTTAAAATCCACTGCAAACGCAGAACCAGCAGCTAAAGTTGCAGCAACAGCAGCAGCAATTACACTTACTTTTTTCATTCTTAACTCCATTAAGGGTATTTATAATTCTGTCTTCCCTGCTCACTCTTTTAGGTGAATATAGGCAGTAAAAACACACCTAAAGAAAGAGAGGTAAGATGGGAACGAATCCCCGTTTGTTTCAACAGTTGTGAGATTACCCGAGGCGTACAAGGATGACTTCCTCCGCCCTAAACTAATTTAAGGGGGATGAGAAGGGAGTAGAAAATTTACCGAATGGTGTTTTTTCGAGTCAGATCACCAATCTAGGGAGGAATTAGTAAGTTTGTTCGGTTTTGAGCCGCTACAAAGTGATAGCCATTTCATATTTTTGACTCTAAGCCGTCACATAAAGTAATTAAATTACACGAATATTTTTATATTTAGGGTGGTTGACCTTAGTAAGACAAAGTTTTTAACTTATAGTTTCCTAAAGGTAGCAATAAATATTAAATAAAGTATCTCCGATGACACGACTTCTCTCTCGCCCCTACCCCCTGGGCGCAACATTGAATAAAGAAGGCTGTAACTTCTCTATTCATGCTCCAGGCGTAAAAGACATTCAACTGGCATTGTTTGCAGACGATGGCAGCTACGAGCTTCACGGTTTACCGAATGAATACGCTGGCATACGTCATACTTTTATTCCAGATATTAAGCCGGGGCAAAAATACGGTTACCTTGTCTCCCACAAGGACGAGCCACTGTTAATTTCTGATCCGTACGCAAAATCAATAGATAAAGCCCTCCACTATCACCCTCCCTACTCTCCAGCCAAAAGTTTCGATATGCCGAAGTGCGTCGTTATCGAAGATGATTTTGACTGGCAAAACACGGATCACCCGCGTATACCCAGAGAAGAGATGGTGTTGTTTGAGACGCACGTCAAAGGGATTACCCAACGCCACCCAGAGGTTGAGGACAAGCTGAGGGGGCGCTACTTAGGTCTTGCATCACCTGAAATGCTGGCCTTTTACGAACAACAAAACATCAACACGCTGCAATTGCTACCTGTCGCAGCATGCATGCATGAGCCTCACCTACTAGAGTTGGAAAAGGTCAATTATTGGGGATACAACCCTTATCTCTTTATGGTGCCCGATCCGCGCTACGCAGAACAAGACGCCGTTACGGAATTAAAAACAACAATTCGCGAATTGCATAAAAACGGCATCGAAGTGATTCTCGACGTGGTTTACAACCACACTGCTGAAGGTGGTGAAGGGCCTACAATTTTCAACCTGAAAGCCCTCGACTCCTGTTTTTACATCAAACATGGCAACCACTTCGCCAATTACACTGGCTGCGGAAATACAGTGGATCTCACCTACCAACCAGCCTTAAACCTTGTGATGGATACATTGCGCTACTGGGTTAGCGAATTTAAAGTCGATGGCTTCCGTTTTGACTTGGCTGCAACGTTAGGTCGACAGGGCGATGATTACAACCCAGAAGCAGCTTTCTTTAAAGCCGTTGCGCAAGACCCAATTTTGCGTGAAACCAAATTGATTGCCGAGCCTTGGGATATTGGTCCAAATGGCTACCAAGTGGGTAACTTTCCATTTGGTTGGAACGAATGTAATGACAAACTGCGTGATATTTCCCGCAGTTTTTGGCGCGGTGATCAAGGCTATTTAAAAGAGTTTGCCACTCGATTAATGGGCTCTCGTGACATTTATAGTGCAGCGAACTGGCCATACAAACTCACCGTAAATTACATCACGTATCACGATGGCTTCACACTGCAAGATTTAGTGTCTTACAAGCACAAACATAACGAAGCCAATGGCGAAGAAAATCGCGACGGTCACGGCGACAATCGTTCAGAAAACTACGGTGTTGAAGGCGAGACCGAAAATCTGATGATCATCGCCACGCGTGAGAAGCAAAAACGCAACCTTATTGCTAGCTTGCTGTTTGCCTTCGGTATCCCACACATTCTCACTGCTGATGTTCTGTCTCACACCCAAGGCGGTAACAATAATGCCTATTGCCAAGACAACGAAACCAGTTGGCTGAACTGGGAAGAGACAGAACGTAAGCAACATTTCAAAGCATGGATGTCACAAATGGTCGCCAACCGAAATCAATACATGGTGCCATTTATCCGAGCTTTCAGTGGCGAAAACCGCAATAACAACCGCATTTTCTGGCGCCGAACAGACGGTCGCTTAATGGAGCACGATGATTGGAACCGTTTAAGCTCTGTCGCACTTCACCTTGGTATCGGTAAAGAAGGACAAGAGTTGGTCTACCTCATCAACCAAACTAACGCCACAGCGCGCTTTAAACTCCCCAATGAGCGAAAGCAAGAATGGGTGACGATCTGTGATACAAACGTACGTAACCTCAACCCAGGACATGCTGAAGGCGAAGTCTTGCTGTCACCCACCTCGATGGTGATTTTGCACTATCAACCAAACCAAAGCACACCAAAAGGTGAGCAAACGCATAGCTAAGTTATAAACGCTCCAAAAAAGGAAAGCCGATGCATCTCAGTGCTTCGGCTTTTTTGTTGGTTATATTTGCCTAACTCATTATTCGCAAGGCGGCGCTAGGTGGATCAAAGCCAATCCACCCAGTGACGTTTCGCGGTATTTCTTGTTCATGTCCTTGCCCGTTTGATACATGGTTTCAATCACCTTATCCAACGAGATCAAACATTTACTGTTACGCTTTAATGCCATGCGAGAAGCATTGATCGCTTTCATTGCACCCATCGCATTACGCTCAATACACGGTACTTGCACTAAGCCACCAATTGGATCACAAGTCATGCCTAGCGAGTGCTCCATGGCAATCTCAGCAGCAATGCAAATTTGTTCATTGCTGCCACCACGTAACGCGGTCAAGCCAGCTGCCGCCATAGAAGAAGACACGCCAACTTCACCCTGACAACCTACTTCGGCACCCGAAATAGACGCATTAGTTTTGTACAAAATGCCAATCGCACCGGACACAGCAAGGAAGTCTTTAAGCTGTTTAGTATCAAGCTCTTTGATGAAGCGATGGTAGTACATCAATACCGCAGGAATCACACCCGCCGCACCATTAGTTGGCGACGTTACGACCTGTCCACCAGCGGCGTTTTCTTCACTCACAGCAAAAGCAAACAGGTTAATCCAATCCATGATTTCCATTGGATCGTTTTCAATCGCTGCATTTGCTTCAAGCTTCTTCAGCAAGTTAGGCGCACGGCGGGTCACATTCAAACCGCCGTCCAAGATACCTTCTGTCTCGAAACCACGCTCCATGCAACGCGTCATCACACGCCAGATCTGTTCTGCGCGTTGATTGATGGCTTCCATATCCTGAAACGCTTGTTCGTTTTTCAGAATCATGCCGCCAAGGCTCATGCCATTCTTCTCTGCCTGTGCCAACATTTCGTCTGCACTGGAGAATGGAAGCTCAACTTCTACGGGAGCAGTCGCACTGCCATTTTGCAGTTCATCCGCCGTTGCGATGAAACCACCACCGATAGAGTAGTAAGTTTCAAACCCAACCTGATTGCCGTGCGCATCTAACGCAGTAATCGTCATTCCATTCTCATGCAGAGGAAGGTTCTCTTCATGGAACAACATGTCCGTTTTGTAGTTGAATTCGATTTCATGACGGCCATCGACAGACATCATGCCCTCTTCAATCGCCTTGCGCATCGCTTTGTTCGCAGAAGCGATTTTGATGGTATCTGGTTTGTTACCCAACAGACCCAAAATGGTCGCACGGTCTGTATGGTGACCAATCCCCGTTAACGAAAGTGAACCGTATAAATCAACTTGAATACGAACCACTTTTGCCAAGTTAGATTCAATCAAACGAGTGAAGTGGTAACCCGCGATCATTGGACCATTGGTGTGAGAGCTAGAAGGACCCACACCAATCTTGTAAATATCAAAGATGGACAGCATAAACTTACCTATTACGACAATGCAGCATAAAGCCAATCAGGGAGAACCATACAAGCAGCGATGGTCGCCACGGCGAACACCAACAGCCCGTAATGGCTTGCGGTTGGCTTTGCAAAAAGATGTTTTTGATTATTGATAAAAATTTGTTGCTCGGCAGTCACAGCGCCCCAACGACGGCTCACTAACACACCAAACAAAAGGAAGACAAACGTACCAATTGGCGCGAACCACGGCCAAGCCACGTCGAGATACATGGCAGTAAACACCGCAATCACACTCATGATACTGCCAACGATCACGCCTTTCTCATTGGCTTTTGCCCAGAATAAGCCAAGCACGAATGACCCAAGACGGATACCAACAAAGATGGAAGTCAGGCTAGCGATGGTTTTGAGTACCGATTCATTCGATACCGCCAGAAGAGCTGGCACTACCACCATAGCCGCAGCGAGCAAACTCATCTTTCTTGCGACTTTTTCGTAGTGCTCATCATCGGCACTCTTGCGAACGAAACGCTTGTAGATATCGAACGTTGCGACGGTCGCCATTGAGTTGTAGGTAGAATCCAAGGTCGACATTGCGGCCGCCGCCAATGCGGAAATGATCAAACCAACGACGATTGGGTTAGTGTGGTTGAAGACGAAATCCAAAATCACTTCGTTGCTGTTTTCAAACGATTGATCTTGATAGAAAACACTCAAAAGAACACCGAGTACCGCGAAGAATAAGTACACAAAAAATGCACCGTAACCACACAACAGCATCGACTTCTGCGCCGTCTTTTCACATCTCGTCGCTAACGTGCGTTGGATGATCAATTGGTTGGTGCCGTACACACTCAAATGCAAAAAGCTCACGGCAACCACGCCAGCCCAGAGTGTGGTATCTACGCCTAAATCAAAGTCTAAGTTGATGATATTCAGGTGATTACGAGAAAGGTAATCTGCCGCATTAATCTCTGTCATTAGAATGGCAAAGATAGCGATGCTGCCTGCTACCAATACTGCAGATTGCAACATATCGGTCCAGATAACCGTGGAAATTCCGCCCGCATAGGTATAGCAAGCGGTGAAAATACTAATGTAGATAATGGCTTCAGAAATACTGATAGGCAGAACTTGCACTAAGATCAGCGCCACGGCATACAAAATCACACCCGCAGAGATACATTGAACCACAATGAACACAATCGAGTTGATGGTTCTTGCATACACCCCAAAGCGGTGCTCAAGGTATTCATAAATCGAAGTCAAGCCCAGCTTATAGAAGACAGGCACAAAGAAAATGACGGTGAAAAAGATAACGATGGGATAGTTAAGGTGAATACTCATCGCTTCCATGCCAGAGCTATAAACCCAACCAGGCATCCCTACAAACGTCATCGCACTAATGTAAGTCGCAAGTATCGAAACACCCGCCGTAAACCAGCCAAATTGCTTTCCACCCGTAGAAAAGTCGCCACCATTGCTGTAGCGCTTGTTCACTAAATAGCTGATTAATATGGTGATTAACACGTATAACGCAATCACCACAAAACTTGAGTACGTAACCATTTCAGGGTTTCCATAATTCTGGGTGCTAATTATTTGTGCTTGGATATTACTTTAAAAAAGCATATCTAAACGATAATCCCGCCATAACTGTGACTATAATCACCAATATAGACGGTTATATATTCAAAAATGCCAAAAAGACCGATTTAATGAGACTCCCATCACTAAAAATCACAAATTGGGTACGCATTCATTTTAAAATTGATATTGATCACGGATCTAATGACCTTAAAAAAACTATGATTCACCACGACACGAAATCGAAGATGATCCCAATAAGATCGTGTTCTTTAAGTTTGAATAGCAACAAATCCTAAGTGAAATAGAGGTTTATCGGTCATGAATGCCAAAAGACACATGAGCGAAGTTCCTATGATTCAAAGGGTAGCTGCCTATCTAGCGATACTGGTTGGTTACTTTTTCTATTGTTATAACTTTGTAATTATTGACTACGTACGCCCATACATCGTTGAAGCGTATGATGGTATTAGCCTGTCAGACACTGCCCAGTTCTATACATGGCAGTCGGTTGGTGCACTTATCGGTGCATTGAGCTGTGCTTGGTTCGCAACAAAATTTGGTAAGAAATCCACTCTTATTACCATCACAGCCCTAAACGGTGGCGCAACGATCATCAATATGATGTTCACCGACTACACAACATGGGCAGCAATGCGTTTCATCATTGGTTTGTCACTGGGTGGTTACTTCACCGTGGCAGTAAGCTTGATGATCGGCCTATTTACGCCAACGGTACGTGGTAAGTTGACGGCATTCGCGTCTTCTATGTTCTCTGTAGCACTGATGGTAATGGGTGCGTATGCAGCATTTATTGCAAGTATTGATGCACCATGGGAAAGCCTAATGCTTGTCGGTGGTATCCCACCATTGGCAGCGGCTGTTGTCATGATCTTTGTACTACCTAGCGACAGCAAAGTGATCGCTTACGGTGAAGAAGAGCAAGCAAAAGCAGAAGAATCAGATGCACCAGCGAAAAAAGGCTCTTGGGGCGAAATGCTAAGCAAGCCTTACCGTAAGATCACTCTAACGTGTCTATTACTGGCTGGCCTTAACTTCTACGGTTTCCAATTCTTTGGTGGCTTCGTAACCACATACCTACGTGATGTACGTATGTTCGACGGTGCAACCATCGGTCTCATCTTCTCTATCTCAGCATTTGGTTCACTGTTTGGTGCGTGGTTCTGGGGTTGGGTAGCTGACAAATTCGGTCGTAAGGTGAACGCATTTGGCTTCATCCTAGCGGGCATCATGGTTTCAATCTTCTTTGTTGCACCTGGCGACATGGTGATTGGCGGCCTAAACATGCTGGCTCTACTTGGTCTGATTTACAACTTCGGTCTGTCTTCTTCTGCGGTATGGGGTGGTTACTTCTCAGAACTGTTCCCAGCACACCTACGTAGCTACGGCGCAGCGCTATTCCACGGCGGTCGTATCCTCGGTATGTGGGCACCAATGGTACTTATCTTCATCCAAGAGCGTACCGACCTACAAACCGCAATGTGGGGTTCACCAATCGTATGGATCCTTGCTGGTCTTCTATGGCTATCACTGCCAGAGACACTAAAAGGCGGCGTGTTCGATAAGAGCAAAAAAGCCGAAGCAGCAAAAGCGTAACTGAATTTCAAAAACTCCGGCTGGCTCCCCGGCCGGATGAAAAAACTTAGTTTCGAGTCCTGTTCCCAAAGCCGACTCGACAGCAAATAAGAGAGTTTATTATGTCTAAATATCAAGAAGCAAAACGCGTTGTACGTGAATACTTCAGCGCAATGGAAAACGCAACTCACGAGAACGTGGCAGAAGTACTAAAAGCACATACTTCAAAAGATTACCTATGGCGTGGTGTTTACCCATTCCGTGAGCAACAATGCGCTCAAGCAGCGGCTGACGTTTTCTGGGCTCCTTTGATGAAATCAATGACTCGCATGCAGCGTCGTCAAGACATCTTCATCGGTGGTGAGAACGAAGTAACATCAGGTGAAATCTGGGTAATGAGCATGGGTCACTTCATGGGTCTATTCGACGCTGAATACCTAGGCATGCGCCCAACTGGCAAAATCATGAACATCCGTTACGCAGAGTTTAACTGTGTTGAAAACGGCAAGATCACTAAGACTGGCCTATTCCTAGACCTTCTAGGTGCGATGGACCAAGCGGGTTGTTACCCACTACCACCATCAACAGGTAAGCACTTCGTATACCCTGGTCCTCGTAACCACGACGGTCTACTGTTCGAAGACGCAGCACCAGAAGAAGGCGTAGCAACACTAGCACTAGTGAACAAGATGGTTGATGACCTATCTGCACTAAACGACAGCGGTGCTATGGGTTGCCCACCAGAAGTTCTTGAGAAGAGCTGGTCTAAAGACATGATCTGGTACGGTCCATGTGGTATCGGTGCGTCTTACACAATCCCTCGTTACCAACAGCAGCACCAATTGCCGTTCCGTAACAACCTGAAAGACAAGAAGTTTAACGGCCACGTATGTCGTTTCGCAGAAGGTAACTTCTCTTGTTTCTTCGGCTGGCCAAACCTATCTAACACGCCAATCGGTGGTTTCCTAGGTATGACAGGCGGTGAAGTACGTGCAGACATGCAAGTGGTTGACGTTTACTACCGTGACGGCGACAAGCTATCTGAGAACTGGGTACTGATCGACCTTCCTTACTGGCTAAAACAGCAAGGTCTAGACGTGTTCGAGCGTACTCAACAGATCCTAAACCCTTCTCTATAAGAAGTCCTAGGGGCGGATTGTCAACCCGCCTTTATGTTGCCTGAATCCCCTCTCGGTTCAGGCGACATGCTCCCAACTCGTGCCTCAAGGATGGGGCACAACCTCAAGATAGAACCCTTATTCAAAACGGGCATGAACGCACGGTGGCTTTCTGCGCCCTGAATAATGAGATTGATGATGAAAAAGTCGACCCTTTCTGCAGTGATTTTAGCAGCGCTTACTTCTAGCTCAGCCTTTGCTGCACACACTTTTGTTAATGACGCTGGCGACAGCCTAACCATCGATGGCCGTTTCGATCTTCGCTACCAAGACCGTGGCGGTGATGACAACGGCGAATGGAACAGCGGCAGCTCACGTTTCGGTTTGAAAGGCCAAATGGGTCTGGATAACGGCTGGACTGGTTTCGGTCACGCGGAATGGGGCTACAACTCTGGCGCGAACGGCGACAACATTTACGACCGCTTGCTATACGCAGGTGTTGATCACGAAAAATACGGCAAGATTGCTGCGGGTACTAAGCAGTGGTCTACCTTCTACGACGTAGCATGGTACACCGATTTAGGTCGTGTATTCGGTACTCGTGGCTCAGGTGTTTACAACCTAGCTGACTGGGGTATCGCATCCGGTGCTGGTCGTGCGGAAAACTCAATTACGTACCGTAATTCAATTAATGAAAAAGTGAGCTACGGCTTTACTTACCAAACCACGCGTGAAGATGTTGCTCTAGCAAGCAATGCGACAGCCTCACTGAAAAACGGCATGGGTGCGTCTATCACTTACAAACCCGTTGATGGCGTAACACTTGGTGCGGCTTACCATCAAAATGAAGTTGCGGATCTAGACGCAAGCGTGGTTGGCGTAGAAAACGGCGACAACATGCGCATCATGCTATTGGGCGCAAACTACAGCAACGGTGGCTTCTACGCAGGTGCGACTTTCCACGTTGGTGAAAACTGGGAAGCAGTGAGCCAAGGCGGTACGGACGTAATGTTCGATACCCTAGGTGGCGAAATCTACACTTACTACCACTTCGACAACGGCCTACGCCCAACGTTGAACTACAACTACATGGAAGATCGCGGTGACGAGACGCAAGGTTACGAGCGTAACTTGCTGATTCCTGGTGTTGAATACCACTTCCAGAAGAACAAATTCCTAGTTTGGACTGAATACCAATTCGACCTAGGTAAAGATCAGTACGATGGCAGCAAATTCGAAAATCGTGATGATCAATTCGCGGCAGGTATTCGCTACTACTTCTGATAATACTCATCGCTCACCACCTATACCCAAGTAGCCTTAAGGTGGTGAGTGATGAAGTTCTTATCAACACAAAGCAAAGTTATCTTGAAGCCAAGTAGTCATCACTTCACTAACCATTAAAGGCTGCTCCAGCGTAGATAGATGCCCACACTCAGGGATAACATGAAGCGTGACGTTTGGGATGCATCTCTCCATGAGCAGGTGATTGTCTAGCGGACAAAGCTTATCTTCTTTACCTGTTATCACCAACGTAGGAACTTGAATGTCCGCCAATAAAGGTCGAGCATCCGGGCGAGTTGCTAACGCTTTAGCATGCGCTTCAAATACCTCCAAACCTACATTGACCGCCATGCCTTCAATACGCTCTGTCAACACTTTGTCTTGCAAACGGCTGGGATGAATCAGCACAGGCATCAGAGTGTCAGGCGTAATGCGTTCAAACTCACCACTTAACGCACGGCTAACCAGTGCATCACGCTTTTGTGTCACCTCTGGCTTTTCATCTGCTGCATTGGTATCCATGAGGATCAAGCCTTTGACTCTGTTTGGCGCTTGACGGTACACCTCAAAGGCAAGAATCCCACCCATTGATAAGCCACCCAAGACAAACTCCTGCGGTGCGTCTTGCAACACTCTCTGCGCCAGCTGTTCCATTGACGGCAATGAAGCCAGCGTCGGGCATGAAGGCTCAACCCAACTTGGCAACGCTCGGTTGACTTCCTCAAACAATGTGCCATCACAAAGTAGTCCGGGTAGCCAAACTAACGAGGTGGGTTGCGTCATTTTATTCTCCTGCCAGCGGCTTTGGTTGATCAGAGCCAAGAATGCAATACGTCAAACTATTACCACGCAAGTTCGTCAGTGAGTATGACGCACCTTCTGGAACATTCAGCACATCACCGCGCGTTAAAACAACACTCGCTTGTTCGCCTTGATGCGTGAGGACCACTTCAGTATCGCCATCAAAGTTGATAAGCACTTGTTTTTCTTCTCGGCAGTGTTGAGGAATCGAGCCACCTTCAGAAAGCTCATAAGCCATGATGCTCACTTCATCTTCACTCTTTACTTGGAAGTCATAACTCGCCAAAGGGTGACCCGTTAAGGCGTATTGTTTCACGTTGCTTCCGCTGAAATCGCCTTTGATTTCACGATAATCTTTTTGCAGAGCGACAAATGGCATCATCTCTTCTGCGGTGTAGGTATCGAAGGTCGCGAGCTCTTCTTCGGTAAGCAGCGGCATCAATTCTGATTCTTGTGGCACCGGGTCGCCATTAATAGTGTCCACAAGTGTGCCATCGGCTTTGAGGTATAAACCATAACCTTGACTGTCTTTGATAACGTTTGGATGCCAAATAACGCCGCCACCTGAATCGTCGCCGCCAAGTACCGAGAACATAAAGCCGTAATCGCGGCCAACCACTTCAAATCCACGGAAGAGATTGGTTGGAATCGAGATGACGTCACCGTGAGACAACACCGCCTCGTGTTCACCATCGTTTCCCCAATAAAAGCGGAACTGACCTTTGAACACCAAGAAAAGCTCAGCGGTGCGATGAGAATGTAACGAATTTTTGATGCCCGGCGGTTGGCCTGCGGCACCAATATTAAAGCCCGCCGTATCGCGAATATGAACATGCTGACGACTGCTCTCTGCCACCCCTGCACCGATAATACAAAAGTTATCTTTGAGATCACTGCCTGGCGTGCGCGCATCAATAAACGCACTCGTACCCGGAATCAGTTCCATGTAGCGGACCAGGTTATTATTCATTTTAGATTGTAGAGTCATTGTAAATCCTTGTTGTCCTTGTTTGGACCTAGCCTTTGAATTGTTAGTTACAAACCTAAAGTTAGTTACAGACCGAAAGTGTGTTACAGACCTAAAGGTCGCCCACCATCAACCGCGATGGTATTGCCTGTCGAGAAGGTCAGAAGATCTGCCGCGGCGTACACGGCTTGAGCGACTTCTTCATCATTGGCTAAACGCTTAAGCGGTGTGGATTGTTCTTGTTGATTACGCCATGCGTCATCCAAGCCTTTGACAAACTCAGTGTCGACAAGCCCTGGAGCAACAGCCAAAACGCGAACCTCGGGAGACAGAGCGCGAGCTAAAGAACGGGTCATGTTCTCCGCGGCAGATTTACTTGCACAGTAAGCAATGTTGCTCCCCATCGCAGTCTGTGCCGCGATAGAAGTAATGTTCACCACACAACCATTGGCTTGCTTAAGCCAAGGCTCAAACGCTCGAACCATGGCAAAAGGCGCACGGACGTTCACTTGGAATATTTGGTCAAACAGCTGGTCATCTAAGCTTTGCAAATCAGAGTGCGCGACGAATTTCGTCATCCCCGCACAGTTGACCAACAGATCCAGCTTGTCGCTTATTTCACTGACTTGATGTTTAAGCTGTTCAATCGCACTAGAATCTGCCACGTTCAGTTTGAATGCTAGATGCTCGTTACGTGGCAGCGAAGAAAGCACATCCTCGGCCGCTTTCTGATTACTGTTGTAAGTCAGAATTACGCGATATCCCGATTCAGCTAGCTTGCGACAAATGGCGGCACCCAGTCCGCCACTGCCGCCTGTGACTAAGGCAAGTTTCGACATATTACGCCTCTTCCACTTTGCCTTTGTAACGGCGTACACGAATATCCGCTTGCTCTTTGTGACCTGCGAAACCTTCGAGTGCACACAAGCGAGAGCAGTACTCACCGACTTTTAGCGACGCAGCTTCCGTTACACGCTGGTAAGTACAGGTTTTGATAAATTTACCTACCCAGAGACCACCGGTGTATCGCGCCGCTTTCTTCGTTGGCAGTGTATGGTTGGTACCAATACATTTATCGCCGTAAGAAACGTTGGTTTCACGACCTAGGAACAAGGCACCGTAGTTGGTCATGTTATCTAGGAAGTATTTAGGATCTTCGGTCATAACTTGAACGTGTTCAGACGCAATATCGTCTGCCACTTCCACCATTTCTTCGTAGCTATCACACACAATCACTTGTCCGTAATCTGCCCACGCTTTACCCGCGACTTCAGCCGTTGGAAGAATGGTTAACTGACGTTCGATCTCTTTAATGGTTTCTTGCGCAAATGTTTCGCTATTGGTCAACAATACAGCGGGAGAGTTGTAACCATGCTCAGCCTGACCAAGCAAGTCTGCCGCTGCCAATTCCGGGTCACAGCCTTTCTCATCGGCAATGACTAGGGTTTCCGTTGGGCCTGCAAACAAATCGATACCGACGCGACCAAACAACTGACGTTTTGCCTCTGCTACAAATGCGTTACCCGGCCCTACAATCATATCGACCGGTGCAATAGTCTCCGTCCCCAGAGCCATTGCACCTACCGCCTGAACACCACCGAAGCAATAGATTTCATCCGCACCCGCCATTGCCATCGCAGCGACAATCGCCACATTCGGCTGGCCATTAAACGGTGGCGCACAAGCAATAACACGTTTTACGCCCGCGACTTTCGCCGTCAGTACACTCATGTGAGCGGATGCAACCAATGGGTATTTACCGCCAGGGATGTAACAACCCACGCTGTTGACTGGAATATTTTTATGCCCCAGTACCACACCAGGCATGGTTTCTACTTCGACGTCTTTCATTGAGTCACGTTGAATTTGAGCAAAGTTTCGAACTTGTTGCTGAGCGAACTCGATATCATGACGAGTCGATTCATCAAGCGCATCCACACAGGCTTGGATTTGCTCTTCTGACAGGCGGAATTGCTCCGGCGACCAGTTATCAAACTTTTCAGACAACTCACGTACAGCGCTATCACCTTTCGATTCAATATCAGCAAGAATGTTTTCAACAATCTGACGCACTTTTGCGTCGTTTGATGCTGATGCTTCTTCAGTGATTCCGTTTTTTAAAATGCGTGCCATTGGGTTTCTCCTTGAACATTGAGGCTGACGAACGGTTATTTTTATGCTTTTGGATACGAATGCAAAATTAGATTAAACACTTAATTAACATTTGACAAGTTAAGTCAACAAACCAAAAAAACCACCCTTAAGCCTTTGTATTGATTAATTTAAACAAATAAAAGTAAGTAATAAGGACCTTGATTGAGTTTAATTTTTAATCAAAAATGAGTTTTAGATCACATCATTTTTACTCATCATTTACATTTCACCGTGTTAGTTTTTGCATACCTTTGCAAAGGAGAGAATTATGAGCAATTTTAAGCAACGTCTGACTAAAGAAACGCTATTAGGTACATTTGTTAAAACCCCTCATCCTCACATTATCGAGGTATTGGCACTGGCAGAGTTGCCTTTTGTGGTACTGGATGCAGAGCACGCACCTTTCGATCGTTCCTCGCTTGATCTGTGCATCATGGCGGCCAGAGCGAATGACCTCGCGTGCGTGGTACGAGTACAAGACAGCGCTCCTTCAACCATTTTGAACGCGCTTGACTGTGGCGCGGCGGGTGTACAAATTCCCCATGTTTGTACTGCTGAGCAAGCGACGCAACTGGCGAAAATCTGCCATTACGGAGAAGGTGGCCGAGGGTATGCTGGTTCCAGTCGAACAGCGCAATACGCCACTAAGCCCATGGTTGAACACTTAAAAGACAGCCGTGCGAATACGATTGTCATTGCACAAATTGAAGACCCTCAAGGGGTTGAAAATGTTGAAGCGATTGCCAATGTTGAAGGAATTGATGCGCTCTTCATTGGCCAAGTTGATCTCACTGTCGCTTATGGTGCTGATAGCGTTCATGATGAGAAAGTCGCACAAGCAAGTATGCGAGTAATCGAAGCGGCCAGAGCCGCCAATAAACCTGTTGGCATGTTTGTCGCGACGGCTCAACAAGCTCGGGAATGGCGTGAACTCGGCGTTAGCTTCTTTTGTGTTGGCTCTGAACACAAAATGATCATTGATGGCTTCAAGCAAGAGAGAAATGTGATGAATTCTTGAGTTTTCTCTGATATTTACGCCTTATCAATGTAATGCTCTAGACACAGAAATCCCCTAGCCCATACACTCAGCACGTATGAGAAGGTTCAATGGCCTTAAATAAGGAGTATCACCATTAAAGCGAAAGTAACTTCGATCGACGTCGCGAAGATGCTCGGCGTCTCTCAATCGACGGTATCTAGAGCATTCAGCCCGACTGCGAGTATTAGCGAGAAGAAACGCAAAATGGTGATGGATGCCGCAGCTAAGCTCGGATACACACCGAATGCCATCGCCCGAGGTCTGATTTCGAATCGTTCAGGCTTAGTGGCGATTGCGTTAGATAGCGAATCAAACCCAATGTACGACATGCAATCTCGTGCTTTGGCTGTCGAAATTCAAAAGCGTGGCGGACAAGTTGTGCTTTGCCCTATCGACAAGGACGACCTCGATCTCGCCATTTCACGCGCCATTGAATACCAAGTGGACGGACTCGTTATCGCCACCAGCCGTTTAACCTCACGCGCGTTTGCCCAATGCGAAAAGTTTGGCGTTCACTTAAGCTTGATCAACCGCTACGCCGAAGGCATTAATGCCAACAGCTCTGGTATTGATAACCGCTTGGCGGGCCAACAAGCTGCGGAGTATTTAGCGCATAAAGGCGCAAAACAGTGTGCTTATATCAGTGGCGATGCTGGCTCCATGACCAGTGAAGAGCGTTGGCTGGGTTTCTCTTCAAAATTGCAAGAACTCGGCTCCCCGTCACCAACCTTTATCCAAGCCAAGTACAGCTTTGAAGCAGGCTTAGAAGCGGCGAAAGCGATCTTGTCGCACACTAGCAAACCCGATGCAATTTTTTGTGCAAACGACATCCTCGCCATGGGTGTGATGGATGGCTTGCGACAAGCCGGAGCAAAGATCCCCCAAGACTTCTCTGTGATGGGTGTAGATAACATTCCGATGTCTGCATGGCCGAGTTATGATTTGACCACCATTGCTCAACCAGTCGACAAAATTGTTAAACGAGCGGTTGAAGACTTGATGAATCGAATCAACGGCAACCTGGATGCAACTGGCGAATACCTTTTCGAGCAAGGCACCTTGATCGAACGTAGTAGCACCATTTAATAAATCCATTTTATTCATTCTTCATAAACAAAATGTCTTGCTTTCGAGTAAGGCATTTTCTGTGATCACGATTAAATTTTCACCAATCGTTATTTAATTCCTCATCAATTCATCAATCTTGTTATTGACTTGTTACTTTAATGTTTTATTTTGGATTCGTATGCAAAATGGATATGAATTGCTCAACTAATTTATAAAAACATAAAAAGTTGTGTGACTTGCCGACGAATGCCCATGGCAGGTCATACCAGAAACAAGGAAGAACGATGAAGAAAGCAATCCTTACTTCACTTACCGCACTGGGGCTTGCATTTAGCAGTATGAATACGTTTGCAACCAGTGTTATTCGTCTTGCTCATGACAGTCAAGAAACCTCTCCCGTACACAAAGCAATGCTCTATTTCGAACAAGAAGTGGAAGCTCGCTCAAACGGTGAGATAGAAGTTGAAATCTATCCGGCAAGACAACTAGGCGATGTGCGTGAGACGACTGAACTCGTACAGCAAGGCAACTTACAAATGACGTTTGGTGCGTCAGTTTTACTCTCTCCCTACGTCCCAGAGTTTAACGTGCTCGACGTGTTCTACCTTTTTGATAGCGAAGAGCAAGCACACAAAGCGCTCGACAGTGAGAAGATCGGACAACCATTGTTGAATGCTATGGAATCAAAAGGCTTTCATGGACTTGGCTTTATGGAGGTCGGCTTTCGTAGCGTGACCAACAACAAACAGCCAATTGATAGTATTGAGGACCTGAAAGGGCTAAAGATTCGCTCGGCATCTAACCCCACTCAAATAAGCGCGTGGAAATCTATTGGTACTGCGCCAACACCTCTGTCTTGGGGAGAAATTTTCACCTCGTTACAACAAGGCCTGATTAACGCTCAAGAAAGTGCTATCTACTCTATTTATGCCGAACGTTTTTACGAGGCACAAAAGTACCTCTCTTTAACTAACCATATATACACCAACTACGTGTTGTTCATGAACAAATCGTTTTGGGATTCACTGCCGGCCGCACAACAAGCGCTGATCAGTGAAGTAAGCAAAGAAACCATCGCAAAACAGCGTGAGCTCGCCGCGCAGCAAAACCAAGAAGTAATCAAAGAGCTCGAAGCAAAAGGCATGACGGTTAACATCGTCCCAGACGAGGTACGCAGCATCATGAAAGAGAAAATGAATGCGGCCGTGTACCAGGACTTGCGCAGTAAAACGGGTAAAGACTTGTTTGACAACGTGATGGCCGAGATAGAACGCCTATAACTCCCACTCTTTTGCACGATCTGGCAACAGGTCGTGCTTTCTCGTTTTGGAGGTGAACATGAAGTGGTTTCGCTTACTAGACAAATACCTAGAACCAACCCTTATCGTTATCGCGATCTCAACGATGACAACTTTACTGTGCTTGCAAATCGCACTACGCCTATTTGACGCAACGATCGCGTGGGCTGAAGAGCTGGCACGTTATTTATTCGTATGGGCGATGTACCTGAGCATCAGCTATTGTATCCGAGATGATCGACACATCCGCATTCGTGTGTTCATCGATAAACTTCCGGGCAATTGGACGCAATTCAGTTTGATTGTTTCTGATCTTATCTACCTTGCCTTTAGTGCCACTGTCGCCTGGTTTGGATTTAAGGTGATCAATCGCAGCCTGCAACTCGGTCAGATTGCACCCGCAATGGAAATTCCTATTGCGTGTTTGTATGCCTCTGTTTTAGTTTGCGCACTATTAAGCTGCGCGCGCCTAGTGACAAGCATTTATCAACGTGTGAACGCGTGCTCCACCAGCAATGAACGAGTTCGCTTTTCTCGCCAACGCTATCGCCATATCAAAGCAAAGTACCGTACTTCTAACCGACTATTGGAGTTTAACGCATGACGTCTGCACTTTTGTTTGGCAGCTTTGGTCTGCTTCTGCTCATTGGCGTTCCGGTCGGTATTGCTCTGGCGGCAGCCAGTATGGTCGCGATACTCAGTCTGCCGTTTCTTAACATTGAGTTTTTAGTCCAAGGAATGGTAACAGGGCTCGACTCTTTCCCTCTCCTCGCCGTCGTTCTATTTACCTTGGCAGGTAACCTTATGAGCCAAGGAGGGATCTCAAAACGATTATTACACGTGGCGGAGGTCTTCTTTGGCCACTTTACTGGTGGGCTTGGCATCGTCGCCATTGTGGCGTGCATGTTCTTCGCTTCCATCTCTGGTACGGGGTCTGCCACCGTTGCCGCTATCGGCCTGACGATGATTCCCTCGATGGTGAAGAAAGGCTACGACCGCAGCTTTGCCGGTGCCTTGATAGCCTCTTCCGGCGGAATTGGCGTCATTATTCCACCCTCTGTGGTGATGATCGTCTACGCGATCACAGCTGAAGTCTCGGTCACCAAGATGTTCATGGCGGGCATCATTCCTGGCTTGGTCGTCGGTATGGTATTGATCGGCTATTGTCTAATTGTCTCAAAAATGCGGGGCTACACAGGTAACGAACGCAAAGCCACTTGGTCAGAGCGTCTTGATGCACTAAAAGAAGCCAGTTGGGCAATGCTACTACCCGTAATCATTCTCGGCGGTATCTATTCCGGTATCTTCACACCTACCGAATCAGCCGCCATTGGTGTGCTCTATGGCTTATTCTTTGGCATGTTTGTTTATAAAGAGCTCAAACCAGCGCAAGTGGTGAAAATCATTCTAGAGTCGTCACTGTTAGTTGGCGCTGTGCTCGTCATTGTGGGTGCGTCCGTGACGTTTGGCCGCATATTGACCCTAGAACGTCTACCGACCGAGATCGCTCAGTTCATTCTATCGATTACCGAAAACAAACTGCTGATACTGCTTTGCATCAATGTTCTGTTGTTGCTTGTCGGTACCTTCATGGAAACGCTGGCGGCCATTGTTATTCTCACACCAATTCTGCTACCCATTACGTCAGCACTCGGCATGGACCCCGTTCATTTTGGTATCGTGATGATCGTGAACTTGGCCATTGGCTTTGTTACGCCTCCTTTAGGTGCCAACTTGTTTATGGCAAGTCAGGTAGGCAAAGTACCGATAGAGTCGCTCTCTAAAGCCATTATGGGCTGGATTGGGGCAATGATAGTGGCCTTGATGTTGATTACCTTCATCCCTGCCATCTCGCTATCGTTACCTGCGCTTTTATCCTGATCGTTGCACTCATAGAGCGCTTATGACTGTTATAGCCACTAGATAAACACCTTTCTAGTGGCTTATTCGTTATTTACTTCCGATTTAATAAAAAAGCCTTTAAGCATTCGTATGCAAAAGGAAAATTTGAAAGATATAAGGATAATTGACACCAAAATAGCTGAATATTAGCGATAAAGTCTATTTGGGTGCCTTGATCTGCATGATTATCAGTTTTGGCTTAATCATTTGTTTCCATTCAAACAGATAAAAATAAATTAAGCGATTAAAAAACAATAAGATATTAGGAAATTCATACAAAAAACTTTGACCTCCTTTCTTATTAACACGTCTCGATAAGAGATAGCTTCCATCTCTCCTGTACTTTTTTAGTTTGTTTTCCGCTCAATTGTTAAAAGTCTGATCATCAGCACGCTATTTAAACAATCAAAAAACAATCCGTTGACAAAATGGCAACATGATATATTTTGAATACGTAATCAAAACATAATTATTCAATTACGGAGGTGATTTATGGCCATGGTTGGCTTCGATGAAAAGTGGCGTGATTTTCCCGACTACATTCTTGGTATCACAAAAGAGATTTGGGAAGACCGAGGTTTAAACACCTTAGAACACTACTACTCTCCCGACATTGTTGTGCGTACTCCACTCTCTATCGTTCAAGGAAACGAAGGGGTGATCAGTGCAACAATGGCGACACTGGCCGAGTTTCCCGATCGCACGCTATATGGCGAAGACGTCATTTGGTCAGGCACCCCGGAACAAGGCATGCTTTCTTCTCATCGAATCATCTCTACTGCAACACACAGTGGCAACGGCTTCTACGGGCAAGCCTCGAACCGCAAACTTCGTTTCCGTATTATCGCAGATTGCCACGCTATCAATAACCAAATCAATGACGAATGGTTGGTTCGCGATCAAGCCGATATCGCGAACCAACTGGGCATGACGTCAGAAGAGTTTGCACGCCAACAAATCGAATTTGAAGGTGGCGTGGAATCAAGCCCATTTCCGTTCACACCTGAAGTCGACATTCCTGGACCTTATTTGGGCGTAGGCAACGACAACGAATATGGTCATCGATATGAAGCAATTCTCAGAAGCCTTATGAATGCCGAGTTCTCAATAGTACCGAAAGAGTACGACCGCGCTTGCATCGGCGAATACACTGGCGGTCAAACTGCCCTATCACACTCGGAAGTCGATCATTTTTGGATGGCACTTCGTGCGTCTTTCCCAAATGCTCAATTTACCGTTCACCATCGTATTGGCCGAGATGACGACATGATGTCACCACGCGCGGCAATTCGATGGTCTTTGCACGGTAAGCATGAGGGATATGGGATGTTTGGTAAGCCTTCAGGAAAAGAGGTTTACATCATGGGGATCAGCCACGCTGAGTTTGGCCCTTGGGGTCTTCGTCGCGAATTCACTTTGTTTGACGAGACCGCAATCTGGAAGCAAATCCTGCTTCAGCAAGGCTAACGGCTGACTAAACACTATTTATTAAAATCACGGACAGTAAGGAAGCAACATGTCACTCAACATCATCGAACAGTTCTACCAGAACTACTTCAAAGCCGCAGACATCGAGCAAAAACAGGCCGCTCTGCAAACTTTGAACCCTGACGTAAAATGGTGCGTGGCGCACCCTGTGAACGATCTTAATGGCCCAGATGCAACCCACGAATCTTTCCTCTCACCACTTGTTAATGCTTTGCCTGACGCCGAGCGCCGACCAATAATTGTTATGCACGGCGAATACGAAGGCCGCACTTGGTACAACTCTACCGGCTACTTTATCGGTACATTTGAACAACCACTGTTTGGCATCCCAGCAACAGGGAAAACACTCTACTTGCGTTACACCGAAATGGTGTGTGTGGAGAACGACCAAATCACCGAATCTTACATGATCCCAGACTTCATCGACGCGATGAATCAAGCAGGCTGCAACCCTCTTCGTAAAAGCTTAGGTCACGATGGCTTGGTTCCTTCTCCTGCAACTTCTAACGGTATTCAACAATCTGTTGTGTCTTTGGAAGAAAGTGAAAAGAGCGCCCAGCTGGTTGAAGATATGCTGTCTTGCTTGGGTCGTTTTGATGGCAAAGATCTTTTCTCGATGGATTTAGAAAACTACTGGCACAATGACTTTATGTGGTACGGCCCTGCTGGTATTGGTACTACGCGCGGTATCAAAGGTTTCCGTAACCACCATCAAGCGCCATTTGTGTTTGCCTTCCCTGACCGAAGTGTCGATATTGAGGTCAATTTTTTGGCCAAAAATGACTACGTATCCACAGGTGGTTGGCCACATATGCATGGTACTCACACTGGTCACAGTGGCTGGCTCGGTCTCGCCCCGACAGGAAAACACATCGAACTTCGCGTTATGGACATTTGGCGACGCGAAGGCGATTTACTGAAAGAAAACTGGGTGGCGATCGACATCGTTCATATCCTGCTGCAACTTGGCTATGACGTGTTTGCACAAATGAAAGAACAGTTAGAAGGACCTAATTATGCATGAGTTTGGCGCACTTAACTGGAGCATCCTTGGGGGATACATAGCCCTAACGCTAGTATTGGGTGCGGTGATTGGTAAGCGAGTAACTTCAGCTAGCCAATTCGCTTTGGGTGATAAGAGCATCCCTTGGTGGGCGATCGGTATTTCTGTCGTTTGTACTTACGTGAGTGCCATGTCTTTCCTTGGTGGGCCAGCTTGGTCTTACAAAGAAGGCCTGTCGGTTATCGCGATTCACCTCAATTATCCGCTGGTGATCTTCTTCATCGTGGCTGTGTTTATGCCGTTTTTCTACAACAACGGTTTAACCTCTATCTACGAGTATCAAGAACGACGCTTCGGCAAGGCTTCACGACTGACTTTGTCGTTTATCTTCCTTATCAAACAAGCATTGAGCTCGGCAGCCGTACTCTACGCGACAGCAATGATTTTAGAGTTCATTACTGGTATCGACGTGATGTACTGCATCATGATCGTCACTGCAATTGCCCTTATCTACACCGTAATGGGCGGTATCGCGGCTGTCATTTGGACCGATGTGATTCAAGCAGTAATCTTATTTATTGGCGCATTCATCATCATTGAAGCCGTTTGGAATGGCATGCCTGCTCCAATGACGGAGGTCATGGCAGAACTCAAAGCGAAAGGAATGACCGATGCCCTACAAACAAGTTTTGACCTAAGCCAAGTAACGACTGTATGGGCCGGCGTTATCGCAATGACGATGTTCCACACCACCGTGTATGGCGGTAACCAGATGATGGTACAACGTTGTATGGCCGCGAAAAACATGGGCGATGCGAAAAAGGCAATGTTGATGATGGGCTACGTGGCCTTCTTTATTTACTTTGTCTTTATCTTGCTTGGCGTCCTATTCAACGCTTATTACGACGGTAAAGAGTTTGAAAACGGCAACACCATCATTCTTCATTATGCGAGTGAATATGGAATGCCAGGCTTGATGGGCATCATTGCCGCTGCGATTCTGGCGGCAAGTATGTCGAGTCTCGATTCCGCATTTAACTCAATGGCGACCGTTTCTGTGGCTGACTTTTACAAACGCTTCTACAAGCAAAACGAGTCGGAAGAGCATTACTTAAAGGTATCGCGTTTCTTCACGGTGGCGTGGGCGATTTTGGTCATCATTCCAGCGATCATGTTTGCCACCAGCACAGGCTCGGTACTGGAAGTGCTGAGTAAGGCAGGCTCTTACTTTGTCGGTGCGAGCTTCTGTATGTTCGTCCTTGGTTTCTACTCAAAACACATTACGGAAAAAGGCTTGTTAATTGGCGTTGCTGCTAGCTTCTTGGTGATTTGGTATGTAGCCGTTGCGACCGATATTGCGTGGCCTTGGTATTGCGTGATTGGAGTCCTTGTGAATGCCGTTGTCGCTTACATTGCTAGCCTTCTCCTGACGGGTAAACAAGATGAAATGCATCTTTACACAGTGAAAGGCCAGCAAGCGGAATATGCTCGTCTAAATAAACCAATCAAGGAAGATGGTTGGTATGTCGTTCCCGGCAAAATCGATGCTCCATGTTATGGCTTACTAGTGATGTTTGTATTCTCGATCGTGATGCTTTGGGGGATCAACGCGTTTACCGACAACGCTCCTATGCTGATTAACTTTATGCGTGGCTGCTCTATTCTTGTCGCTACCGCTTGCATCGGATACATGGGGTATTCACTCCTCTCCCCAAAACGTAAAGTTGCAGTCAAACAAGCAAATTAATGTTCTTTACGCAGATACTGTACGTCCAACAAACGGACAGTATCTACGCTCTAGATCTAGTGCTAGCTCAAAGCAAACCAAATGGGTTAACCCACATTTTGCTTTTTAACACTCCAAAGCCATTATTCTACTTAGGATACCCCGTCAGAACATTTATGAATACGTACCTATTTATGCTAGTCTTATGACCTCAATTACTGGCAACTAAGTTTTATTCATGAAATCAATTAAACACGTAGTCACATCAAAAGATGTGGCAAAGATGGCAGGCGTCTCTCAATCTACTGTATCGCGCGTGTTTGTTCCGGGTAGCTCAGTATCCGAAAAGACCAAGCAAAAAGTCTTTGAAGCGGCTAAAGCCCTTAACTACCGCCCTAACGCCTTTGCACGTAGCCTGACCACAAACGAATCGAAATTGATAGGTTTGGTGTTTCCTGATGCGGATTACCCTATCCATATGAAAAAACTGCAATTAATTTCCAGTGAGTTACAGAAAAAAGGTTATTCTGCCGTATTGATTCCATGGCAAGTGGATGAAGAAGAGGGCCACTCAATCCCAAATATCTTCCAGTATCGCGTCGATGGTGTCATTGCTGCTTCCGCAACCTTCAATAAGTCCCTTTATGAAGAATGTGAAGAGTTTAATATCCCAATTGTTCAATACGCACGAGTTGTTGAAGGTACTAGGAGTAGCTACGTTATCAGTGACAACTACGAAGCAGGCCAACAAGCTGCGCAACTTCTGCACAAAAGTGGCGTGAAGAACGCGGTTTATTTGACGGGAGAAGTGCCAACCTTTACGAATGACGAACGTCAAAGCGGCTTCTGCTCTGAATTTGAAGACCTAACCGGCAAGACGCCACGCATCATTGAAGCCAGCTATGACTACGCGAGCTCACTTGATAAAGTCCGTGCCATACTGGCAGACAAAAATCGGCCTGAAGCGGTGTTCTGTGCAACCGATAACCTTGCGATGGCGGTCATGGATATCGCCCGTATAGAATGCGGGTTGAGCATTCCTCAGGACTTACAAGTCATTGGCTTTGATAATATTCCTCAGACAGAATGGTTAAGCTATCAATTAACCACATTCCGCCAGGATTTCCGTCGCCTCGCTCGCGAGTGCGTGAAGATCATTGTTGATCAAATTAATACGAAAAACGGCAGCCTAGTAAAAATGATGGTGCCAGTGAAGTTAATCGAGCGACAGACAACAAAAGCTTAAATAGCTATAGCCAGCCATTCGGTTGGCTTTTTATTTGCCCCTGACTCCCAAACGGCTCATTTAGTGTTGTAAGAATTAATGAGCCCATGTATATTTATGAGCCATTACACTATATGAACCAAAAGAAAAGGGGCTCATAATCCTTATGACCACGTATCTTTACACTCGTTATTCGCCAAAAAATCGAGCTTACCAAGAGCACCTTAATACTCTAAAAGCTTTTGCGCCCGAAGCTCAGCATTTTGAGGATAAGGTTCGTGGTTGCATGCCTCCAACCGAGAGAGAGGCATTCTTACAACTGCTCGATTCCGTCAGAACTGGGGATACGATTGTGCTCTGGTGGCTGACCGCATTTGGTCGCGACTTTAGTCAAGCATTGAACACAATAAAAATGCTACTCGATAAAGGGGTAACATTGAAAACCGTATGTGAATCACTAACTTTTGAGCCAGGTTCTGTTCAAACTCAAACACTACTCACAGTGTTATCTGGATATGGGAAAGTGCAGACTGAACATCGCCTGTTTGCCGCAGAGCAAGGGCGACAGGCCATTAAAGAGCAGCCAGAATTATGGAAACAGAAGTTTCGCGGCCGCCCCGCAAACAAAACCAAACACCAACAGATCGCAACGTTACTGCTAGAAGGCTACACATTGCAAAACGTGGCAGAGCAATGCGAAGTCAGTCTATCGACTGTGAAGCGGGTCAAAGCAAAGCTAAATGAAGTGGATGACGAAGGTGGCTTAAGATCACGACGCCAAAAAAGTTGTTTGAATGGAGACCCGTCATGAGTCGCCCAATCAACTTTCATACTATACTACTCGCCTGTCTTATTATTAGCGTTGGCCAGTTGAGCATGGGGCTAGTCATGCCCTCTTTGCCATGGATAGCAAAAGACTTTTCCATCTCCCTCGACCAAGCTCAACTACTTGTGAGTATTTATTTGCTCGGCTTTGGCCCCTCTCAATTTATCTACGGGCCAGTGTCAGATGCTTTAGGACGAAAAAGAGTATTACTTACCGGTTTACTCATCGCGATGTCTGGTCTGCTGATGATTATTTTCTTCAGTGACACATTTACAGGGATGGTGATGGGGCGCTTTTTACAAGGGTTAGGTACAGGATGCTGCGCGGTACTCGCGAGGGCGTCGACTCGAGATAGATTTAGCGGGGATGAACTCCCAGTGGCAATGTCTTACATCGCCATGGCGGCTTCAATCACGCCACTTATTGCACCTGTGATTGGCGGCTTTATCAACTTCCACTTCGGTTGGAGTATGGTGTTTATTTCTCTATTGGGCTATGTCTCGCTGGCCTGGGTAATCATCGCCTTTAAGTTCACAGAAACCATCACAAAACGTTCTGTCATTCCGTCACCCCGAAAAATGTTACTCCAATACAAGAGCTTACTTACGTCTCGTTACTTTATGAGTTTCGCCAGTATCAGTTGGTTAAACTTCAGCTTAATGATTACGACAGTCTCTGTGATGCCATTTATCATGCAAGATCAAATTGGCATGACCTCCGCTCAATACGCGATATGGGCGCTCATTCCCGCTTTGGGTATGTTATGTGGTACCACGATTTGTAACCGAGTAAGGCCAATTATTGGCAATAAAAAAATGCTGCTTTGCACCCCATTTCTTCACCTCGCTGCCGCAATATGGTTATTTTTCTGCCCTGTTGAGCCTCTATTTCTGATGCTAGGACAGCTATTAATGATCTTGGGTAATGGTATTGCCCTACCTTGTGCACAAGCGATGGTAATGCAACCTTATAAAAAGCAAGCAGGTGCCGCAGCGGCAATGTCTGGTGGTGGACAAATGGTCGTCTCCTCATTGGTCAGCTTAACTCTGGTGCAGCTTGGATTGAGTCAAGCATGGCATCTAGCGATCGTTATCGTAATATTTGCATCGCTTACCTTCACCAACATTCAACGTGGCTTTAGTGCAGAGCAACCTTCAGAACAATAACAACAAACATACTATTGTCCTTATAGCTACAACAAATCGTATAAATTTAAATTTAGGAAAAGTTGGCGGATACTAACATGATGTTGCATTTAAGAATGGGCGCCGTAACACTCGCCACATTGATATCCGCTGGTACTGATGCGAGCGCCAACGAGAACTGGCAGTTCGAGAGTGACAAGAATGGAATCACAATTTACTCCCGAGAACATAGTGACGGTTTAGTTGAGATCCGTGCCCGGATGTTCACACCCACCAGCTATGGTGCATTTTTAACGCTACTGGAAGACAGTGACAACATCCCGAACTGGATTGACAATGCCAGTCATAGCCGGGTTTTAAATCAGATATCGGCCACCGAGAACATCGTTTACACCCAGTTTAAAGCACCATGGCCTGCCAAAAATCGGGATATGGTCACCTACTCAAAGTACTGGGTCGATGAGCTGGGATTCACCGTAGAAATCAAAAGCGCACCTGACTCATATCTTGCTGAACAAAATGGTTATGTTCGAATTCGCTCGGTTGATGCGACTTGGGAGTTACAAAAACTCACAAACGATACAACACTCGTGGAATACAAGGCGTTTGCTGATCCCGGAGGTCTATTGCCAAACTGGCTGATCAACAAACTTTCAAAAGAAAGTGCATGGGCGACATTTGGTAACTTAAGAAAAGAGTTACCTGAATATCAGCAATACTCTCATCCTCAAATAGATGAGTAAGCGTCGCTCTTCCCACTCGCTTTTTAATGCGGTACATAATAACAAAAGGCGGCATATGCCGCCTTTTTCTACTCAATGTGTTACTGTTGTGCAACCGTTACAGGTTTAGTTGCACCACGGTAATCAAACTCAAAACCAATACCTTGGTCTGTCACGTCCATCGTCATACCACCAACAAGCTCGCCTTGTAAGCTTTTGACAACATCATCCGGAACCGGCTCCCCAGTGATTGACGACGCACTCTCTAACACTTCCAAAATACGCTCTGAATCAAAATCAAAGCTGAACAAGCCATTTGGAGAAAGTGATTGCGCCATCACTTCTTTGCTTGCTTCCGCAGCACTATCACCACTGTAAAGGGTGAAATGGTTTTCGTTTAGACGAGCAAACACGTCCACCTTCATGCCAGTATGCATTTCTAATAGGTCACTGACATTAACAGGTTGGTTATCCGGTTGAATTTGCAATTGAGCAAGTTCAGGAACGAACATTTGCGCAGTTTGAATAAGCATCATTGGATCATTGGCAGAAAGAGACAACATACCATCTAGCTGGCTAAATACTTCACCATGCTGAGCATTAGTATCTACTTTGATATCAAACATTTGCAGGCTTAAGCCTTTGAGGCCGTTAACCATGCCTGACCCCATGCTTACAGCGGCTGCTGGATTCTGGCCGCCCATCTCTTGCTGCATTTGTGTCAATAAAGAGCATTGATATTGAGGCTGGGTCAAGTCAGCCCAAATCTGACCAATCGATGGCGCTAGCGTATTAATGTCTAAACCAAGCGCCATACTAAAGAAACTCTTATCACTTTTAGACTCTGCCAATACACCACGAATCGACTTGAGCGCATCTAGAATCACTTTATTGTTGGACTCAACAACAAAAGAACCTTTAATGAACGCCTGATCGCCTTTCATCTTGTATTCTGCAAACGCGACGGACTGAGGCCAGTTTTCTGCAACTTGAGTAAGCTCAGTATGGCAGGCTGGTGAACGCATTTCCTCAATAGTTGGTTCAGGATCTATTGCATCCAACGTGCTGATTTGACGAGCAAACATATTGCCATCTTTCGTCGTCAAACCTTTAATCACTTCGCGATGATCAAAGTAACCAAAAGAGTTGTTGTTTTCACCGTATTTGGCTTGCAACGCCTCAAGGCGTCCACTGTCAGCAATATTTTGACTTGGTGCTTCAAGCCCTAATGCCATTTTAATCGGGTTTTGAACGCCCAGTTGCGGAACATCAACCGTTAACGTAAGCACGTTATCAACCACGGCTACAACCAAGCCAATACCGTCCTGCGGGTCAATTGAATCAGTCATCTCGTAACGACGATACTCGACTTCACCAAGCTTAACCAACTCATGCTTAGCGCCGCTCATCTGCTCTTCATGATCCAGTGTTTTCCATAACGCGGCAGGGTCTTCAATATCCACTTTGTACACCGGTACCATACCAATTGTGTACAACACAGGATTAATGTTTTCCCCGGTGCCCAAATAAGCTTTTAATGTTTCTGGCGACGCAGCACTCTCTAGGTATCCATCGAATAAGTTAACTGCAAACTGCTGTTGTGGAGACAGTGGTTCATCGGCAAAAAGTTCTGCAATCGAGCCTTGATTCGCCGTACCGAATGCGTTCATGTATTTATAATGGTTAAAAGGTTCAGTCTGATACGTCACCATAAGTGAATCTGCAGGAACTTGCGTTAACAGTGAGCCTGCATCACTCGCGGTAGTATTGTTTTGGTACAGGTAGCCAGCGCCCCCTGCTGCTGCGACCACTGCTGTAGCCAATAGTAGTTTTTTCACGACCAACTCCGTTGTCATAGTTATGTGTTCCTAAACGAAATGTAACGCTTAGGTTTAAAGCCAATGAATAGTGCTTTATATCAACCGCTATCATAAACAAGTTATCGATGTAATGAATGTCGGTTTGATAAATTATCCAACATTTATAAGGCAAACCGTGAAGTAAGTTGAATTGCGTGCGGATGCTATTGGCAATATTCACAATCCAATTTCTCGGATAACCGCCTTAAAAATCATAATATTCAGTTAAATGAAGCGATTTGGAGTAATTACGACCAAAATCAGCAGAATATTAAATCTTTATTGAGTCTTTTATCTAATATCTGAAAACGCCTCACGACCTGACACTTCTTTCCAATTTGCCTCTGGCAGTCCCTACTCGTTTTCCTTACATTCCTACTAACTCAGTGACGAGACGTATACCAAATACGAGCAATAGAAGACGATGAAAGACCAGTTGACGATCTCTATATCAACTATCAATGGCTCAAGACATTGGTACTTCAGTAAAAGGATGCAACGCAACATAAAAACGTTTTTCGTTTTTTTTGTTGTTGCTCTGGCCGCGACCGTAATCTTAATTCATCACTTGTACACTCGCGTTGATAATGCAGCGTTAAAACAAGCTGAATTGACAGAGCATTCACGCACC
Organism: Vibrio sp. Vb2131; assembly: GCF_033338535.1. Classification (NCBI taxonomy): domain Bacteria; kingdom Pseudomonadati; phylum Pseudomonadota; class Gammaproteobacteria; order Vibrionales; family Vibrionaceae; genus Vibrio; species Vibrio sp. Vb2131. The sequence goes on from NZ_JAWOSW010000001.1 coordinate 268,256, forward strand.
ATGGGTGAAGAGCTCAGCACACTGAAAACACTTAAATCAGAGCTAGAAAATGACCTTTCAGAACGGGAAGAACGGGTACAACTTGTTTCGGAACGTTTGGGTGAATTAGAGAAAGTGCTTGGGGTTGGAGAACATACCTCGACAAATAACTTGGATGCTAGGCTCGATGCAGCGGCGATAACCTCAAACGTTCGCATGGTGTTATTAAACCAAATACCAAGTGGCTCTCCAGTCGGCAACGTACGGCTATCTTCCGGATTCGGTAAGCGTATCCATCCGGTGACAAAAGTTGCCAAAATGCATCGTGGGCTCGATTTTGCCGTAAATATCGGTACCAAAATTTATGCCCCTGCCGATGGGGTAGTGGAAGTTACCCGCCGCAGTAATAAAGGCTCTGGTAACTTCCTCAGGCTACAACATTCTTTCGGTTTTTCGAGTTCTTATTCGCACTTGAAAGCGTTCAAAGTAAAAAGTGGTCAGTTCGTCAAAAAAGGGCAGCTGATTGCAATTTCCGGCAACAGTGGGCTCTCTTCTGGCCCTCACCTGCATTACGAGGTGCGATTTGTTGGGCGAGCACTGAATCCGAAACCATTTGTCGATTGGAGCCTTAATGATTTCGAAGACATTTTTACTAAGGAGCGAAGAATACGATGGGAATCTTTAATCAAAACAGTGGAACAACGAGTAGCTCAGCAGCTTCAACTCTCATCGCCAAAGGCTGTTCTCTTAGCGGAGAACTCAAAGTAGAAAACGATGTCCAGATTGATGGCATCGTCGATGGTCAAATTAACGTGGAAGGCACTCTCGTTGTCGCAGAAAGCGGGCGAGTAAACGGTGAAATCTACGCTAAACAGCTGATCATTAATGGCATGATGGACGGAAACTGTCACGCAGAACACATTCAAGTGCTTGCCAAGGGACGCGTAAGCGGTAGGATCTGGAGCAATAACCTCAGCATTGAACCTGGTGGCAAATTCTTTGGTGAAGCAGCCGAATTACCTGAAAAGGAAGTGGTAACGTTAAAGGGTAAGGCTCAAGACAGTGCGATCACAAAAGAAAATAACACCAACAATGAAAAGCGACTTTCGCGTAAATCAGCATAAAAGCTTTGATTAAAGTGCTTAAAAAAGACGGCTTTCACGCCGTCTTTTTTATTACTATTGCCACGATTTTCGTCAGAAACTACGTGATTATTCGGCCGGATTTAAAACCATTACCGAGCGTTTTGCTTGTGGACCAAAAGCTGATTTTGCATGCGCTTTCACTTCATCTAACGTCACACTCTTAGCCACTTTCTCAACGTCAAGCAACACATCGACGCCGTAATCATGCACCAAATAACGAGTATATGCCCATGATCTCTGTGCTGGGTTGTCATCCAATCCTTGCATCGCGACTGCCAGTTGTTTCGCGGCCGTATCCACTTCTTTTTGGGTAATATTTGACGCTAAACCATCAAACACTTTGCCCAGTTTACTCTCTAAAAGTGCCACGTCTTCGGGCTCAACTTGAGACTCCAAGAGCCAATCAGAGATGGGTTCGCGATCTTGTGTCATGGTGTAAATGCTCGGGCTGTAATCAAGGCTAGACTCTTCTCGCACAATATCCAAAACACGTGCATTACTAATACGTTGCAAAATATCTTCGATAACCGTGTCTCTTGCCGTACGTTGGTAATCGCTCGTATTAGTCAAACGCATTACATACAACGATGAAGGTTCATGCCCATCCGCAACCACAGTTCGCTCCGGCACTTCCGGGTTAAACGCAACGTGATAATCAATCGAACGACTCGGTTTCATTTCGATAGAGGCCACATACTTACGCAAAAGTGGTGTAATTTCTTCCGGCTCTACGTTTGCAACAATAACCATCTTAAAACCATCATTGGTTTTGAAAAGTTGCTCATGCACCGCTAGTATCTGCTCAGAAGTCACTTGTTCAACATCATCACTGGACACTATACGATGACGACTACCCGGCAAATAAGAATTGCCGTTTGCTTTTTGAATCAGTTTTCCCATCGGTGATTCAAAAAAAGCGCCGCTCTGCTGTTTAAACTCTTGCTTCGCTGCTTCCATCTGGCGCTCGTCGACTTTAATCTCCGTCGCTAGGTTGTATAGTCCATTCAAAGCATCAGTTAGGTGCGTATTTGGCGCCGTAATTTGTGCTCCGTGACTGGTCGCATCAAGCATCGCGCCAAGCGCAATGTTGTTTTTGCGTAAGTAGCTATCTAGCTCTGAACCAGAAAATGCCCCTAACCCACTGCGTATTGCCGTTGTTGCTGCGATTTCATAAGCGGCATACAACGTCGGATCAACAGCGGCTTTACCACCTTGGCTCGCATAGTAAATATACGCTCGACCACCCGCTTTAGTATCTTTTTGGAACCACACTTCGACACCGTTTGATAGCGTATAGACTTGAAAACCACCCGCTTCCTGACGCATGCTCGTGATGCTGCCTTCCTGGGTAGGCTTTAAGAATCCATCCACTTTGTCATACATCTCTAACGGTTTTTCGCCAGTTTGAAGATAGGCACTGTTTAGAGCGGCAAATACACCATTGAACTGTTCTGACGTTTCGCTTTTCCCCAAACCAATAAAAAAGCTTGGCTGCTGAGATAACAAAGCCGTCAATTGTGTGTTAATGCTCTCTAAATTCTCGTTGTTGATGAATTCTGCCAAACTCTGGGCATAATTCTCTTTTGATTGGCTGACACTGTCTTGTCCAATTTGAAAAACACGTGCTTCTGCGTAACTGTTTGGCTTACGCTGACTCCAATCTGAATCAATATTTGCAAGTTCACCTTGCCAATTTGACATAACGCTATCTAACTCGGATTGAGTCGCACCATAATCTCTCAACGACGCCAAGGTACGAATGAAAGTCTGGTGCATTTGTTCGCGGCGATCTGGTGCAAACGAAATCCCTGCCGACATCATACGCTGATAGTTAGAGTAATAGGGCTCTGCATAAGCGTATTGAAAAGGTTCAGCGGCATCACTGAGTACACGGATCAAACGCTGTTGAATGAGTTGTGTTGCGACTTCATCACGCCACACTTCATGTTGTTGCTCAATCGTCGTACCGCCACTTAGACCACGCTCAATCACTAAATGAAGACTTGGTGATTCCATCGTGTTGCTTGGCAAGATTCTGTTTTCGTTGTTCACTCGAATATCACGGCGCTTCTCTATTACCGTATCCGAGGTACTTTCCCAGTTCGAGAACTTGCTTTTGATAATCTTGGACAGTGAATCTACGTCGATATTACCAGTCACAATCAACTCGGCATTTTGTGGCTGGTACCACTTGTCGTAAAACGCCTTTAACTTACTCGAGGAAGCGTTTTGAATCGCTTCGCGAGTACCAATTGGGTCATGCTCACCATACATAGTGCCTTCAATCGAGGCTTGGTAAGCATGCATAGAAAAGGACTTATCATCCGGATTAGCACGTCGCCATTCCCCAAGAATCACCCCTTTTTCTTTCTCTACTTGCTCAGGAGCAAACTCAAGTCCGTTACCGATATCTCTCATCCACTTCAGGGCATCTTCTAGCTTCGTATTATTCGCAAGGTCAAGTTGGTAAGACGTTTGCTGATAACTGGTAAAAGCGTTGATATCAGCGCCAAAGCTACCACCAGATTGCTCGAAAAGTTTGACAACGTCGTTACCGGTAAAATGCTCACTACCATTAAACGCCATATGCTCAACAAAGTGAGCGTAACCCTTTTGAGAAGATGTTTCTTGGAATGAGCCGATATTCATCACCAAACGGACCGAAACTTCTTGGTCTTCTGTTGGATAAAGATGGTATTTCATACCGTTCGATAACTGGTCCACGTGCCAGTTGGCGTCAGGTTGAATCGGCGTCGACTGTTGTATCAGAGCACACCCTGACACTAATAACGCGGGGACTAACAATATACTGCGCATAACGATTGCCCATAACAATGATTAAGCTAATCAATATATATCCGGTGCTATAACCTTCACATTTTTAATGGATTATCAGACACACAAATGTGATAAAGATCACCATTTATTGAAATCAATTCTCATTTACAAAAATCGACAAATCCTTACTTTACAAATACATAAATAATATCATTCCAAATCCTTTTGCTTATTTGGTGTAAAACTCAAATTCGCGACATGGAGTCAGTATTTATTTTGAGCAATAAAATATAATTATTGAACAGATTCGAATCTGACTTTCTGCTGCATATTCAACAGCGCAGAGAGCACTGATGAGAATAAAAACACAACAACTATTATTCAAAGATCTATTATTCGCTTTATGTTCAAAAATCTATCATTAAAAAACAAACTGGCAATCTCTGCCAGTGCCGCCATCATTCTAGGGGGAGTGCTGGTAGAGGGGCTGTCTTTTCGAGATTCATTAAACAGGCTCGATGTCGAAGTCGCACAGCGACTAGAAAGCACTAGCGCATCTTACAATCAATACGTAAAGGACTGGCTACTCTCTAAAGAGCGCGCACTAATTTCACTCTCTTCTGATTCAGAGAAACGTTCTCTGGTTACGCATTTGAAACAAGTCCGAGACTCTGGCGCGTTCGATAACGTTTTCCTCGCTTACCCGGACGGGTCACAAGACAACGCTAATGGGGTGGTTTTGCCACCAGGTAATAACGACCCTCGCAAGTGGGGCTGGTACACCAACGCCATTGCCAATCCATCGAAAGTCTTTATGGATAACCCGACCGTCGCAGCTGCCACGGGGGCTAACGTCGTGTCGCTCGGTAAAGCCCTGCAATTGCATGGTCAAACCGTCGTTCTGGGTGCTGACGTAGAGATCGGTGATATCCTGAACAGTCTCAACCAAGTGATCCTACCGGGTGAAGGTTATATGTTTATTGCCAATGAACAGGGCAATATTTTCACTCATAACAACGGTAAACTGCTGAATCAACCGGTTAGCAAGCTGGGCCTCAACAACAACGACATTACGTCTGCCGCACGTTCAGGTACAGAGCGTCGCGTCTCTATTAACGGCACCGAATATGTGATTTACGCGCGCCACATAGAGGGTACCAAACTCACAACGGTCACAGTGTTAGATCAAAACTCGTTGGTTGCCCCACTTTACGATGCAGTTTGGGATCAAATCATCGCAACCACTATCGTCGTCGTTATCTGCGTGGCTTTGTTTAACCTGCTATGTAACATCTTGTTCCGTCCGCTCTACAATGTTTCGAATGCGCTTGCGCAAATCGCCAACGGTAGCGGCGATCTGACTCAACGCATCAAAGTAGAAAACCGTGACGAAGTTGGTGAGCTGGCTGAAAACTTCAACCAGTTCGTTGAAAGTTTGCAGCAACTTATTGGTCACATTCGTCACCAAGCGGAAGAACTGAGCCAACAATCGGAGCTGAGCACGACTCGCGCGAATCAATCGGTTTCCGATCTGAACCATCAGCAACAAGAAATCACTATGGTGGCGACCGCTGTGACTGAAATGGCATCAGCAACGCAAGAGATTGCAGCACATGCAGAGCAGACGGCTAAAGCCGCTCAAGACTCTTCAGCAAGCACACAAAACGGTCATGAGTTGGTGATCAATTCCAAATCGTCCATCAATAATTTGTCTTCTGAAGTCAACCAAGCGAGCGTTGTCATCGGTGAGCTCAACCAGCACGCGCAAGACATCTCAACCGTGCTATCAACGATTCGAGACATCGCAGAGCAAACCAACTTACTGGCTCTGAATGCGGCGATTGAAGCGGCGCGTGCAGGTGAACAAGGTCGCGGTTTTGCCGTTGTTGCAGACGAGGTTCGCGTGCTATCACAACGCACACACACCTCAACCGAAGAGATTCGCTCGACGATCGAGACCTTGCAGCAAACCACACAACGCGCAGTGGCCATCATGGATACAAGCTCTCAGCTCGCGCAAGGTTCGGTGGAAGATGCTGATCGCGCAGCACTGGCTCTGGATGAAATCAACGCGGCCGTTGCGCTGATCAGCGATATGGCAACGCAAATCGCGACCGCCGCCGAAGAGCAAACGCACGTAACCAATGAAATCACGCAAAACGTCACGTCCATTAAAGATGTGACCGATCACTTGGTAGTTGGTGCCGAAGAATCGATGAATCAATCTGCTGAGCTGAAATCGCAAGCTGAGGATCTCAACTCGAAAGTAGCAACATTTAAACTGGCTTAAACGCCACATTAAGGACGCTCTTAAAAACAACAAACCCCGCTAGCGACTTTGTTACTAGCGGGGTTTGTTTTTATGGATCGACGTTTTTATTGCAGATAGCTTTCGAAAGACGTAAACCTACACCGCCACACACATCGGCGTGCCTGAGATTGGGTCGTTAAATACTCTCGCTTGTAAATCAAACACCGATGCCAACATACCTTCTGTCAGTACCTCTTGCGGTGTTCCCTGCGTGACTAACTGACCTTTTTCCAACACCACCAAATGATCGCAGTAACGGCACGCTTGGTTTAGATCGTGCAGCACTACGACCACTGTTTTGCCTTTGTCGTTCATCTGCCTCATGAGTTTCATCAGCTCAACTTGGTGAGAGAGATCCAAGTAAGTGGTTGGCTCATCAAGCATCACTACGTCGGTATCTTGCGCCATTACCATCGCAATCCACGCCCTTTGCCTTTGACCGCCAGACAGCGATTCAACTGGCTTGTCAGCAAACTCAATCACGCCAGTATCTTGCATTGCTTGCTCGACTAAGGTCTTGTCTTGTTGACTTAACCGGCCCCAATGAGAGAGATAAGGCGAGCGGCCATATTCGACCAGTTTTCTGACGGTAATACCTTCAGGACTGACAAGAATCTGCGGCAGCAAAGACAACGAACGCGCCAAGCGTTTATCACCGTAGCTGCTTAGTGGTTTGTCGTCATACAACACTTGGCCAGAAGCGGGTTTATTGATGCGTACCAAGGTTTTTAATAATGTCGATTTACCGCAACCATTTGGACCAACTAGTGCGGTAATTTTACCTTGAGGAATCGACAAAGAGAGATCTGGAATGATGGTCTGTTTGCCGTACGCGACGGATAAGTTCTGCGTTCGTAACATGCTTACCAACCTCTATAACGATACAAAAGAAAAATGAAATATGGTGCGCCAATAACAGATGTCAGCACTCCCGCTGGTAGCTCAATTGGTGGCTGTAAGCCTCTCGCTAAACCATCGGCGCAAATCACCAACAAAGCGCCAAGGGTTGCAGCGGCTGGAATCAACAACTTGTGGTTGTGGCCAAACAGCAAACGCGCAAGATGCGGCGCAAGCAGGCCAACAAAGCTGATCGTGCCTGCCACAGACACACTGATACTCGCCAATAGCACGGCAGCAATCAACGCAATAATTTGGATCTGTCTTGGTTTCGTGCCAAGTGTAGTGGCGCTTTCTTCTCCCAGTCCCATAACATCTAGCCGCCAAGCCAGCCAAAACGCCAATGGTAGTAGCAGCAATAAAGCACTCCAAATAAACGGCACTTGTTGCCAGTTTCGTCCCCACAAACTGCCGGTTAGCCATACCATCGCCGTGTTGATTTCGATAGGGTGCACAATCAGAAGAAAATCGATACCGCTAGCTAAAAATGCGCTGACAGCAACACCAATCAGCGCCAAACGTGCTGGTGTTGGTTTCGACCAGTAAGCCAGCACAGCAATAAAGCCAGCAGCAAGCAAGCCTCCCGCCATGGCGACCATCGGCAACATTGCCACTGGCGCATTCGGATACAGCACCAAACAAGCGGTAGCCGCCAGTCCTGCTCCGGCGCTTATCCCCATTAAATCTGGTGAGGCAAGTGGATTACGGATGACGCCTTGAACTAAAACGCCTGACAGCCCCAACCCAGCGCCCACGCCAATGGCGAGCAACATTCTCGGTAATCGATATTGGTGAATCACAAAGTCCGAGTCAGAGAAAGAAAACAGTAATGCAAAAACCTGTTGAGCCGACATGTTCGCCGCACCAACAAACAGCGTGAGAGAAGACGCAATCAGCAACAATCCAACTAATGCAAACAGTTTGGTTTGATTCATCATGATGATTTCCTCATTGCAATCGCGATAAAGCAAGGTGTGCCCAACAGCGCGGTAATCACGCCCACTGGCGTTTCAGCCGGAAAAGCAATCGCTCGTGATAAAGCATCTGACCACGTCACCAATGCCGCGCCACACAAGGCGGAAACCGGAATGAGAATGTGATAGTTGTGACCAACAATCGGGCGTACCAAGTGCGGCACTAACAACCCGACAAAGCCAATTGGCCCAGCAATCGCTACGCTAGTTCCTGCCAACAGCACAACCGCTAAACCACTGATAAATCGCGTAAGACGAATGTTACCACCTAGCCCAACAGCAACTTCGTCCCCCAACGCGAGTAAATTTAAGTTTCGCGCTAAGCCCATGGCGAGCACCAAACCTAAAGTCGCAAAAGGCCACAGTTGCTGCCACTGTTCAGAATCTACCGCGGAGAGTGAACCCGTTAACCAATGCAACACGCTGTAAGCCATGTCATCCGCCAAAATTACCGACGCACGAGTTAACCCTATCAGCAGTGCACTGATGGCAATGCCCGCTAGCACTAAACGCAATGGGTGAGAACGCGCGGAAAAAAAACCGCCCAACAACATGACCGCACCACCACTTAGTAGCGCGCCGAGTATTGCGTTGATGATTGAGTTCAATTGACTAAAGAATGGTACGCCGATGGACGCCAAGGCCATAAAACAAGCCGCACCAGCATTAATGCCGAGAATGGATGGCGACGCCAAAGGGTTACGAGTCAATCCTTGCATCAGCACTCCGGATACCGCAAGCGAAGCGCCAATTAATAACCCAGCATAGGTACGAGGCGCACGCAGCGTCGCGAGGATTTGATGCAGCATATTGCCCTCATCAAACGCAAACCAATAGCTTGTCAGATCATTAACGCTCAAAGAAAAGTTGGACCAGCCAATCATTGAGGCTGCATAGCCTGAGAGCGTACACAACGCCATAGCACAGACAAACAAGCTCGCTTTCCAATGCGATTTGCTAACCGAAGACGCGCTTTCCGAGCTTATCGCCGAACTCATGAGCGCTCCAATAACGCTTCAAGATTGCGGGCAATTTCTTCCGCAGCCAACATGCCGCGATTTAACGACCACAGTTCAGGAGATACCTCAACAAGTTGCTGTTTTTTCGCAGCGGTTAGCAGCTTAAATAATGGGTTTTTGCGCCACTCATCCACAATATTTGGTTGAGAGTAAAGTCCAACTAACAACCAATCAGGGTTGGTTCTTAGTAAAAGTTCGAAACTGGTTGGGATATACGCTTTTTGCTCAGATGGAGCCAGCGGGCTTTGGATGCCCAGCGTACTCAAAACGCCCCCAGCGTAAGAAACCGGGCTATGCAGCCACATCCCTTTGTCAGAAACCACACCAAACTGAATGGTTTCTTGTGTCGCAAAATGCTGTTTGAACTCCGCCATTGTCTGTTTGTGCTGCTCAATTCGTTGTGTCATTTTCGCTTGCTTGCCAATCGCAACCCCGATTTTCTGTGCAGATTCGAGGTTTTCTTTATACGTCTCTCCACGGCTTTTTAACAGCAAGGTTGGCGCAATTCGCTGCAAATCTTGATAAATCGCGCGATGACGTTCGGCATCGGCAATGATCAAATCCGGCTTGAGCACCGCAATCGCCTCTAAACTCGGTTGTGAACGCATGCCGACCGATTGCCAAGGTTCAATCTTGGCGCGAACAGCAGGGATGACTCGTGTGGCATCGTTGTCATCGGCGACGCCTACAGGTGAGACATCGACTGCCGCTAATGCATCGACAAACGAAAATTCTAAAACCACAATACGTTGAGGTATCGCTTCTAGCTCAAAAGTGCCTTGCTCATCTTGCACGCTGCGCACCTGAGCACTTGCGGAAAATGACATAAAAACTGAGCTCAACAGCATCAGCAAAACGGTTGAAAAGTGTTTGATCGTAAATTGTTTTTTATTTTTCATCTTGCTTTTTTCCAGTGCTAAGTGTTTTCCAGTACCTAAGATCGGCAAAGTCGCCAAGGTAAATTGGCGACTTTTCTTTTCAAACTCGGTGAACGAAACGCTTAAAACTGATAGTTCAGATCCAGTGTGTAAGAGCGTCCCGGAGCTGGGTACCGACCAACTGGGCTGGTATCAATCCCACGGAAGTAATACTCCTCGTCAAACAAGTTGTTTACTGCAACATTCATGCGTAACTTGCCTTTGTCGTCTTTGTATAAATCCGTCCCCAAGTTGAAGTTCCACACCATGTAAGATGGTACTTTACCCGTTGCGCCAGTTGCATCTTCGGCACTGGTGTTGGCGTTATCGGTATACGAATCACTAAAGTAGAAGCCCGATAGCGTGGTGTCCATGCCGTAAAATGCGTAGGTTGCATCCCAACCAAGCTGATGCTTAGAGGTGTAAGGCAGTTGATTACCTTTATTCGCGCCTTCTTCTTCAAGCGTAGCGTCTAGATAGTTGTAGCTTGCGCCTAAACTCAGTGCAGGTAGTGCTTCAGGCACGTAACGAGCAGAAAGCTCTATGCCTTGGTGAAGTGTTTTTCCGATGTTATCGAAGGTCTGCGTTGAGCTTTGCCATTGCAATTGATCTTCAAAGTCGATGCGATAAAGTGCAGCGTTAAAGCTGGTCGCATCTTGGGTGTAACGCGCGCCGACTTCGTAGTTCCAAGCCAGTTCGCTACCTTCTTCACCCAAACCTCGGATGTAGGCAATTTGTGGCGCACGAAGTGATTTTTGCGCGTTCGCATACGTCACCCACTGGTCAGTTAAGTTGTATGCCACCGTCAAACCTGGCAACCATTCCGTCACGGTGTTGTCTGCCGTTTGTTTTTTACCACGATCGGTAAACGTCATTCGAACCGACTCAACACGCAACCCAGGCGTTACCTTCAATGTATCATTGAACAAACCAATTTCGTTGCTAACGTATCCAGCAAACGCGTCCGTATCTAGATGCCAATCACGCGGAACGCTGGTTGCACCACCGGCGATTGGAGTCTGAGTGAGTTTGTAGTCAATGTCTTCATTAACATAACGGGTACCCACGATCCAGTTTTGAGTAACGGATTTACCTTCGCCAAAGTACATCGCCATTTTTGGCTCTATACCATACACGGTAAATTCACGTGGAGAGGTACGAACGTCCGTCGCTGGCAAAGCCGGATCAGCCCAATGGCCACCCGCGCTGTTAAAGCCCCACTTGAAAAGACGCTCTGACTTATGGCCAAACGTTAGCACTTCTAGCTCAGCACTGTCGGCAAATGGCAAATCGTGGATGTACTTAACACTCCAGCGTGTCGACTTACCTTCATAATCATCGTAAGGACGTTTCGATTGGTGACGATCTTGCTCGTAATCTTGTGGCGAAAGTGCGCCCGGCATTTGCGTTTCAGCATCGTAACGTTGCAGGAATGCTTGAATCTCTTGAGTGTCACTCAATAGCCACTGTGCTTTAGCTTGAAAGTTCTTCACGTCCGTATCGGAATGTTCACGGAAGCTTTCACCTTTTAGGAAGTTACCTTCCAACTGCAGTGCAAACGTGTCGCTTAACCAGCCGCCCGTGCGCAGGTAAAAATCATTCAGCGGCGCATCACCGCCATCAAACACGGTAAGGCGGTTACTGATTTCAGTTTGCCACGTGTGTGGAATCGGTTTGGTCACTAAGTTGATCACACCACCGACGTTGTTTGGGCCGTACTGTACTGCGGCACCACCGCGTACAATGTCAATACGATCAAGCATCGACAGTGTTGCTGGGAAGATAGACTGACCAGTGTGACCATATGGCGCAAGTGTTAGCGGTACACCATCCATCAAAAACTGAGCATGACCACTACGGCTTGCTTTCAAACCACGTACGGAAATGTTAGGCAATACGCCCGTTCCGCTTTCATCCTGAACTTTAATACCCGGCACGCGCTGCAGCGCGTTATCAATCGAACCTGCGGCGGTTTTCTCAATTTGATCACGGGTAATGACGGTACGAGCACCAGGGTACTCTTTGACGTCTTCAATTTCAGAGTTACCAATCACACTACCAGTGACAACGACAGTTTCCATCGCGGTAGTTTGTTCTTTTTTAGCAGGAGCGGCAACCGCGCTCATGGATGTGGCAGAAGCGATTGCAATCGCAAGCACACTGTAAGTGGTAGACAAACCAGCACGTACACGCACTTTACCATCCAAATTCTGGTAAGACATTAAGATCTCCTTTGCGAGAAATTGAGCCTCGGGCAGAATACATCCCGTAGGCTCTCGGGGCTAAACATCCTCAATATGAGGAAAAAATCGGCTAACAGGCGCTAACTACGCACAAAAAGCCTAGAACTGATATCCGTAGCTGAGCATGAACTCGGCTGGTGCGCCGTAGCCAATCTGGTTTAAGCCAGACGTGCCGTTTGTTGCGCCAAGAATGTATTTCTCATCCAAAATGTTGTAAGCGTTCGCTTGGATTTTGTGACGACCAGTGGTGTACGCCGCCATCAAATCCACCGTTGTGTAATCGCCAAGTGCGACGGCTTCGTCGTTACCTGCGTAACGGTCGCCCACGTACTTCACACCACCGCCTAAACGCCAGTTGTCATCCAATTGGTAAGTGCTCCAAAGAGAGAACAAGTGGTCTGATACATCGTTAGGCTTTTTGCCTGTGGCTTTGTCTTCCGCATCTAAGTAGCTGTAACCCACAGAGATGTCCCACTGTTTGGTGATTTGGCCGCGAGCCTCTAATTCAATGCCTTGGTGACGCACTTCAATTTTATCGATCACATCGCCGTCCACGTTAGTTTGTGGTTGCTCTTGATCAATCTGGAACAGTGCCGCATTCAACATTAATGCGTTATCCAAAAGGTACGCTTTCGCACCCACCTCTTTTAAGTCGGTGTGGAAGAATTCCGCCAATTTTGGATTGATGTAGATACCAGCGTACGGTAACTGCCAAGAGCGCGCTAAACTGGCGTATACGGATGTGTCGGAATTGATGCGGTATACCAAACCAGCACGGTAGCTGACTTTGTCATCATCCAATTTTTCCTTATCTGAGCCCGCTTTTTGTTGTTCTAGCTCCATCGAGTCGTAACGCACGTTACCGATCAAAGAAAGGTCACCCCACGTATAGACGTCTTGCACATACAAACCTGTCGTGGTGGTGGTATTGTCACGAAATGGCTTAAAGCCCGGATCAGGCGTTGGACCAACGACTGGGTCGTAGATATTTTGCGGAGGAAGCGTTTTGTCACTTGCCAACGTTAGGTCGATATCGATCTGGTTGAAATCTGCACCCACCATCAATTGATTGTCCCTGGTTTCCCAAACCAACTCAGATTGTAAAGTGGTCGTAGTACGTGGATCGTAACCAAAGTTGTTGACGGTTTGAGACACTTCATTACCCGTCACTTTGCCCTGACGCGTGCCTTTTTGCTCAAGTTCGATATGGTTGAATGCCGCTCGGTTGTTCCATACCCATTGATCATTCAGACGCCATTCGTAATCCACCGCAATACGGAGACTGTCTGACTCCTGATAGTCGTTTGTGCCGCCAAAGTAAGTGCTTACTGGTAAATCAACTGGCTTGCCATTTTTTGATGGCACACCACGATACGGCACTAGTTCTTGATGGGCGTATTCCACGTCAATATCAATGGTGTGACCTTCCGCTGGTAACACACGAATGGTCGGTGCAATGAAGAAATCGTTTGAATCAACATGATCAACGTACGAGTCGGCTTGACGGTATTCCAAGTTAATACGCCCGTTGACCTTATCTGTAAACGCCATTGAGCTGTCGACCTGACCAACATACTGGTTGTTGCTGCCTACACTACCGTTTACGTGAGTAAAATTCTCACCGTTAGCGCGTTTCGTCACCAAGTTGATGATGCCCCCAGCCGAACCGCGGCCATACAAAGCACCCGCAGGGCCTTTCACAATTTCAACGCGTTCAACGTTTGCTAAGCTGCGGTAAGACTGCAACGTACCGTCATCTCGCAAGCCATCACGGTACATATCGTTGAGTGAATCAAAACCACGGATCATGAACTGATCGCGGCTGCCTTCGCCCAAGGTGTTATTGACCCCGGCTACCCCATCTAGCGCATCCACTAAACGCACCGCGCCTCGGTCTTGCATTTCTGTTTTCGTTACTACGGATACCGCTTGTGGCACATCAAGCCATTCCACATCGGTTTTGGTGCCTGATTGAGGCATGTGTTCAGCATAACCTTCGTACTGATGACCGAAGACTTGAATCGTTTCAGTTGCTGATGGGGTTGAGTTCGTCTCTTCTGAAGCCACTGCGCTTGGTGCTACTAATGAAGAACCAATCGCGACCGCCAAGGGGGTCAGGGTCAATAATTTATTCATTCCATAATTCCGTTTAGTTGTTATAAAGCCAACGGATAGAAATAAGAACAAATATTATTTCTATTTGCAATATTAATTTTATGCTCTATATTTATTTACCCTAAAAACACAACTAACAACAAAAAAAACCAAATATCATAACAATAAACACTAAAACTTCTGCCCTCCGTCTCGAGAGAGGCACATTGGAAGACGACCGTGAGCGACTTTATCAACGTTAGAAGAAAATGTTAGAAAATTAGGAAAGCTCATGAAATCTACGATGATTATCGTAAGTCATGTCGTTAACGATGCAGTCACTCACGGCTTTGTGCCTGCAGCTAAAGCGATGGACCTTCACGTCGTTCTTATCACCGACCATAAGCTCAGCCATTTAGAGTTGGCGAGTCGTGATAGTCACTTTAATCCGGATACCATTCTAGAATGTGATGTCTTCAACCCATTAGAACTCATCGAAACCATCACGGAGCATGAATTAAAGCCAGACGCTATTTTCAGCAATAGTGATCACTTACAAACTTCCACCGCCATCTGCGCGCAATTTTTTGGCCTTCCATCCAAAGATTGGTCTGTCACGTTAAAAGCCAAAAACAAACACTTAACTCGACAAGTGTTAAATGAAAAATCCTTACCCAACACACAAAGCTGTTTGCTGCATCGCCATTCGAATGTGGCATTAGGCATGGCCTTCCCTGTCGTAGCAAAACCCAAAGAAGGCGTGGCAAGTTTAGATGTACAGCGCTGTGACTCCCAAAGCGAGCTCGATGCTTACTGCAAGGCGTTTTGGCAAAAGCACCCAAACGCCGCCATTCTGGTGGAGCAGTTTCTTCAAGGACCGTTGGTTACGCTCGAAACTTTAGGAGACGGTAACCAACTTATCGCCGTGGGCGGTTTTGATGTGTCGCTCTCTGAGCCGCCTTACTTCATCGAAACCGCCGCAGACTGGAACGGACCAAACGGCATTGCTCACCGAGAAGCTTGCTTGGCTCAACTGAAAGCGTTCGGCGTTGGTTTTGGAGTTTGCCACAGCGAATTTATCATTACGGAAAATGGCCCAATTCTGGTGGAAATTAACTACCGCAGTATTGGAGATGGCCGCGAATTCTTGCTCAACAATCTCGCTCACTTCGGCTGGTTTAGCACGATTTTGGGTCTGCATCTGGGTCGAAGATTGGACGGCGATTACCAAATTCACGGGTCAGCGCACGTGCACTACGTAGTTGCGGAACACTGTGGTGTGATTGACGGAGGTTCGACGTCGTTCATCCAACACGATGACGATATCATCACCCAGCAACAGGTACTAAAAACCGCTGGAGAACACTTCCAACAGAGTTATTCCAATAAGGATTATCTCGCCCGAATTTCGATTGTCTCACCATCAGGGCGAAACCTCGACCAAGCGCTGCAGAACGCGCTTAGCAATTTCGATCTCGCTCCGACTCGTGAGGTGGCAGCATGAATAACGACGCTTTGTATCTAACGCAACGATTGATCGACACTTGCTTACGCGAAGACATGTTTGGCATTTTGTCGAAAGCCAAGTTCAGTAGCGACGCGCCAAAAGGGGGAATTGTTCCTCAAGGCGAGCAAGTCTGGCTGATATTTGCCAACTCTGATTTCACGTTGTATTTACCCGTTGCGCCAACGTATTACATGCAGCACTGGCGCTACGGTCACGCCAATGAAGAAGCACCACAAGGTTGGTGGGTGGAGAAAAATGGCCAAGTCGAACATCAACAACATTACAAAGAGTGGATTGCACTACTAACGACACTGGCGCATGACAGCTCTCACGAATTGTTGGCGGGATACCTTCAAGAACTGGAATGTGCAGAGAAACACAAAGCGCTGTGTGACCAAGCGTTTCATCATCACGCAGACCACATTTCTCAACCAATATCCGAGCTTGGTTCTTGGCATAAAAAGCTGCTGCTAGCCGACCAGATCGCTTCTTACCTTGACCATCCGTACTATCCAACTGCGCGGGCGAAGTTTGGTCTGAGCGATAAAGACCTAGCTAAGTACGCGCCCGAGTTCGCACAAAGCTTTGCTCTACATTGGATTGCGATTGAAAAATCACTGGTAACATTAACCAGCGGACAACCTGATTGCTGGCCAACCATGGAGCAAGTGGGGCTTCCTGCTGATTTTGCACTGAGCCACGTTCTGTTCCCTGCACACCCGCTCACCCTGCGATCTTTAGAAGCCTTACCCGAAGGTGTGATAGAAGCGCCTTTAACGTATCTAGACGTGACGCCGACGCTTTCCGTTCGTACTGTGGTCGTCAACGAGGCACCGCACATTCACATCAAGGTTCCGCTGATCATGCGATCGCTAGGCACGAAAAATATTCGCTTAATCAAGCCTTCAACACTGTATGACGGCCACTGGTTTGAACGCCTACTCAGCCACCTTGAACAAACGGACGCCGATTTAAACAGTCGCTTGTTCCATTGCAACGAAAAACACGGTGGACACGTCGGCGAGGATAAGACCTTTGCGTACATCGTACGTGAGTATCCACTTATTCATTGCGAAGACAAAGCGCTAGTTCCGGTTGCCGCACTGGCAAGCCCAATGCCTGACGACCGCTTGTTTTTAGAACATTTGGCGGAGCAGTACTATCAACAAGATACGCTGGCTTGGTTCCAAGATTACGCCGACCTATTATGCCAAGTGCACCTCACCTTGTGGCTTCGTTATGGCATCGCATTGGAGTCCAACCAGCAAAACGCCATCATTGCATTTGATCAACAGGGCAAAATGACGCTCGCGATGAAAGACAACGACGCGGCGCGAATTTGGCCAGAGCGCTTCCACTTTGCAACAGAGCATGCTGCCCAAAAACACGGCGCAAAACTACTTCCAGTGGATTGCGATGAACTGCTCGATCAACGCATCAAAGTCGACAATGAATTGGCGCTCGGTCAGATGTTTACCACCATCACATTACAATTGGATATCGCAGCGATTGTAGAAGCCATGGCAGCGAAGGGCATTGCCTCTTCAGCATCGCTTTACGCCATCGTGGCCAAAAGCATTGCAGAGCAACTCAACCGATTGAAAGGCGAAGGGTTAGAGACAAAACTGGCACGCGAGTTACTGCAAGAAGCACCTGATTTGTACGCCAAGTACTTGTTGAGCTCTGGCAGTTTGCTCGCGAAAGAAGCCTCCGGCGCGAGCGACATCAATAAGTTCTATGGTTTGTCGGCCCCGAACTTCTTACTGCTTTCTAGCGAAGAAGCGCAACGCGCCTACATAGAAGCCATCAAAAAAAGCGTACGTTAACGATTATGACCAAACTCATCTACAGTGTGTTGTTGTGCCACTTTATCGCTGCGTTTGCCGCGTTAGGTATGCCGCTATTTCTACCCGTCGTGTTGCCAACGTTAGGCGCAAGCATTGATGCGGACTGGGCAGGGATATTGTTTATCCTACCTACGTTTTGTACTGCGTTGGCAGCGCGATTTTGGGGCAACTTTGCCGATCGCTACGGTCGCCGCCGCTCACTCTTGCGTGCGCAACTTGGCCTTGCAGCAGGGTTTGCGCTGTGCGGCTTGGCAGACAACCTCGCCATGTTTGTGTTTGGTCTTATTGTTCAAGGAACCTTTGGCGGCACCATGGCCGCCTCGAACAGCTACTTATCTAGTCAAATTAAAGAAGCCAAAACACTCGGCAAGTCACTCAATAAAACCCAACTATCTGCTCGCTTGGCGCTGATCGTTGCGCCTATTGGGCTCGGCTGGAGCTTGTCAGAGACCAACCCGATCAACGCGTACCTTTGGTTATGCGTTTTGCCTTTGATTGCGATGGGCATCACGCTAACACTGCCAGCGGATAAACCCGCCGACCAAAACCTCGAAAAGCCAAACTCAGAACCTCAGCAAGAAAAACCGGTTGCACAGAAAAACGCAATGCATGCCATTCGTTGGATCTTCTTTGCTCAATTCGGGTTTGCGTTTTCTATGGTGGTGACCTTTCCTTATTTCTCGCCGTTTGTGCAGCAATATGGCATCACTAACCACGCATGGATCGGTTTTTTGTACGCACTGCCGCATGGCGTCTATCTGTTGCTGGCAGGAAAAATTCACGTGTTGTCAGATGGGTTGAATCGCCATCAACCGCTGCGCACGTTGTGGCTTGGGTTTGCATTGCTTGCCGTGAGCTCTGCCTTGCATTTGATTGCGTCCGAAACCGCACTCATTGCTGCGAGAATTATCTTCGGCATCGCGATGGTGTGTTGTTATCACGGATTGCATCAGCATCTTGCGAGCAATCTGGATCGCAAACTCAGTGGCAAAGTATTTTCTCGCTTTGATGCCATGTCCAAATGGGGTGGCGTGGCAGCGGGATTTTGCGCTTCTTTCATTTCTAGCTTGGGGCTACTTGAGGTTCCTTTCCTACTTTCTGCGATAGTCAGCGTAATCACCTTGATCGCGCTGGTTCTCCACTCAAAATTTGGAAATCAACATGTTACAAACTCAATCCTCTCAGACTAGCGAGTTGCGCGCGCATGAGGTGCAGCTCAACCGTGAGAAAGCCCAACTCAACACGATAATGGGTGTTCTTAATTGTTACTTACGTGAATTTGCGCTACCGAATCAACAAGTGGAATGGCACTACCAATCGACATCGCTACCCCAAACGTTAAAACGCAACTATCCCGCTAAACAGCGGATAGCCGTTCATCTTTCTCAACAAAATGGCGTGTTGGTTTTGCCGATTCACTACGCGAGCAAACTGGGCAAAATCAAATTGGCAGAACT
The DNA here is from genome assembly GCF_033338535.1 of Vibrio sp. Vb2131. NCBI lineage: Bacteria > Pseudomonadati > Pseudomonadota > Gammaproteobacteria > Vibrionales > Vibrionaceae > Vibrio > Vibrio sp. Vb2131. Next base: position 287,424 of record NZ_JAWOSW010000001.1, read on the forward strand.
GCCTTGGGCGAAAATGCCGGGATCTGGTTGGGCGAAATTGGATGCCACGCAAACTCTTACGCTTTTGCTTAACTATCTCAAGCAGGTATTGGCTATCCCGTTTAACCATGAGCTGATCGAACAACTGGAAAATAGCGTGCTGGTTACCGAGCAGTTTCTCAACGTCGCGCCCAAATCGCATCACAACGAATTTATCGCTTCGGAACAATCTCTGATTTGGGGGCATACTTTCCATCCGACCCCGAAAAGTCGTTCGGGCGTCACCATGGATGATCTCTTAGCGTTTTCTCCAGAAGTCGGCGCGCAAGTCCCGCTGTACTGGTTTGAAGTGGATACGTCCTTACTTGATGTGCTGAGTTCCGACGGAGAAGCTAACCCTGCGCAACGCATGCTACAACAGCTCGCGCCACAACACGCCACCAGCGATGGGAAGACCCTCTACCCTTGTCATCCTTGGGAAAGCTACACCATTTTGAGCAACCCAAGCGTGAAGCGTGCCATTGAACAAGGCAAGATCACGCCACTGGGTTTAGGTGGTGAAAAGATGCAGCCGACCTCTTCAGTTCGTACTCTCTACCACCCTGACATGGACTGGTTTGCGAAATTCTCCATCAACGTACGATTAACCAATTGCGTGCGCAAAAACGCGTGGTACGAACTCGACAGCGCCGTGCAACTCACGTCGATTCTCAAACCAATTAGAGAAAACGAACAGCTGCACAACCCCGTATTTAAAGTGATGACAGAGCCTTACGCCACCACGTTGAATCTAGAAAGTGTCGCTGAGCACAACTGGGACGACAACACCAAAGCACGCGAATCGTTTGGGATTTTGTATCGCGAAAATTTCTCGCTGAGCGAAGTCGACATCTTAAAACCAACCCTCGCAGGCGCTCTGTTTGCTTACGACAAAAACGGCAACAGTTGCATTGCTCAACGCCTTAAAAACAAAGCGCGTCCTACGCAAAATCGCTATTCCGACATCGCGACACTTTGGTTTGAACGCTATTTGCATTGCCTAATTCCGGGCGTGTTTAATTACTACTTCAAACACGGAGTGGCGTTTGAGCCGCATTTGCAAAACACCTTGATTGGCTTTGAGCAAGAGATGCCGTGTTGTGTTTGGATTCGTGATTTGGAAGGCACTAAATTACTGCCAGAGTTCTGGCCAGCAGAAACATTAACTGATTTGTCTGAACGCGCGCGACAATCGGTTTACTACAGTCGCGAACAAGGCTGGAATCGCATCGGATACTGCACCTTTATCAACAACATCAGCGAAGCGATTTTCTTCATCGCAGAAGGTGATGAGCCACTAGAGCAAACGCTGTGGAATGCGGTGCAAAGTGCCATTGTGCGTTGGCAATCCGTGAATGGAAAACAGCCGGAACTAGAAGCGTTGCTGAATGGCGGTCACTTCCCAAGCAAAAATAATTTCACCACGCGCTTGATGCAAAAAGCCGATAAAGAGTCGGGCTATACCCAAGTCGCCGCGCCTTGGCAGCAACACGAAAAAGGAGCGCAACATGTCTAATTCCCTCTCTCTACCGACACGCGTTAGCCAACAAGTTCACACGCTCGCACAGCAGCAAAATCAACCCTTGTGCGCGTACGTGTATGACCTAAACGCCTTAGAAGAACACATCAAACAACTGCGTCACGTTTTGCCGAAAAATGTCGAGCTATTTTACGCAGCCAAAGCCAATCCATCAGGCCCTGTTCTCAAAACACTCGCGCCGTATGTCGATGGTTTTGAAGCGGCATCTGGCGGGGAGCTGGCACACCTCCACCAGCAACAACTCGATAAGCCATTGATCTTCGGTGGCCCAGGAAAAATGCAAAGTGAATTGCAACAAGCGATTGAGCTTGATGTCGATGCAATTCATGTCGAAAGCCTCACCGAGCTACAACGCATTGGAGCACTAACCGAGCGCCTCAACCGGCCGGCTTCGATCTTTTTGCGTATGAACATTGATATCGGCGACATCACGCTCAGCAAGTTGGCGATGGGCGGCAAGCCGACCCCTTTTGGTTTGGACGAGTCCGAACTGAGTAATGCTTTGATGTTGCTGCGCGATTTCCCGCAAGTGTCACTGAAAGGATTCCATTTTCACTTGATGTCGCATCAGCTCGATGTTGAACGTCACTTAGCGTTAATGCAGCGCTATTTCCAAGTCGTGAAAACGTGGCAGCAGGAGTTCGAACTCAGTGAGCTGATGATCAACTTGGGCGGCGGTATGGGGATTAACTACCAAAACCCTGAGCAACACTTTCCGTGGATGGAGTTTTGCGACAAGTTGGAATTCCTCATCGCCAAAGAGCAAGTGCAAGACTGGACACTGCGTTTTGAATGCGGACGTTTCATCACGGCGGCATGCGGTTATTACGTGATGGAAGTACTGGATATTAAACAAAATCTTGGCGAAAACTTTGTCATCGCGCGCGGAGGAACTCACCACTTCCGCACGCCAGCGGCGCAGAGCCATGATCATCCATTCGTCATCCTGAAAAGCGAGCAACACCATGAGATTTCTCATCCAATCCAGCATGCACAAGCGACCTTTGTCGGCCAGCTTTGTACGCCCAAAGATGTGCTGGCACGCAATCAACACGTCGCCCACGTCGATATTGGTGATTACGTTGTGTTTACCTTAGCGGGCGCCTATGCGTGGAACATCTCCCATCAAAACTTCTTGATGCATGAACCGCCGATCTTCCACTATTTCTAAACGGCATACTTCGCTTCACTCAAGCCCCAATCATTGGGGCTTTTTTATTCCATCTCGGCACAGATTCATTGCCATTAACCGCTTTTCGAAATCGCAATAATGCGTTTTATCAGCTCGTCGGGTTCCATCTTGGGGTTGCGGTAAAAACGGAAAATTTCCGAGTTTATCGCTTGCTGGGCAACCGGATTGACCGCCATTGAATCAATCATACTCGGCACAGCGAGGTTGTGTTTAACGCCGTAGTGAAAGTCTTGATATGACTGGACCTGACACGGATTAAAATCGCTGATGTCGATATCGGTACGTACCGGAATCGAGCCCTTTACCTTATTGAACTTAGCTTGAAACTCGACATCTGCCAGCGCGCTTGCGGTTTGCTGAGCAGCCTCGGCAGAAAACGACTTGCTCGACATAAACACCAAGCTGTCCATGTTGTAGAGGAATACACCATCGCTGTCCGGCGTTGGGTAACAGCCGACCTCTTGCGGAACCGAGACTTGATTGGCGAGCAGCTCACCTAAAATCCAATCTCCACCGATTTGAAACAGCGCTTGACCGTCGGCTAGCGCTTGGGTTGCCGTATCCCATTTACTGTCGGGTAATTGGTTGTCGATCAACAAACTTAGGCGACGAAATTGCGTCAGCGCTTGGCGCAGGGTATCGCTGTCGATGCTGTCTCGCTCTAGTTTAACCATTGCATTGGTGTAGAACTCAACGCCGCCAGTGGAGATCACTAAGTTCTCGAAAAGTTGGGCGACTTGCCACGGCTGCTCACCGACCGCGATCGGTACAATGCCATTTTGCTTCGCAAGCTCCATGGCGGCGAACATCTCTTGCCAGTTTTTCGGCGCGGATAGATTCAGTTGTTTAAGCAGCTTGTGGTTGACCCACAGCCAGTTCAAACGGTGCAGCGTAAGTGGCAGGGCGATGTAGCCGTTTTGTGTTTTATTGATTTCGATAGATAGCGGGTAGAGCACCTCGTCCCAGCGCTGCTCATCGGCAACTGCGTTGACGTTGTGCAAAATACCGATGGCATCCCACGCCTTAATACTTGTCCCTTCGATTTGCGCGAAGCTCGGTGGATTGCCCGCCAGCGCGCGAGCTTGCAGTACCGTCATCGCGCTGTCACCACCACCGCCTAACACCGGGCTTTGCAGCAGCTCAATATCGTGCCGTTTTAGCTGAGCTTTAAGTGTTTGCAGCGCTTGCTGCTCGCCGTCAGAAGTCCACCAATGTAAAAACTCTACCCCTTGTGGCGACTCAGCGTGAGCGACGCAAGGGGCGAGCAACAGTGGGAACAAGAATGCCAGTTTGTTCATAGTCAGTCTCTCGGGAAAGTCAGTGTGGCGCAGAGGCCGCCAAACTGAGAATGGCTCAGCAACAAGTTGCCGCCATGAGCCTTTGCAATACTCTGTGAAATGGTTAACCCCAGCCCACTGCCTTCTTTATCGTTGCTAGCGCGGAAGTATGGCTGGCAGAGCTTTTCAAGTAATAAATCGTCAACGCCGCCACCGTGATCTTCAATTTCAATCTGGATCGACTCTGGGCTTTCACTCAGCGTAATGTCCGCTTGATGGCCGTATTTGAGCGCGTTATCGACCAGATTCTGAATGCAGCGCTTAATCGCTAACGGTTTACCAGCAAAGTGGGTGCGGATTTCACCGTGGATGCGAATTGTGTCCGGCGCATCGGCGATATTGGAGGAAATGTGCTGAATCAGTTGGGTGAAATTGATCGGCTCGATTTCCTCGTGGATATCGGTCTCTTTAATGCATTGCAATGCGCCTTTGACCATCAAATCTAGGTCGTTACTCAGGCGGATAAAGCGTTCTCGGTCGGCGTCGTCATCCAGCATTTCCGCTCGCAGTTTTAGGCAGGCAATCGGCGTTTTCAGATCGTGGGAGATGGCGCTGAACAACATTTCACGGTCTTTAATATGGCTGTCGATGCGTCGATTCATCTTGTTAAACGCACGTACCGCCGCTTTCAGTTCGTTACTGCCTCGCTCAGAGACTTCGGGCACGTCTAGTCGGCTCGACATCAGGGTTGCGGCTTTTGCCAGCTCTCGAATTGGTTGAATTTCTTTGCGAACGATAAACCAGGTACACAGCAACAGCATTAGCGCGGACACCAATAGCGTCAGCCATTGGCGCAGCTCAAAATAGTTAGTCTCTAGGTTGATGTAAGGCGCAGGCAGGACCGCCGCGAGATAAAACCATTCGTTCTGCGCGACTTCGACCTGCATCACCAGAATCGGTGGATTGAGGTCACCAAACGAAAGCGAATAATGCGCCCACAATAGCGGCAGTTCATCGATAGGTAGCTCGTTGTTGAATACTTTGAGTTTGTCGCGCTGGGTGAACTCCACCTCGATATTAGGAATGCCGCTCAGCTCGCTTTCTAATACTTCACGAACTTGGTTGATGACCAACGTTTTGCGCTCGCTCCCTGGCAGCGGGTCGACGTCAATCTGGTGATTGTTGAGTGAGACGAAAAAGCGCGTACCACCCATGTTGCGTAGTTGATTGAGCACCAAGTGGCGATATTCCGAAGGGAGGGTTTGAAAGAAGGCGATGGTAGAAGAAGCACTCAGTGCTAAGCTTTTAACTGTGGTGGTCAGGCCTTCTTTATCGCGTTCGCTGGCGTGTTGATACCAGATAATCCCGGATAATACTTGCGCTAGAATGATCACCAGCAACAAGAACACACTGGTGCGAACAACCAGTGACCCCGTCCAGCGTTTAATTCTCATAGTGCACGTCCGTGGTCAGCATGTAGCCTTTATTACGCACCGTTAAGATCAGAGAGCGGTCTTTATCTTCAAGGTGATGACGCAAGCGGCTGATCTGCACGTCAATGCCGCGTTCAAACGGGTCGGCATCGCGTCCCCAGATCTCGCGCGCAATATCATCGCGCGACAATATTGATTGCGCGTGGTTGACGAACAAACCGAGCAGCGACAAATCCGCGCCACTCAGTTGCTTGACCTCGCGGCTAGCAACGTGGGTCAGTTGCCGGGTTACGGTATCTAATAACCAATCGTCAAAACGCACTTTACGCGTCAGTTTGCTATTGGCGGTCGATTGGCTGCGTCTCAGAATCGTTTTGATGCGCGCGAGCAGTTCTCGAGGACTGAATGACTTGGTGATGTAGTCATCAGCGCCCATTTCTAGCCCTGCGACTCGGTCGGCTTCTTCGGTGACGGCGGTCAGCATGATGATCGGAACATCGGAGTTTTTGCGCAGTTTCTGACACAGGGTAAAGCCGTCTTCACCGGGCATCATAATATCGAGGATGATTAAATCAGGATGGTGATCGTTAAGCAGTTGCCACATCACGTCGCCATTTTCTGCGCAAAGCACCTCAAATCCAGCTCGACCAAGGTAATCCGACAACGCTTCGCGAAGGTCGAGGTTGTCATCGACGACCAGTATCTGCTTGTTTTCCATCCTACTTTCCCTGTGTCCGTCCCTGTGCCTGCCCCTGAGTTTGGCGCTGGTCAATATGATGCATTCTTAAACGCCCATGCACAATCGAGCCGATTACAATTTTCACTTCTCGGTGTAAGAGATTTGTAAGCGGCCACTTACAAACTGATTGCCTTTTGTAACCTTAGGCGCCGCCTTGCTCGCTATGATCATCCTGACCTTACGTGAAACAGCATGACCTGAAGGAATCAGGTCCTACAACACTGACATTCGTCAGGAGGAAACCATGTTTGCAAGTATATTTGGACAACTACAAAAAATAGGGCGGTCGTTGATGCTGCCTGTGGCGGTGTTACCGGTGGCTGGCTTGATGCTGGGTATTGGTAACGCGGGGTTTGCGTTTATTCCAGACGCGGTCAACAAAGTGATGCTCGCCGCCGGTGAGGGCGTGTTCGGCAACATGCAGTTGATGTTTGCGGTCGGTGTAGCGCTCGGGTTATCAAAAGGCAATGACGGTGCCGCTGCGCTCGCAGGCTTAGTTGGCCTAATTATTATGAACGCATCGCTCGGTATCGTGACTGGCCTACGCGGCCTAGAAACTGACGCCACCATCATGGGCGTTGAGACGCTGCAAACTGGGGTGTTTGGCGGCATCTTTATTGGTGCGGTCGCGGCAATCATGTACAACCGCTTCTACAACATCAAACTGCCAGAGTACTTGGGCTTTTTCGCGGGTAAGCGATTTGTGCCCATTGTCACCGGTTTATCGGCGATCGTCGTTGGTGCGATTCTCGCGTTTGCATGGCCACCTGTCGGACAACTTCTTGATGCATTCTCTCATTGGGCAGCGTACCAAAACCCTGTACTCGCGTGGGCGGTTTACGGCGCGGGCGAACGTTCTTTACTCCCGGTTGGTTTGCACCACATCTGGAATGCGCCGTTCTTCTTTGAAGTCGGCAGCTATGTAGACCCAGAAACCGGCAAAGAGTTTACTGGTGAGCTCACTCGCTTCTTCGCGGGCGATAAAACCGCAGGTTATCTGTCTGGTGGCTTTATGTACTCCATGTGGGCGCTACCAGCAGCGGCACTGGCGATTTACCACTGCGCGTCTCCTGAGCGTAAGAAAATCGTCGGCGGTTTGATGATGTCTGCGGCGTTGACCTCTTGGTTAACTGGTATCACAGAGCCAATCGAATTTACCTTCCTATTCGTCGCGCCAGTGCTGTACGTAATCCATATTTTCCTAACTGGTATTGCGTTTGCGATCACCGCATTTTTGGAAATCAAACACAGTACTGACTTTGCGCACGGCGCGATCCAGTTCTTCCTTTACTACCCAATGTCGAGCAACGCGTGGATGTTCATCATCATCGGTCCAATCTGGGCGACGCTGTACTACGGCTTGTTCCGCTTCCTAATTGTGAAGTTGGATCTGAAAACGCCGGGCCGTGAAACCGACATTGCAGAAGTGAAGATTGCCGGACAACCTGATGAAATTGCGGTGGATGTAGTCGCTGCATTGGGCGGCAAAGCCAATATCAAGTCAGTCGATGCGTGTATCACCCGTCTGCGTGTCTCGGTGAAAGACATTGCCAACGTTGATGTTGCTAAGCTAAAAGCACTCGGCGCGCGAGATGTTTTAGTGATTGGCGACAGTTTACAAGCGATTTTTGGTACGCAGTCTGACTCAATTAAGTCAGAAGTGCACAGCGTACTCGCCACCTCCTGATCTTACCTCCCCCAATCTAGGTAAGATTTGCCAACCTCCTTGTGAGGTTGGCTTTTTCGTTTTCGGAGTAAAAAAGCGAAGCCAATAACCAGCCCTACTTCGCCGCCGCGTTGGTTAAATTGCCCAGCACGCCGCTGATTTTGTTCAATGCCTCGTCACAGCCTTCAATATGATGGCGCTGCTTTAAATACATAGGATCGTTATAAGCTAACCACGTTTTGCCTTCATCATCTTCATACACCAACACTTTTTGGGGTAAATCGAGCGCCACTTCCTGCGCACAGATCATCAGTGGCGTGCCTACTTTAGGGTTTCCAAACACGATAACTTCGGTTGGTCGCAACGTCATATCGACTTTCGTGGCATTCTCTTGATGGTTAATGCGCGCAAAGACGTTCAACCCTTTTTCTTGCGCGATAGCGACAAATTTATCCGCCGTATTTTTTGCTGAATGCGTGCTCGCAACGGTTACCACACCCTCCCCAGCCAATGCACTCAATGACGTCAACGCCACGACCAACCCAATGATTACTTTTTTCATTTGTCGTCCCTTCCTCTCTCTGAGTCGAAAACTAGATATAGAAAAACCAAGTGTAGGAAAACTATAGAAGTCAGATTCCGCTATCGCGAATTGCACTCTACCCACTCAAGAGTCGACCGTGTAACACGGATAAATTGATTCAGATTAATAAAGCATTAACTAGCCGAGCATCAAAAGCGTGAAATACGTAACATTTGCAGCCTATTTTAGTAAGAAAGAGAAAAGTAGTGACACGCGATCAATTTGAGTTATTAGCACCCGGTGGTGATTTAGATTCCATCAAAGCCGCCATTGCCGCTGGCGCCGATGCAATTTACTGTGGGCTCGACCGCTTCAATGCTCGTAACCGAGCGACCAACCTCACCTTAGATAACTTAAATGGCGTGTTAACGTTGGCCCATCAGCACAGCTGTAAGATTTTCCTAACGTTGAATGTGCTGATTTTAGAAAGTGAAATTCCAGCGATTGTTCGCTTGCTCAGCCAACTGAACACCACCAAAATCGATGGCGTGATCGTACAAGATCTCGGTCTGGCCTACATTCTCAAACATCACTTTCCCGATTTGGATGTGCACGCTTCAACGCAACTGAACACGCATAACGAAGGCCAAATCCTCTTTCTCAACCAGCTCACCGCAAGCCGAGTAAACTTATCTCGCGAACTTAACATCAGTGAGATAAAACATCTGGCGCAATTTGGTCGCGAGCACAACGTAATGATGGAAGTGTTTGTCCACGGCTCATACTGCATCGGATTCTCCGGAATTTGCTACATCAGTTCCGCTCGCAATGGCGCATCAGGTAACCGTGGACGCTGTAGCCAACCTTGTCGCGAACAGTACGAAACGACCAAAACAGGCAACAACTACCCACTCAATATGAAAGACAACTCCGCCTTTGGGGACTTGGAAGCGCTTGCCGATGCTGGCGTGTATTCATTAAAAGTGGAAGGGCGAATCAAGAAATCGCACTACGTCTATACCGTGGTCGACAATTGGCGCCAGCAAATCGATCGCTTGTGCGAGGGTTTGGAACTCTCTGAAGACACCACAGAGTTATACACGGTGTTCAACCGTGATTTCTCCAACGCATTTTTGCAAGGTGATTTCGGCAAGGCGATGTACATCGACAACCCGCGCGACCATGCTGTAAAGCATTTTTCGAAGGTTTACCAATGCCAGTCTGCTGATGATGTACAAGCGGTGAAAAAGAAACTCTACGATGACAAAACCGCGATCATTGAGAAAGTGGCAGAGCAAACTAAGTCGTTCGATGTCACTTCAACACAAGTATCCGGCAGCAGCTTGAAAGGGTCGATTGATGTGCCAACTCTGCCAACGTTACCTCAACCAGAACCTCGCCAAGGTGCGCCAAAATTATCGGTTCTGATCTCGTCAGCACAAGAAGCCATGCTGTGCGAATACCACGACGTTGATGTTTACTATCAATTGCCAATGGGATTGTCTGGTGAACTGAGCGCGATGATTGAATTGTTCCAAGCCAACCCAATGCTCAAACCTTGGTTCCCAGCCATTTTGATTGGCGAAGACTACCACGCCGCGCGCGTATTTTTGGAAACCATCCAACCTGAGTTGTTGATCACCAACAACTCAGGTGTCGGCATGATCGCAAAAGAGCTCGGCTTAGGCTGGGTGGCAGGCCCACAACTGAACACGGTGAACTCATACGCGTTTAAATGCCTTCAAGACGAGTTCGCGGCAAGTGGCGCGTTTGTTTCTAACGAGCTGAATATGAAGCAGGTGCGTCACATAAAGCGTCCGAAAAACATGCGCAGCTTCTACAGCATTTATCACCCGAACACTCTACTCACGAGCCGCCAATGTTTGTTTCAACAAACCGAAGGATGCCGTAAGGTGAAGGTCAACAAAAGTTGTTTGAAACGCTGTGATAAACGCACGTCTATCATCAACTTAAAAGACAATCCTTACTTGGTGCAAAAACAAAAAGGCAGCCACAATTCAATCTACAGCGAGCACAACATCTTAAACCTGCAAGTGCTGCACGATCTGCCGCAATTGTTTACCGATGTGTTGATCGATCTGCGTGATATCCAGACCGAAACGAAAGTCTCAGCAAGCAAACCTGAGTTGATTGACGCGTTCTTAGCTCTACTTGAAGAACACAGCGAACAAACCGTCCAAACGCTGAATGCCATGATTCAACCAACAGCCAACGCGCAGTATTTAAAGGGGTTGTAGGAGTTACTTGAAAGTTAAACAACGCATCGACTCTCAACATATCTTGAACACACACAGTGCACTGACTACAATAGCGCACTTTTTACGGAATTTAGGTCACACAAAATGACAGACACAGCTAAACCAGCTCTACCAGATCGCCTAGCGGGTAACCCACGTAGCCCATTCTTCATCAAAGAATGCTTCGAGCACCAAATCGGTATTCGTATCAACGGCCAAGAGCGTACTGACGTAGAAGAATACTGCATCAGCGAAGGTTGGGTAAAAATTGCTTCTCCTAAAGCAAAAGACCGTTTCGGTAACCCAATGCTAATCAAGCTTAAAGGCGAAGTTGAAGCGTACTACGTGTAAGCTGACCACGCTGAATGTATTTGAAAGCTCGAGTTTGACTCGGGCTTTTTTAATGCCTGTCATATCCCTTCCTCATTTAATCTCTTCCCTCTTCTTTTCAGTACAAGTTATTAAGAAATCGATGTAAATCGCTGTTTTTATCTGATTGTTGTCTAAAGTTTCTAAAGAACGAACTGCAATAGCGATTGCCAAAAGAAACGACACCTTTTTAATACAGGGAGAGGAAATGGAAAGCCCACTTGTCACACTCAAACACGCCAGCAAAAGCTTTGTTGATGGTAAAGAGACACACCGCGTGTTGGAAGGCGTCGACTTCACGTTGAACACAGGAGCGAGTGTTGCGCTGACAGGCGCAAGTGGCAGCGGCAAAAGTACTTTACTCAATGTCATCGCTGGCTTTGAGCCACTTTCCGACGGCGAGTTGTGGTTAGATGGTGATAACACAGCGGCTTGGAAAGACCCACAATGGAGCCGATTTCGACACCAAAAACTCGGTGTTATCTTCCAGCAATTCAACCTATTAACGCCACTCAACGTGCAGCAAAACATCGCCTTCCCTCTGCATTTGAATCAACAGAAATGGAACGACTGGTGCGATTATTTGGTCGAGACTCTGAGCATCAGCCAACTGCTCGATAGACATGTTTCTGCCCTTTCCGGTGGTCAACAACAACGAGTCGCTATTGCGCGCGCCTTAGCACACAAACCTAAACTGCTACTTGCTGATGAACCCACAGGTAACCTCGACCAAAAAGCGGGGTTAGAAGTGATGAAGCTACTCAGTGAAATCACCACCCAAGGCAATACGGCAGTGCTGTTAGTCACCCACAGCCCTGAATGCGCTGAGTTTATGAAAACACGGCTGCGATTGGATAACAGTCAGCTACAGAACAGCCATCAAGTAAACAAACATGAGCTTCACCATGAAGCAAACTAAGCCATCAAACAACAGATTCACTCATACTCGACTCGCCCTGAATCTGTTTGCAGCGCACTATCGGCAGGCGCCACTGCAAGCCGCCGCGATTCTGATCGGTATCGTGTTGGCTGTGACCTTATTCGTTGCGGTGCAAGCCATCAACCTCAATGCCAAACGAAGTTATGCGGAATCTACCGAGCAGCTTAGCGCACAAGCTCAGAACTTAATTATTCCACCAGCAGGGCAAAACTATCTGCCCGAGTCTCTTTATTTCACCCTTAGACAAAACGGGCTCAGTGCAGCACTACCTGTAATCGAAGGGCGAGTGAGAGACGAACAAGGGCGTCGCTGGTCAGTGCAAGGTAGTGAGTTGATTGCCGCAATTTCCTCACGTTCGCGCTATTCGTCAGAAAACCAACAAAACGTGTCTTTGTTCGACAGTGCTTTACCTTTACCTGAGCTTTTGGCCGGTAAGCCGATCGTGATGATGAGCCAATCTCAACATCAAAACTTAGGGGAAGTAGAAACCCTAACTCTGGATGACATTCCAACCCAAGTGGTGGTGCTACCAGACGAATGGCAGTTAGGTAGCCGAATGTTGATGGACATTGGCTTTGCCCAGCAACTGCTCAATAAACAAGGGCAGCTCAGTTACATTGCAGTTTTCCATTCGGGTGATAAAGGGGATAAAGACACGCAGGCAAATTGGCAGAAGCTGATTAGCGATCAAGGGCAATGGATTTCCAATAACCAAAGTACAGACCTTGGTTCGCTGACCGACAGCTTTCACCTCAACCTCACCGCAATGAGCTTACTCGCGTTTTTAGTCGGGCTGTTCATCGCTTACAACGGCGTAAAGTACAGCTTGCTGAAACGCAATCGGCTGTTAGTGCAAATTCAACAAGCGGGTGTTGCGCCGAGCATTGTGTTCTCTGCGCTGTTAGTTGAACTCACTATTCTCGTTACCATCGGTGCTTCCCTCGGTTTTGTCTTGGGCATGCAGCTTAGCCATTGGTTGCACCCGACCGTGGCGCTGACATTAGAACAACTTTATGGCGCGACACTGCTGCCCGGCACTTGGCAGTGGCAATGGTGGGCGCAAGCCCTGCTGCTCACGTTAGCCGCCACCCTGTTGGCGTGTTGGCAGCACTTTAAACAGCGAGTGCGCCAGCCGCTCTCCTCTCATGGCGGATTTTATCAAGCACCTGAAGCTTCTAACGAAAACCAATTGTTCGTGATAGGTGCTGCGTTGACGACTCTCGCACTCGCAGGGTTATGGCTGAGTGAGCATCACCGCTTCACCATGGCGTGGCTCGGCGTGCTTGTGGTATCGATTCCTTTGTACCTACCCAAAACACTCAGCGTGTTAGCCAATTGGTGTGAAAAGCGCACCAATTCCGGTTTGATGCAGTATCTGTTTGCTGAGCTGCGCGAGCTGATTTCTCCGCTTTCTCTCGCCATGATGGCGCTGCTACTCGCCGTTACTGCCAATATGGGGATGAACACGCTAGTTGGCAGCTTTGAATCCACCCTAAAACAGTGGTTAGAACAAAGGCTACACGCCGACATTTACGTCAGCCCTGCCCAAGGAGAAATCGCTGATGTAGAGCGAACATTAGGGCAGTTCGACAAGGTTGAGACCGTCTACAAGCAATACTACGTCGACGATAATCTGCAAGGCTTACCGATTTTGCTTGGCACCAAAGACAAAGACACCTTAGAGCAAACCATGGTGTTCAAATCGCATTTGGAGAACTTCTGGCCGCGCTTTTACCAAGGTGAGTTAGTCGCTATCAGTGAGCCAACCGCGGTCAAACTGGGTTTATCACTGGGTAGCGAGCTCACGCTTGATGCCGTTCCAAATAAGAACCTACTTGTGGGCGCGGTATTCCATGATTACGGCTCACCCAACGGTGAAGTCTTATTAGCACCAAAGTTATGGCAAGAGAGCGGGTTTACCGACCTGCCAACAAGCCTCGGCATTAAAGTCTCGGGTGACCCACAAATCGTCTACGAGCAACTGCGCGAGCAATTGAATCTGCATCCAAGTCAGCTCTACGATCAGGCGCAAATCAAATCCATCGCGTTGGATATATTCTCGCAGACCTTCGCCATTACGCGTGCGCTCAACGGCGTGACGTTGATGGTCGCGGTGATTGGCTTGTTCAGTGCTTGTTTTATGTTGCTCGACGCGCGCAAAGCCGCCATTGCAAGGCTGTACGCACTTGGTGTTAGTCGTCGCAAATTAATGACCATGGTGGTCGGACAGATCGTTGCTTTGGTCAGTTTTACTCTGGTTATCGCCCTGCCCCTCGGAGCCATGGTGGGTTATGTGCTGACAGACATCGTCACCCTACGCGCTTTTGGTTGGAGCTTAAATTATCTGTGGAATTGGAGTGATGCCCTCAGCATTGCGGCGATCACCATCTTGGTGGCAGTGATTGCAACCTTGATTCCACTGTGGCGATTGGTCAGCAAGCCTGTCGTGTCCAGTTTGCAAAGCGAGGTGTTGTGATGGTTCGATTGGTAAGCAAACTTACTCTACTTATAAGCAGCTTATTCCTGTTCGGTTGTGAAGACCCCCAACAAAAAAATATGGGCACGTTGCTGGGAAGCGGAGATACACAAAGCGAGAGCAACCTATTCACTCCCGTAGAAAAAGGGATTGAACTCACCTTCCCAGCAGACCATCAAGCGCACCCAAACTTTCGTCATGAATGGTGGTACTTAACCGCTAACGTAATTGATGAAGATGGCAACCCACTTGGCGTTCAATGGACACAATTTCGCTTTGCTGCTGCGCCGCCAACGGACGAAGATGACGTGAAGAAAACCGAGTGGCAAGCTCAACAAATCTACATGGCGCACAGCGCAGTCACGACCGCGGACAAACACTACGCCGATGAAAAATGGTCGCGCGATCAAACATCCCTCGCTGGCGTCGACACTTCACCATTTCGAGTTTATCTCGATGATTGGCAGTGGACCTCTTCAACCAACGACCTCTTCCCTGCCACATTGAAGGCGAACTCCGAACAGTTTGGCTATGCGCTGACCCTTACCAGCAGCGCACCTTATCAAAAGCAAGGCGAGCAAGGGTACAGCACCAAAAGTGCCGATGGTCAGGTGGCTTCGTATTATTACAGCCAACCGTTTATTGAAGTCTCCGGTGAGGTCACTATCGACGGAGAAACCCATCAAGTATCCGGCAAAGGTTGGATAGATCGAGAGTGGAGCTCGCAATTCTTACTCGACTCACAACAAGGCTGGGACTGGTTTGCCTTAAGGTTGAGTGACGAGACCAGTTTGGTGGTGTTCCAATTGCGGGATTCTAAAACCGGAGCAGCCGGTTACTCCAGCGCAAGGCTGATGCAGCAAGATGGCTCTGGTATCGCTATCCCACAAAAAGACATTCAGTTAAAGGCGACCAAGCAAACAGAAATCCAAGGGCGAAAGTATCCAACCCAGTGGCAAGTGTCGATTCCTAACCAGCAAATCGAGCTTACGGTTTCGGCACTCAACCCGAGCGCGAAAATGCCACTTTCGGTGCCTTACTGGGAAGGTCCAGTGCGAATTAAGGGCTCTCATTCTGGGACTGGTTATATGGAACTAACGGGGTATTGAAAAGTTGAGTGATTACCCCAATTATTCAGCTAGTACAAACACAGGTAACCGAGTGATACACTGCACCTCAGTGTCATCCAATGAATGATTAAAAGGAAATGCGATGAACCCGATTATTGCGCTGCTAAAAGAGAACAACATCAGCGATGAGCAAATCAACGAGATTTTTCAGACTCTGACGCAAAACCCTCTAGCGGCAATGGCAACAATCAGCCAACTAGGTTTGCCACAAGACAAGCTACAAATGCTGATGGCGCAAGTGATGCAAAACCCTGCGCTAATTAAAGAAGCCGTAGACGAGTTGGGATTGGATTTCTCAAAGGTTGAAGAAGCAAAAGAGAAGCTTCAAAGCCAAAACCAAGGCAACTAAGTCTTAGCCATTTAGCGCTGAATATAGAAAAGGCCGTTACCCCGAACATGTGGGTTAACAGCCTTTTTTGTTAGCTAATTATTAGCGATTTAAAGACGCGAATTGTTCTGCGGTCATACCGTAGTAAAGTTTATCGTCAAAGCCTTGCTCTAGTTTGTAGTAGTCTTTCTGACGGCCTTCTTGAGTAAAACCATTTTTCTCTAACGTCTTGTAAGAACCAGCATTAGAAGCGTAGCAATCGGCACTGACTTTATGGGCGTTTAGCTCAGTAAATCCAATCTCGGTCATCATTTGGCAAGCGCGAGTCGCAACGCCTTTGCCCCATGCGCAAGTAGGTAACTGATAACCCACTTCGTAGTTGCCAGTTAAGAACATCACTGCGGTCACCGCACACATTCCCATGTACTGACCTTGTTGGTCACGAATCACGAACGTTGGGCTGTCTGGCCAAACACCTTCTTTGATCGCTTGTGCCGTATTTTCGATAATAGGGCCCAAGAAACCCTCATATAAGCTGTTGTCAGCAGGTGCGAAGAATAGATACTGATTGACCTTATCGTCGTTCAACATCTCGATAATATCTTGTAGATCAGAGCCTTGAATCAGTTGGATAGTCAACGATTCGTTAAATGGGATGGCTTCGCCTTGTTTTAGTTTTTGATATGACATGTGTTACCTCGTTATCTGCTGAAAATAGTAGCCCAGCGAATAAGAGAAAAATTGGATTTTTGCGACAACTTTCGGGCTGATTAGCGATGTATTACGACTCAAAATCGCCATAGATATCGATGGTTAAGTCGCGCTTTTTCAAGTACTTGCTCGGTGTTTTTCTTAGCTGCTGTTTGAGGGTACGAATCAAATGCGATTGGTCACTGAAACCAAATTGCTGTGAGAAGCTCGCCCAATCAATCGCCTCTTGTTGCTTGTAGAGGGTCAAAATCATCTGCTCCAGACGTGCCATTTGTTGATACTGCTTAACACTCAACCCCACCACCTGCTTGAAACTGCGCTCAAGCGTTCTTCGAGAACAGGCGCATTGTTTGGCTATCTCATCAACATCCATCGCTAACTCAGGTGAACGTAGCGCTTGAGCATCCATTACCGACACCGCTTTTTGTGATGCCAAAAACGGTTTGGTACGGCAAGCTTCGATATCTAACGCATCTAGATGTTGTTTGATGTAGTTCAGCAAACATTGCGGTGAATCTTGCAACTCTAGCTGCCATAACCCTTGTTGAAAGCGCTCATCAAAGGCCGTGTTGAGCCAATCAAACCATTCGCATTGGTTAATTGCTGCAACTTGGGATGCCTCAGTAAACCGTGACTCAATGGCATACAAACCCTCTGGGCGAAAGGTGATACCAATACGCTTGATGGGAGCCGTATCTTCCAACAGCAGCAAATGTTCGTTAGCCGTTAATAAATGGCAGCCTTTGCCAGTAAGCTTTGTGTGTCCCGTGTCGTAGCTGTAGCCTTGCTCTGGTGGCGTAAAGAGTAAATGAGCACGCGGGTTTGGGATAAGGTGCGGCTTGGGGTCAATGACTTCACCCTCTGGCACTTCCAAGTACCAAACTTGATGAATGAGCCATTCGTACTCTGGCAGAGACTGTTTCCAAGCTATCATGATTGTCCTAGCGGTTAGTAAAGATAATGGGCGCAACGTTTTTGCTTAAACATCTGCTCGTTGAGTGTGACTGATTGACGCTCATCTCGCCACGCATTTCTCACGCTGCTCCCTTGCAAGCTTGTTGGATTGCGGTAGGCTTTGAGCAGAGAAAACAAGCTGAACAGAACAAGGAAATCCCCCGATGCGCGTCGACTACCACCAACGACTGGTTCCTGTGATTCGTTATTTAGAACAACACTTTAATGAACCACTCAATCTGCCAGAAGTGGCCGCGCTGGCGAACCTTTCTCCTTATCACTTTCATCGCACCTTCAAAGCCGTGCAAGGCGAGACATTGGCTGATTTCATTCGACGTTTGCGTCTAGAAGCCGCCGCCGATGACTTATTCAAATCCAAGCAACCGGTATTAAACATTGCCTTAGAGTACGGATTTTCTAGCTCACAGAGCTTAGCCAAAGCCTTCAAACAACATTATGGCGTTACACCTACGGCCTTTCGCGACTGCGAAAACTACCAGCAGTTTTCTGAATTAGCACGAAACAGCAAGATTGGACACACGTTGCGCAAGAATGGAAACGAAGTAACACCAAGCGATTCATATACTGGCTCTGAACTCACCAAATGGAGCATGACAATGGAAACGCAAAACTTTGAAAAAGCAAAACTGGCTTACATTCGCGTAAACGGCCCTTACGGCCAAGGCTATGAGGAGCCATCAGGTCGCTTGTATCAATGGGCAGGAATGAAAGATTTGGCAGGCAATACCTGCATCTTCATCTACCATGATAATCCTGAAATCACGCCAGACGAGAAGTGTCGCACTGATATCTGCTTGATGGTGCCAGAAGATACCGAAGTTCCGAAAGGCATTGAGCTGCAAGACTTCCCCGGCGGTCAATACGCGGTGATGCGCCAGCACATTACTGACCCGAGCCAATACTCAAAAGCGTGGGATGATGTCATGAGCAAAGTGATTGAATCCGGTATTGAGAACGACGACCGTCCTTGCTTTGAGCTTTACCACAGCTTCGACCCACAAACGCACCATGCAGACGTTAGCTTCTGCACTGCTATCAAATAAACCAAAAGCCTGCATCGTTGCAGGCTTTTTCATTTCTTACTCTGGTTGCTTAAATCCGTTCTTCCAAACGCTGTTTATCTTTTAATCCAATGACTTAGAACACGAACGAATACCTCAGTATTTTCGTGATCCTACTTCGCGTTTTGACCACGCGCGTTCATTCGCTCGGCTGAGTTGGGATTCATTTCACAGATTATTCATGAAGCGAACCTAGACTGAAAAAAACTCCATCGACCCCGTTCGACCTACAACGCTAGGCACAATAAAAACTAGGTACTACAGCACCTCTAGGACATTCCATGAAGAAGAACTTACTTGCCATTGCTCTTGGTAGCGTGATTGCGCTGACTGCTGCCCCATACTCTATCGCGGCTAACGATGCTGCTGTCCAATCTTCCACCGACTACTCACAGATCGTCACTAAACGTCAGGTTGTCGACCAATTGCTGAATGACGCGGTACAAGCATTCAAATCCCCTGCGCGTATCTCGCACGCAGGTTTTACCGCCAAAATGCCGAGCAACATGGAGATTGTCACCGACCGCTTACTAGAAGCCTACAAACTTGAGCCGTACCGCACTGACCTACTGATTTCTGCGGCCAACGCGCAGATCTACAACAAGAATGCAGACCGCGCGATTGAACTGTTTGAACAAGCCCTTTCGGTCGCACCAGACGATGTGGATTTGCACGCTTACTTAGCGGTATGGCAACGCTTTGAGGGCAACCAAGCAGAATCAGCGAAACACATGGCGACGCTCATGAAGCTCAATGCAGGTAAAGCGGCAGACATCCAACGCATCTTCGACACCGTTGACCGCGTACTTGCCACGCCGCTAAAAGAGAAAGCCGACAAAGGCAAATTGGATGACAAAGGCGCAATCGTCACGTTGGGATACGCGCTGAACCCAGATGGTTCAATGCATCAAATCTTGGTTGAGCGTTTGGAAACTACGTTAGCAATGACGAAAGCAAATCCAGACGCATTGATCGTATTGACGGGTGGTGTACCGAAGAACCACAAAACCGAAGGCAAGTTAATGGCAGATTGGCTGATTGAAAAAGGCATCAGCAAAGATCGCATCATTGAAGAAAACTACGCCACCAGCACGGTAGGTAACGCCCTATTCAGCAGCTACGCATTGGCGCGTCATAACATCAAACACGCGACCATCATCAGCTCAGCGAGCCACGTACGTCGTGGTCAAACCTTGTTTGAAATCGCAAGCTGGCAAACTGGCCCGCAAGACATCACTTTTGACACAGTGAGCTATCCAGACAAGCCACTGAAAGACTTAGCCAAAGCCAGCGATGGCGAATTGCTTGGTATCTACCGCGATGCACTGCGTACCTACGGTATGTGGAGCTACCGCTCTTACCCGCTAGAGTCGCGTTAATACACTAGAGCCAGAAAGCAAAAGAGACCGCGTTAATGCGGTCTCTCATAGAATCATTTGAACATGATGCAGTGGTCAATCAATGCGTTTTGTAGGTTTTGTTTGTCACTCAGAATCACTAGAGCATAGATAGTATTTTTGTCACCAATTCGGTAAAGCAGCTTGAATCCATCAAAGCTAAATTGCCGGATGTCGTAAACACCGATTGTTGTCAGTTCATAACAAGGGGGATAGATAGACGGGTTATTCAAAACGTTGTGTTCAAACCTCTGCTGAACCGCAATTAATCTATCAATCACATCGTTGCGAGCGCTCCAGTTCGATAAATAGTTAATACTCTGAATAGCCGTATTTTCAAAGGTTTGTGTATAGAGAACTTTTGCTTCCATGCTCGTATCAAACTCAATCTTTGAGTGCTGCTAACGTGCTCTTCATATCTTCTGATGACTTTACACGTTCATTCGCAACATCATTTTGAGCAAAGCTAACAAACTTCATTAAAGCAATGGCTTCATCACGCTTCTGACGTTCTTCATAAGACTCAACGACATAAATAGGCTTACCATTTTGCGTAATCGTCATTGGCTCATCCAGTTCAAGCTTCGCAGCATTCTTTTTTAGATAACTTACCGTTTCAGTGCTCATCACATGACTCCTATCGGCAACCTCGCTGGTGTAACAACAAGCGAATCCAGCCGAACTATACTGCAGGTTTGACCGAAATATTTGAATCAATAGAAAGTGCTAATCACATTCTATTTTTCGTTTAGATTTTGACCTAATCTTGCCAACTATACCTGTGCATTTCGAACAAACCAAATTAAGTTTGAATTTAGACTCCTACTTCAAATATAGAAAAAGCCTGCGTACTTTCAGGCTTTCTTGTCTTTGTGCAGTGATAAGAACCGCTTAAATTGCTTCGCCGTTTACCGTTACTACCACATCAATGTTGCCACGAACTGCGTTTGAGTATGGGCAAACTTGGTGTGCAATGCGCGTTAGTTCTAGCGCTTGTTCTTGTGGCATGTCTAGCTCTACGGCTAGGCTCACTGTTAGTGCAAAGCCGCCGTTATCGTTCGGACCGATGCCCACTTCTGCCGTTACAGGAGCGCTTTTCAGGTTTACTTTACCTTCACGTGCTACGTGCAAAATCGCGTTAGAAAAACACGCTGAATAGCCCGCTGCAAAAAGCTGTTCTGGGTTAGTTGCTGCGCCTGTGCCGCCCATTTCCTTCGGGTATGACAGCTCTAGATCGAGAAGACCGTCATCTGTTTTTACTTGACCATTACGACCAGCCAAAGCGGTAGCTTGAGTTTTGTATAGAGTAGTCATGCGAGTGTCCTTCTTAATTTAAGTTGTGCACAATTTAATTGCTTGCAATCTTATATCGAAGTAAAGATCGTTTGCAACTATATTGTGCACAATTTATTTTATGACTCTCTTTCTCTATGAGCAGGTAGGCAGCGCCAATGAGCCAGTGTTACACCGACAACACCATGACCAACGACGATAAACTCTTACTCGAAAACCAAGTTTGCTTCCCGCTCTACAGCGCAGCAAATGCAGTGATCCGAGCGTACCGCCCGTTGTTGGACGAGCTTGATCTGACTTATTCGCAGTACTTAGTGATGATGGTGCTGTGGGAGAAAGACGGTGCCAGCGTAAAAGAATTGGGGTCACAACTGCATTTGGACTCAGGCACACTCACACCGCTGCTTAAACGCTTAGAAGCAAAAGGCTATGTAGAGCGTGGTCGCAGTGAAACCGATGAGCGCGTTCGCGTACTCAACCTAACAGAGCAAGGTCGTGCCCTTAAAGAGCAAGCTAAGTCGGTGCCAAACGCCATGATGTGTAAAATCACCTTAGAGCTAGATGAAATGATCATGCTGAAGAAGTTGTGTGGCAAAGTGCTCGACAACCTGAGCTAACAAGATAGAAGCATCCGCTTCACCACTTCCTATTAGAAAGAGCCTGCCGAGATGCAGGCTCTTTCGATCTTGTTCAGAACATCCACTTAAGGTCATCATCAGTATTCTCTATTGCTAATCCGCCTTCATCTTCAATAAAACCTATCAATGCAAACCCACTTACATCGGATATGCCTATCAAGTGAAATAGGAAATGGCTATCAATAGGATAGTTACAAGCGATTTTCCTTAAACACACTCCGATGAGAATATACTTTCCGAAAGCAACAACAGCTCAGCTTAAAACATTCAAAGGAAAGTAAATTATGATTAATACTCAAATCAAACCATTTGCAGCTACAGCGTACAAAAACGGCGAATTCGTTGAAGTAACAGAACAAGACGTCCTAGGTAAATGGGCAGTATTCTTCTTCTACCCAGCAGACTTTACGTTTGTATGTCCAACAGAACTGGGCGACCTAGCAGACCACTACGAAGAGCTACAAAAACGTGGCGTAGAAGTTTACTCAGTATCAACTGACACACACTTCACTCACAAAGCATGGCACGACAGCTCAGACACAATCGGTAAGATTCAGTACTACATGCTTGGCGACCAAACAGGCAACATCACAAACAACTTCGGTGTGATGCGTGAAGGTCAAGGTCTTGCAGACCGTGCAACGTTCCTAATCGACCCAGAAGGTACTATCCAAGCAATGGAAATCACTGCTGAAGGTATCGGTCGTGACGCAGAAGACCTACTACGCAAAGTGAAAGCAGCTCAATACGTAGCAGCGCACCCAGGCGAAGTTTGCCCAGCTAAATGGAAAGAAGGTGAAGAGACACTAGCTCCATCACTAGACCTAGTTGGCAAAATCTAAGCCACTGAAATTTAAGTTCTAATCAGTTCCGATTTCCTTTTTCTGATTAGAACTGAATTAGAGAGCACTTCAGGTTAGATACCTTGACGACCTTCTGCCTGATTTGCTCTCTCCCCCTCAGGTTTTATCTACAGTAACCACTTTTTATTACCTATCTGAATAAGTAGGTGTGCAGTAATTGCGTAGAAAAAATCGTTTAGAACCAGGCATAGATTTTCGATAGCTAGTTACTCTAACTACAAAATCTATAACGCAGTTATCAACGATTTTAGCTAGCAACAATGAACAAATACTTGTTTTGATTGGTAACTATTTAATTAAGGTAGTAACAACTATGTTAGACCAAGCGATCCAACAACAACTCAAACAATATCTGGCTAATGTAAAAGAAGAAGTTCGTTTAGTGGTTAGTCTAGATGAAAGCAAAGCATCGAATGACATTTTGTCTCTAGCGAACCAAATCGCAGAGATGAGCGACCTAATCACCGTTGAACGTGACGACAACGCAAGCGCACGTAAACCAGTGATGGCGGTAACTAACCCAGCTAAAGGCACAGCACTACGCTTTGCAGGCTTGCCAATGGGTCACGAATTTACCTCTCTAGTATTGGCACTGCTTCACTCTGGCGGTCACCCAATCAAACTAGAACCAGAAGTGATTGAGCAAATCGCAGCACTAGACAAAGATCTAGACGTAGAAATCTTCATTTCACTGTCGTGTCAAAACTGTCCGGACGTGGTTCAAGCGTTCAACATGATGGCGGCGATCAACCCGAAAGTAAAAGCAACCATGATCGACGGTGGTTTGTTCCAAGATGAAGTGAAACAACGCGACATCATGGCAGTACCAAGTGTATTCGTGAACGGTGAGCTATTCGGTCAAGGCCGTATGTCTCTGACTGAAATCCTAAACAAATTGGATGACGGCGCGAGCGAGAAAGCGGCGAAAGCACTAAGCGAAAAAGACCCATACGACGTACTTGTTGTCGGCGGTGGCCCTGGTGGTAGCGCAGCTGCTCTTTATGCTGCTCGTAAAGGTATTCGCACTGGTGTTGTTGCTAAACGCTTTGGTGGTCAGGTTATGGACACCATGGCAATTGAGAACTTCATTTCGGTAAAACGTACTGAAGGTCCAAAACTGGCAACTGACCTAGCAGAACACCTAAAAGAATACGATGTAGACGTCGTGACTGAGCAACAAGCTGAGAAGCTAATGGGTGCAGCACACACAGAAGATGGTTTGATTCACATCCAACTTGAAAGCGGCGCAACGCTGAAGAGTAAGAGTGTCATCTTAAGCCCAGGTGCACGCTGGCGTGAAATGAACGTTCCGGGAGAGCAAGAGTACCGCAACAAAGGTGTCGCGTACTGCCCACATTGTGACGGTCCACTGTTCAAAGGCAAGAAAACTGCGGTTATCGGCGGTGGTAACTCAGGCATCGAAGCAGCTATCGACCTTGCTGGTATCGTAGAACACGTAACGGTTCTTGAATTCGCAGACGTACTTCGCGCAGACCAAGTGCTTATCGACAAAGCGAACTCACTACCAAACGTAGACATCATCACGATGGCGCAAACAACAGAAGTGGTGGGTGACGGTACTCGCGTAACAAGCTTGAAGTACAAAGACCGCAACACAGACGAAATCAAAGAGATTGAACTGTCAGGTATCTTTGTTCAAATCGGTCTAGTACCAAACACAGAATGGCTAAAAGATTCAGAAGTAGCCCTATCTGAGCGCGGTGAGATTGAAGTCGGTAGCCGTGGCGATACTAGCCTAGAAGGTGTGTTCGCAGCGGGTGACGCAACAACCGTTCCTTACAAACAGATCATCATTGCGATGGGTGAAGGTGCAAAAGCAAGCTTAGGCGCATTTGACTACCTAATCCGTAAGCAAGGTTAATCTCCAAATTTCTTGGACACAAAGCGCACGGTGCTGTGTTTTCTTCCCCGGAAAACCAATCGGGGCACCGTGACAGCGATGAGTAACAAGAAATAAAATCAAAAAACTAGAAGCCCAAAGACTTTGCCAGCAGGTACTAACTGCTGGCTTTTTTGGTTTTTTTTTTGGGGGGGGGGAACAAATTATTACTAGAAATAACAGAGTAAAATAAAGCTGCCGAAATACACTTAGGGTGAAACATTGCGGGCTTTAACTCGTTTCTACTGCTTCAAATATCAGACCTTTTAGCTGACAACGATGGTAAATTTCATACAAACCACCTAATTCATCATTGCAGTAAACACCGCTTCCGTTATTTTCAATCCTGAACAAGCCTCCGGATTTGATTGATTTAATACTCAACACTAATTTTTTAAACCGCTTTACACGACTTGGCTTACCATTAGCTCTTACATTTAACACAGTGCGATCCTTATCAATGGCATCGCAAGTTTTGAGTATGTTTATGGCATACCAACGCTCGCCAGCGACGCGTAATGGCAAAAACTCACAACTGGAATCAAGAGCTTCGTTTATTTGATTATATGCGGACTCAGAACAAGCAAACTCGCCTGCACGCCAGATTGCAAAATCAGGTTTTGTTGTAAGCATGTGGTTATCACTCACCCACTCCAAATCAATAATCATCCAAGTATCAGCGACACGCTCACCACATAACTCCCGCAAATCGCCATCCGAGTATTGTATAGAAATCTCTAGTTGAGTTTCTTGTAAAAAAGGGAAATTCTCAACATCATGATTAAGTGTAAAAACTTTCATCTTTTGCTTACTTAAATCAAACGGTTAACTGGAAGTCCCCATCATGTAACATCTTTCCAATCTTGCACAAGGTTTCAATGATTTCTGTGTGAGCCAACTCTTCAGTGTCAGCTGCCTGACCTTTATAAATGGCGTCTACAAATAAAATCAAAAAAGCCCTTTACCTCAACTTTACTTGAGGTTTTAGCATATTCATCGTTGGCTAGAAAATGACAAAAAGGAGCACATCATGATCCAACTAGAACATATTAACTTAGTCGTGAAAGATATCCCTGAAATGCTGAAGTTTTACCAAACTGCATTTCCACATTGGTACGTGCGTGATGAAGGTAAAGGCGAATGGAGTGGCAAACCAAGAAACTGGCTACATTTTGGCGACGAGTATCAATACATAGCCATGAGTGACCATGGCGAAGGAGAAAACCGCGAGTTGAGCGGGCACCAAGTTGGGCTAGCGCATTTTGCTTATGTGACCAACAACGTCGATGCAATCATCAAAAGACTAACCGATGCAGGTTATCCGATTGCCCAACCTGGTGCTGATGAACCTTACCGCAAAAATGTGTATTTTGTTGACCCTGCAGGTTTTGAGATTGAATTTGTTGAATACCTGGCGGATGACCCAAAACTTCGTAACCTGACAAGCTAAAAGAGATGTAAATAACAAAAACGCCAGCAGATAGTGACTGCTGGCGTTTTATTTTATCTATCAGGCTTCTTTATCGCATTAGCGCTGTTTGGCAAAAACCTGAGTCCAGTAATACCCGTAGCGTGCAGAGTGATTTTCGACAAGCGACGCGCCCATCTGATCAAAATCCGCACTCATGATATTAAGGCAGTGACCTTCACTCGATAACCAAGCATTAATGACGGCGTTAATGCTGCTTTGCCCTACGGCGACATTCTCACCAATGGCGCTCCAAGCATAGCCCGTTGCGTTAACTCGATCTGACATCTTGCTGCCATCAGAGCCTGTGTGGCTCATGAAATCGCTGTTCGCCATGTCGCTTGAATGTCGATAAGCGGCGCTTTCCAAATCGTAGCTCCAAGTCAGGGCCCCAACAGGTGGCATGGTGGTTGCGCCACACTGTTGTGTAGTAGAGCGGGCGCTGTTGACCGCTGCAAGCATCTGCTCGGCAAATGTGCCTTGTGACGATGTGGAACCTGTGTTTTGTGAGCCGCTTTCTGCTGGGGCTGACGACTCCCCGTCGCCGCCACATGCGCTGAGAAGTAGGGCCAAAGCAGGCACTAAGATCTTAGTTGGCATTGTCTTTCCTTTATGAGTGACGAAGAGCAAACTGCGCTTTTCGATAATAACGCCCAATAAACTAACAAAAACCAATAAAAGCACCATATAGCTTAGGGGTTTTTAACCAAAGACTCACATGAAGTTTTCAATCGCCTTGGTTCGGTCGATAAATCGGCAACGTTTCAGCCCAAGTATGGAATGGCGTTTCATCCATATCCTGTATTGCTTGAGTGATAAAATCGATGAACACCCTCACTCGGGCAGGCACATATTCCCGGTTGGCATAGAGAAGATACACGCCATTTCCTGCTTGGCGCATGCTTGGAAATATCGGCACTAAACGCCCCGCTTTAAGCCAGTCTCTCGCGATAAAATGAGGGATCTGAGTTAATCCTAAGCCTTCTGCGCAAAGCTCTGCCATGGATTCACCGTCATTTACAATATAGTTTCTTTCGGGGTCATATTCACTCGCACCGTCTGGTTCTGGCATCCGAATCGGCAACAGTTTCCCCGTTTGTTTAAAACGAAAACGAACCCAAGAATGGTCATTGAATACATCCGGGCCACTCGGAACACCATGGCGCGCTAAGTAATCCTGACTGGCACAAATGATAAAATCGATAGGGCTGAGCTGACGCACAATCAATTGACTATCGTGAACGACACCAGAGCGAATCGACACATCAATACCTTGCTCAATAATATCAACGTAGGCGTCATCGTAATGAATATCGATAGTGATGTTAGGGTAGCGGCGGCAAAACTCTTTTAATAAAGGACGAATATAGAGGCGACCGTACGAGACTGGCACATTAATCTTAAGCTGCCCTGAAAGCGCATCATTGTGACTTTTTAATGAATCCTCACATGCCGCCAGCTCCTCCAGTACAAACCTAGCAGTATTTGCGTACCTACGACCAGCTTCTGTCAGGCGGCTCTGTCGCGTAGAACGTTGAAAAAGCTGTATACCCAAATCGCTTTCAAGACGATGTATGGCTTTACTCACGGTCGAAGGGTCAGTGCCATACACTTTGGCAGCCGCAGCAAAACTACCGCCATCTAAAGTGGCAATAAAAAATCGTA
Organism: Vibrio sp. Vb2131; assembly: GCF_033338535.1. NCBI lineage: Bacteria > Pseudomonadati > Pseudomonadota > Gammaproteobacteria > Vibrionales > Vibrionaceae > Vibrio > Vibrio sp. Vb2131. Next base: position 315,284 of record NZ_JAWOSW010000001.1, read on the forward strand.
GGGACCGTATCTTATCCATATAACCAATGAACTCTATTCATGAATTTTATTCACTTTAGTAAAGACCAAGTGGCTCTTCAATCACTAATTAGCCTAAATATAATGAACCTCAATAACTTGATGCTCTGTTAGCGAGGAAAAAACCATGGGTAAAAACGGATTGAAGAATGCACTACAACTATTGATAGCGACACTAGTCCTATTCTTTGGGGTGCTTCAAACAGCACATGCCGCAGATAAACGAATTGGTATTCTGGTTTACGATGGCGTACTGACCTCTGATGTTACTGCGCCTTTAGAGGTCTTTGGCGTCGCAAGTCGTCTCACTTGGTTTAGTGATTATGACGTGCTCACCATTTCCGTCTCCGATCAGAAAACCATCACCACTGAAGAAGGATTAAAAATTGGTGTGGATGCTTGGATTGGTGATCTGCCGGAACTCGACGTATTGGTTTTAACATCCAGCTATGACATGGATGCACTAATCGAAAATAAAGATCTCATTCACTTTATTAAAACTACCTCAAAAGCGGCAGATTGGATGGCAAGTAATTGCTCTGGCGCGTATTTGTTAGCCGAAGCTGGCCTTTTAAACGGCAAAAAAGCAACAACTTGGGCCGGAGGTGAAAACGGCTTTCAAAGAGATTACCCTGCAGTCAAAGTACAAGTCGACCAGAATTTTGTCATTGATGATGGCGTTATCACTTCGAACGGTAGCCTAGTTAGCTATCAAGCTGCTCTTAAGCTACTTCACCTTATGACTTCAGAGTCTAAAGCTCAGGAAGTCGCAGATGCCATCCAGTACTCACGTTTTTCCAACCAACCATTTTAAGCGTGTAAGAAAGTAATCAGAGCCACCCTTCGATATTTCGAAGGTTAACTCTTCGAATTTGTCTTCCTAATCGAACAACCCTTTTTATCACTGTAAAAGCGATAAAAAGGGTTGTCGTTCATCTGGCAGACACAACGTGCTCTCCAAACTTTTTATCTTAATGCTATGGAAAAACATAAACGTTACGAAGCACTGACGAAAGATCGATACCAAGAGATTTACCGTCTCGCGTATTGGTTATGCAAAGATCACCACCTTGCTCAAGATTTAGCGCAAGAAACCTTTCTGAAAGCGTGGCGATTCTTTGATAAATTAAATGACCCCAACGCCGCGAAGTCTTGGCTCATTACTATTTTGCGTCGTGAGAATGCTCGGCGCTTTGATAGAAAACAGTACGATTTTGTCGACATTGATGAGTGTGCAATACAGACAAAAACCTACCCTGGCAGTGACTACGACATGGCCCAAGATTGGCTTCAAAAACAAATGATGATTCTCGAACCCAAATACCGAGAGCCGTTGCTCTTGAGCTTAGTGGCTGGGTTGAATCATGATGAAATTGCCCAAGCCTTGAGGCTCAACCACAACACAGTGGCGACTCGATTATTCAGAGCGCGTAATCAGATCATCGCACAGAAGGAGAGTCATTAAGACACAAAAAGTAGTCAATCATGTAAACTAACTGGCTATGCTCCGGTCTATTTCATAAGTCGTTACACAACTCGACGCTTTAACGCTTTACATCAAGCGCGACTAGATGAACACTTCTTGTCAAAGTACAATAACAGCCGACATAGAGTAGAGTCAGTAAAACATTATGAGTAACACGACGGCGAAAAAGCCGAATCCCTTATTTGAAATCCTTTTCAACGTATTTATCCCTTCCTTCATTTTGATGAAGTTTAGTGGCGATGAGCATCTAGGGACAGCAATGGCGCTGGTTGTCGCTTTGCTATTTCCTATCATTTATGGCGGTATGGACCTTGTCCGTAACAAGAAATTTAACTTTATTTCTGCTCTGGGCTTTATCAGTGTTCTACTAACTGGTGGCATCGGCTTGTTAGAGCTTGATACACGCTGGTTAGCACTAAAAGAAGCCCTGATTCCTGGCCTGATCGGTTTAGCGGTTTTGGGTTCAACGTTTACCCGCTACCCACTGATGCAGAAGTTAGTACTGAATGACACAGTGTTGAATCTCGCGTTGATTAACCAACGTTTAAAAGAAAATGGTAAAACCGATGCGTTCGAACGTTGCCTTATGTCTTCTAACTACCTGTTTGCAAGTACTTTTGCGTTCTCATCTGCAATGAACTACTTCCTTGCGACTTGGATTGTGACTAGCCCTTCTGGTACTGCTGCCTTTAACGAAGAGTTAGGGAAAATGACGCTGTACAGTTACCCAATGATTGCCATCCCAAGTATGTTGATGATGTTCGGTATTTTTTATTACATTTGGCGTCAAGTACGTGCGATGACATCGCTCGAAACAGAGCAAATCTTCCATCTAAAATAGCCCAATCATTACAAGTAAACCCATAAAAAAGGGAGGATTTTATCCTCCCTTTTCTCAACAGGCTCACTGTAATTCACAGCGTCAAAATGATTTTTCCTGACACTGCTGACGAGCGTCGCTCAACCATTTCAATCGCTGTTTGAAAGTCCTCTAACGGCAGATAATATGCAACGTTTAACTTTATGTCGCTGCTAATAAAATGTTCTAACATTTCAGCGAACACCGTCTTTCTCCCGCCTTTACCTACCGATTCTTCCCAATACCGCAAAAAGAATGTACTAAAGTCGATGTTGTTGGCCTTCATCGATTCAAAAAACTCAGGCGTATAAGGCGTTAACGACAATGTTCCGTAGTTGATGTATTGGCCGTTTTCTTTCAAGGTACGAATAAGATCCGTGCCAGCCTCACCACCTATCGCGTCCAGAGCGACCGTTGGTTGTGGCAGTTGGCGCGTTTGCAGCTGCGCTTGTAAGTCTTTCTTCGCGTCCAACACTGGAATGGTATCGTACGGATACTCGTCTCGCTTTGAGGTCACAGCAATCAGTGCAAAACCCAGTGAATGGGCGAGCTGGGCAAATATCTTACCGATCGCTGACCCTGCCGCATTGATGATCACCACATCACTTTTGTTCAACTTAGCCACTTTAGTGGTGATCACCCACGCGGTTAGCGCGTTGATGTACAACTGGCAGGCATAGCCGTTATCCAAACTTTCAGGTAGCGGAAAAAGATTCTCGGGCGAAGCATCGATGTAGTATTGCCAAGTACCACTCATCGCCACCAACACTTTTTGCCCAACTTGAAGGCCAGCGTGACCGACAGCACTGACTTCCACCACACGCCCAACCGCTTCAAATCCCGGCACGCGAGGTGGTACGTGAACGCGGCGGTATTGCCCAACACCATGAATGGAAAGCAAGTCACTTGGGTTAATGTTTGTAGCTTCGAGTCTCACCCGAACCTTGCCCTGAGCAAGCGGTTTGAGGGGCTCTTTTTCCAACGACAGCGACGTTTTGGGTTGACCAAAACAGAATTGATTCACTCGAGTATTTATCGTTGGTGCCATTGTTATTCATACCATGTAATTGAAATTCAAAAAGGAAGTTTCGTAACTTCTACTCAAAAGCATTAAGTGAAGTCGAAGCTCTGTATTTCTACCTGCGCGATGCGCCGTTCACTCTAAACTGTTGTGGCGTCATATCAAAATAGGCTTTAAATGCTTTGATGTAGGATGAGTCGTTTTGATAACCCACTAGGTCTGCAATGGCTTGGATTGGCAACGATTCATCTAACAAAGAAAGCGAGTAAATTAGCCGAATTTGTTGCCGCCAAAGCAGAAATGAAGTGTTGAATTCCTTGGCGAACAACCGTGATAAAGTACGCTCCGATGCCCCAATTTTCTCCCCCCACTCTTTTAGCGAACAGCTTAACGCGGGCTCGTCAGTCAATTGCTCGAAAATCAGTTTTAGTCGTCTGTCTTGTGGTAGCAATAACTGAAATGTCTGCACGTTGCTTTTCAAAATTTGATCATGCAACACCGCCAGCAAATGCAGCACTTCTTCGTGGCTTGTCTCACCTTCACACTGTCTGCGGATCTCTTGTAAAAGCTCATTTAAAAACGGCGTTAAAGCAATGGTTCTCACTTGTGGCTCGTACGTTGCGCCAAACTCAGGGTTGAGGTAAATGCCAACAAATATCGTATTGCTTAGAGCAATCGACTCGTGTTGAACACCCGCAGGAACAAATAACGCAGAGGTGTGCGGAACCAAATGCTGATAATGCTCAGTTTGTGTTTGCAATAACCCTTTGATAGGAAAGATGATTTGATGCCAAGTGTGTTGATGCAGCGAATCAATGTAACCTTTTGGCATGTCGATGGTTTTCACTAAAACAGGAGAATGGGGATTCGCGGCCATCATCTCATTGGAAGTGACGACGCCTGACTTCGAATCAATTTGGCGAGCTAGCATTGTTAGTTGTCTTTTCATCCCTACACCGACACACGTTTACTAGGCTATCATGCTCCGCATCGCGAATGAAGGTAAACACTTTATCTCTCATTCAAATAATAAGGAGGTTATATGAAGAAGATCGGCGTCGTAAAAGCTGTGCTAGCAGGGAAAACCGTCCCTTATGCTCATGGAGCGCAAAGCGCAATCAACAAACAAGTGCAGCCTGAGCGCCAGCATGCAACAGAGCTCGGTTTTATCAGTGATGAGCAAGGTGATCCGCGCTTTCATGGTGGCATTCAAAAAGCGCTTCATATTTACCCAAGCGAGCACTACCCAATCTGGCAACAAGAATTAGGCGAAAGAACCATTTTCCAATCCGCCGGCGGCTTTGGCGAAAACATCAGCTCCAAAGGCGTAACCGAATCCACGATTTGCTTGAAAGATAAAATTCGCATCGGCTCAACACTACTGGAAGTGTCGCAAGGTCGTATGCCTTGTTGGAAACTTAACGTACGCTTTGACCAACACGACATGGCGAGAAGACTGCAAGATACGCTTCGAACAGGCTGGTATTTCCGAGTGCTGGAAGAAGGCGATATCGGTGCAGGTGACGATATTATTCTGTGCGAAAGACCTTATCCAGAATGGCCATTGGCTCGCATCATGGGTGCGGTTTTCACTGGCTGTTTAGATAGAAAAGAACTCTCTAAGCTGTCTGAACTGCCGTTAGTCGAGTCTTGGGGCAAGCTGGTCGAGCGCCGCCTAGAAACCGGCGAAGTTGAAGATTGGGAAATGCGCTTGGTTGGCCCAACTGTGAGTTAACACCCCAAAGTAAAATTTTAAGCCACGCTCTGAACCAACTATGCCGCCAGAGCGTGTTTTTTTGGTTTACTTCGCACTCGGGGCTGGGCGTTTCGACTTACCTTGGAACTGCTTAATGCTCTTCTTAGCATGAGTTCGGCGGTTGGCTTTTTTATCGCGTGGCGCGCGTTTGCTCTCGCCAGTTGATGGCTTATCCGTTACTGGAAAACCAACCAGATCTTGCACTAGCAATGCACGTTGAGTCAGGTGACGAATCGCGTTTAGTGCGTCCATTTCACCATGACAAACCAATGACACCGCCACACCTTGTTCGCCTGCGCGAGCGGTACGTCCTACTCGGTGAACATAAGTTTCTGCATGCATTGGCAGTTCAAAGTTGATCACTACAGGTAATTGCTCAATGTGAATGCCGCGCGCTAGTAGATCAGTGGCAATCAACACCTGAATTTGCCCAGATTTAAACTGCGCCAGTGCTTCTTCTCGCTCTGCTTGGCTCTTGTCACCATGCAGTGCATTGGTTGAGATGCCCGCTTTGTTTAGCTTTTTCGCTAAGCCATCAGCATTCTCTTTCGCACCAATAAAGACTAACGCCTGAGTCCACGCGTTTTTTTGAATCAGTTCAATCAATGCCTTGGTTTTACTGCCTTTATTGACCATGTACAACGTTTCAACGATGTCTTGATTCGTGCTGTTTTCTTGATGCGCTGCAACTTGCTTTGGTGCCTGCATAAGCAGCTTCGCTTTACCCTTCAAATCATCTGAAAACGTCGCCGAGAACATTGCGGTTTGACGCTGGTTTGAAATCAGCCCCGCAATATTTTGCACGTCAGGCCAAAAGCCCATATCCAACAGACGATCGGCCTCATCCAACACTAGGTAATGGATATTGCTTAAGTCTAAACCGTTGTTTGCCAGATCAACCAAACGACCTGTCGTCGCGACAAGGATATGAGGATTTGTCGCTAGCGCCTGCTGTTGTTGCTCTTTATCAACGCCGCCACACAAACACACTGCGTTGAGTTCAAGAACTTGACCAACTTGGTTAATTGCTTCACTCACTTGCATTGCCAGCTCACGAGTTGGCACAAGAATCAGCGCTTTTTGCTCTGGATTGACACCCAGCTTTTCCAACAAAGGCAAACCATAAGCAAGGGTTTTGCCGCTGCCTGTATTTGCCAAAGCCAATAGATCTTGACCAGCCAACAGCTCAGGAATGGCCAACGCTTGAATATCGGTCGGTTTCTTGAAGTCTTTTGGCAGTGCGTGAATCAGCTCAGAACTCAATGAGAGAGTAGAAAATGGCATTAGCGAAACCTTGTACTTTTGGTTGAAGAGGCAATAAAAACAATGAAGATGCGGTAAAACGCAGGCGCGGACTTTACCACAATCTGTTAGGTGAACCATCCTATTTTAGGCGCTTAAACCAAGCGGCGCCGATGCAAATCTTCAGAAAACAAAAAAGCGCAAAAAAGCCGTTAGTCTGTACTGCCACAGAGCTAACGGCTAAAAACCCTTGAAGAGAACGCTTCGTCAGCCTTTCACTGCGGCTGAAAAGAAATGTGCAGTTTATTAAAGCACAGCTTTACGATTCGGTAAGAACACTTCACCCAACATGCAACGAACCGAACCACCACCAATAGATTCTATGGTAGAAACGTCGAATGGCAGCAATTTACCGTGCGTTGCCAATTGCTTTCTTTGTGCAGGTGAGAATGCATCGTACGCCGATTGCGACATCGCAATCACCTTGTCGCCGTTGATCGTTTCTAGTTGCAGAATGTTACCGCAGAACTGGTTCATCTGATCAAGCGAAATTGAGATGACTTGCTTGTCTTTGGCGAGTGACTTCATTACAAAACGACGCTCAAATTCTGGGATCACTTCGTCACAAATCACGCAAAACTGTTCGCCAACCGCCATCATCACATTGGTGTGATAAATCGGCGCACCAGACGGCAAACGAGTTTGGAAAGAAATCACTCGTTCATAGCCAATACGATCGGCGTAATCTTCTAAAACCAGACGATCACAACGTTGTGAGAGTGCGGCGTAGACCGTTTTATTTAGGTGGTCAAACACCATCACACCCGTGCTTTCTAAATACGCTTGCTCGTCAAGATATTCAGTTAGACTGCTGCGTCGATGAACTTCTCGCCCTGCTTGCGCTAGTGCTGCCACAAGTGCATCGGGACGTACTTCTTTTTGACGGTTTTCACAGGCCATTGGAAAGGTGTACAACGTGCCATCTGGCGTAGTGCTAAACCAATTGTTTGGAAATACCGCGTCTGGCGTTGCAACATCTGAAGTTGGATAATCAAACTCAACAACTTGAACGCCCTCTTGACGCAGCGTTGCAACCATACTCGCGAACTCGGCCATTACTCGACGTGAGACTTCTTCTTGGCTGAGTGACACTTTATGTTGGAACTCATTATCTTGTGCGGTTTCTTCATTAAAACGAAACTCTTTCGGTGGCACCATCACTACGCAGTTTGCGGTTTGGCGCTGAGCACTTTGCGTGCTTTCTTCTTTCCCATTAGCAAATTGGGTCACTGATTCGTGTAATAGCATCCAATACATTCCTTATCACTAGAATGAGGAGATTGTAAATTTATTGTTAACTTCAGTTTTGCTGTTTTGACAATTAATTTAATTGCCTAAAAGTGTTTTTTGCTGCATTAAGTTCATTTTTCCCTAAATTTTATTGTCACTTTGCAGGTTTAAGCTTTTATTGCACCGTGATGAACATGATAAGAATTCATCATAAGAATCAGAACCATAGACAATCACACTCATAACCAACTAGTTACATTTAAGACACAATCGGTTAAACTATTTTTTCGCCCCTCTCGTCAATCGGTCTGCTTTATCGAGGAGCAGGCAAGAAACTCTCATACACGCGGTTTCGTCCAAAGCAGCGTGAATCGATGGATTTAGCCACCCCAAATGGCACTGTTTTAACTTTAGGATGAGTTATGTTTAAACGATTTGAAGGCTTTACAGAGCCGTTCCCCAAATCTACACCGGATCAGCCTCCTTCAGGGATGTTCGCTTTTCTGCGTTATTACACTCGTGGTTATGAAAAGCCTTTGATCATCATGTCTTTGATGGCCACAATTGTGGCTGTTGTTGAGGTAATGTTGTTTGGCGCCATGGGACAATTGGTTGATTGGTTGTCTACCAGCAATCCAGAAACGTTCTTACAAGACAACAAATCGGATTTGATTTTCTACGGAGCCTTATTGCTGGTTGTCATGCCTATATTGGTGATCTTGTACTCGTTGCTCGTTCATCAAACGTTATTGGGCAACTACCCAATGTCTATCCGCTGGCTTGCACACCGGTATTTGCTCAATCAAAGCTTGAACTTCTATCAAGATGATTTTGCAGGTCGAGTCGCAACGAAAGTCATGCAAACCTCATTAGCTGTGCGCGAAACCGTGATGAAAGCTATGGATGTGTTTGTTTACGTTACGGTTTACTTTACCAGCATGATCATTATGTTAGCGACGGCAGACTGGCGTTTGATGATCCCAATGATTGTCTGGCTACTCGCTTACATCGCTATCCAAATCTATTTTGTCCCTAGGCTCAAAGACGTCGCTTCAGCGCAGGCCGATGCACGTTCGACAATGACAGGGCGCATCGTCGACAGTTATACCAATATTCAAACCGTCAAACTGTTTTCTCATAGCCAGCGCGAAACCCAATATGCCGAGCAAGGCATGAAAGGATTTTTAAATACGGTCTATCGTCAAATGCGCCTAGTGACCGGCTTCGACGTCGCTGTAGAGATCTCAAACTATATTTTGGTCTTTTCCGTTGCTGCTTTATCGATTTACCTGTGGTTGGATAGTGCCATTAGCGTTGGCGCGATTGCGATTGCTGTTAGTCTTGCATTGCGCGTAAACGGTATGTCGATGTGGATTATGTGGGAAGTTGGCGCCCTCTTTGAAAACATGGGAACCGTTGTCGATGGAATGAAAACGCTTTCTAAGCCTATTGATATTAAAGATAAACCAGGCGCAAAAGACTTGGTTGTCACTGAAGGAGGCATTCACTTTGATAACGTCAGCTTCCATTACGGTGAGAACAAAGGCGTAATTAGCCATCTCGATCTCAACATCAAACCAGGAGAGAAAGTAGGCTTGGTTGGGCGCTCCGGCGCCGGGAAATCGACTTTGGTGAACTTGTTACTTCGTTTCCACGATGTCGAAGACGGCAGCATTAAGATCGATGGACAGAACATATCAGAAGTCACACAAGACTCTTTGCGCTCAAAGATCGGTATGGTGACCCAAGATACTTCTCTGTTACACCGTTCAATTCGAGACAATATTTTGTATGGCAATCCAGATGCGACAGAAGAAGATTTGCTGAAAGCCACTAAGCAAGCGCATGCCCATGAGTTTATCGAAACTCTGACCGACCCATTTGGTAATGTCGGATACGATGCGCAAGTTGGTGAACGTGGTGTAAAACTGTCTGGAGGCCAACGTCAGCGAATCGCAATATCTCGTGTGCTACTCAAAGACGCACCATTGCTGGTACTGGATGAAGCCACATCGGCTCTGGATTCAGAAGTCGAAGCAGCGATTCAGGAAAGCTTGAATGAATTAATGCAAGGGAAAACGGTTATTGCTATCGCTCACCGATTATCGACCATCGCACAAATGGATCGCCTCATCGTGCTAGATAAAGGCAGCATCGTTGAACAAGGTTCTCATCAAGAACTCATTGCGAATAACGGCATTTACGCCCAGCTTTGGGCGCATCAAACTGGCGGATTTATCGCTGAAGAACTAGACAATCAACACGCTTCTTAACGAGTGATAAGCTCAATAAAAACGGCGCTTTAAGCGCCGTTTTTTATTTAAATCCATGGCTAGATGCTCATATAGCTATTGTGGTTTCTCATATATGAAACACTCTCCATGATAAAGCTCACACTTTTTCTGCTAATATACCGCCTCGTTGCGTATCCATTGCAATGAACACAATACAGAGTATTGAGCCGTCTTCATTTGTCATTTCACTTTTTGAGAAACAGCTATACTCAATAGATGGCTTAGTTATTATATTAACAATAAGGTAATTAGCTTATGTGTAAATGTGGTTCAATGCAGATCGTACAACTCAAACCAAGTTGGGCTGACAAGCTATTTGGCTACTCAGAAAGATGGAAATGCCAACTTTGTTGTAAGATCTACCGCATCTAAAATTAAAAATAGAATCTTAGTTTTTCTAAGAAAAAGCAGTGGCCCGACAATGATTGTCGGGTTTTGTTTTTCCGAGCATTCATTTTTTTCCCTTCGCTACAAGACTACTCATCACGGCAAAACCTAGCATCTTAATGTGACTTAGGTATAGAATCAGGCCCACTTATTCTTTCCGATATTCATATATAACTGGTCACTATGAACAAAAGTTTGCTAACGAATGTCCTCGCTATCGCTTTGATGGCTGGAGGTCATCAATTACAAAACGACTATCTTTGGTATGCAGGGCTGTTTGCGTTCTCAGGCGCCATCACCAACTGGCTTGCCATCCATATGCTGTTTGAGAAAGTGCCTGGATTATACGGTTCTGGCGTGATCCCCGCGCGATTTGAAGAGTTTAAACTGGCTATCAAAAACCTGATGATGGAACAGTTTTTTACTGAAGCGAACATTGACCGATTCTTGAATAAAGAAATGGCGGGCGGTGTGAACATCGATCTTCAACCAGTAATTGAGAAAGTAGATTTAAATCCAGCATTTGATTCCCTAGTGGAAGTAATTGAAGGCTCTCAGTTTGGTGGCATGCTAGCGATGTTTGGCGGCTCGGAAGCGCTACAACCCATGCGCCAACCTTTCGTCGAAAAGATGCAAGAATCCATCATTGAGTTGAGCAAGAGCGATAACATCAAAGAAGCACTGAAAGAGCAATTCGAATCTCCTGCAATGATGGATGAGATAAAGCAGAACATTGAAGGTATCATCGATCAACGTTTAAGCGAATTAACACCGGCATTAGTTAAAGAAATGGTGCAAAAGATGATCAAAGAACACCTTGGCTGGCTAGTCGTTTGGGGCGGTGTTTTTGGTGGTTTAATTGGCGTTATCAGTACCTTTATCGGGGCATAATCGCTCACCGATTTATTAAAAAAGGAGCTTCGGCTCCTTTTTAATCGAGAAAAAGTAATATACCAAGCCACGCTAAATAAGGAGGCTCAACACATGCCTCGCCTAACCAAGGAGCTCGGGATTAACACCAAATCCCGTTTTATGTTCTTCTATGACCACTTCACTACGAGTTTGAATCACGCCCGGAAGCGTGCCTAACTTACTCGACATAAACTCCTGATACGCTTTCATGCTCTTAACACGAACTTTTATCATGGTATCGAAATCTCCAGAGAGCGAGTAGCACTCTTCAATTTCAGGCATCAATTCCACCGCTTTCGCAAACTTTTCAAAAATAGAAAAACTGGTTTGGTCTAAACGAATATGGATGAATACTTGCACATCCAGCCCCAACTTTTCCGCATTCAACTCTGCATGGTAACCATTGATATACCCTTCTTTTTCTAGCCGCTTTACACGGTCAGAACATGGAGAAGTCGTTAAGTTAATCAGCTTTGCTAGTTCTACAACCGGAATTCTGCCTCTCGAATGAAGCACTCTCAAAATATGTAAATCAATCCGGTCCAATTGATAACTCATTAACCCGCTTCCTTGTAACCACTTAGAAAGCATCACATTAATCGTTGCTCAAACAATTGCAAACCATCAAATGCACAGCATGTGAAATTCAGCAGAGAATAACCAGAAAACAACGAAGGAGGGAAAGAGCTATGATTATTGCCGCTCACTTAGTAACCGTGATATGAAGAGAAAAAGCAACCTAGCGGCTCCCGCGGAGTCGCAAATTTGAAAGCGCATGACACGCCTGTATAGATATGTCGTTCGGGCAACACTGCCCTATTTAGCCATTAATCATGGCTATCACTCAGAATTAGAGTGCGGCCGATGTATGCCGTGTAGGATGTGGAACAACCTCTCCAATTGCACGATGATTACAACAACGGCAGTAGTATTGAGGCTCCATCTCGTAATAATGTTCACCTGATACAAATTTCGCCATCAGCTGTGTAAAACTCACCATTTTGCCTGTTAACGAGTCAACAGACTGAGGCTCGCAACGCTTCATAATCACTTTATGTTGCGTTGATTTTCTACAAGCTGCGCAATATATATCCGGCATTTCTCTTCTCCCTACTTTTTCGTCCTACTGACAATTGACATATTTTGTTCAAAATAATTCCACAATTAAAAAGCTCCTTTAATTTTTTGTGCCCTATCTTCAAAAAATTGAACGAAAGTATCAAAAAACTGAGACATTGGTCAGACCTCAACTTTTGTACCATCAATATGAGTAAACGTGCTTATGTGTGTAATAATACGACACATTACACATAAGCAATTGTTCGGGCTTATTATTTAGTAAGGCGCATGACAACTACACGCCTGGCTAGATCGAGCTTTCGAGACGCCTTGTTATCTCGATTTACCCCGCAAACCAGTTGCTAGCAGCTATAGCCGTCTCATCAAGGAAGAAATGCATGACGATACAACCGATTCTCACTACCGAAAGACTCGTCCTCCGGCCATTCAATATCGATGACTGCCAACAAGTGGCTTTACTCGCTGGAGATAAGCGAATTGCCGACATGACAGCAAACATCCCTCATCCTTATGAGCGACCGATGGCGCAAGCATGGATAGATAGGCACGATCCGATGTATCAGCAGCATCAAGGCGTGGCGTACGCTATTACCTTGCGAAACACTGGGGAGTTACTTGGTGCAGTGAGTTTACCGCGTATCGAAGAGGGCTACGGTACATTAGGCTACTGGGTTGGCGTGCCACATTGGGGGAAAGGCTATGCATTCGAGGCCTCCAAAGCCTTACTCGAATTTGCTCGAATGCACTTTGAGTTAAACGGAATAACCGTGATGCATTTGGTGGACAATCAGCGTTCTAAATCGGTGATCCAAAAACTAAATATCCCTTACATCGGTGACAAAACATTGCGCATGCAAGGCAAAGAACGAAAGGTTTGTGTCTACCAACTCACGTTCGTCGCTTCTGAATAAAGTCGAGGAATATGTCGGATGATCATCCATGAAACTTCACAAAATCTGCCCAAGAACAACCCTTTCTTGCTAGGAACTGTATTGTTGTCGCTGTTCTATTTTTCTTACCTAGCAGACAAGATCGTCGAGTTTGGACTCGTAGCACTCACAATAATAGGATTGAAACTGCTCTCAACGTACTTCACGCGCCGCGCGTTCAATCCTAAAACGCTAGATATCGATGCAAGCACCAACACCTTGAAGTACCGCCAGGGCTCAACGGTTTACTTCCGTCTACCTCTTGATGACATTGTCAAAGTCCAAATACAGAAAGAGTTCTTCTCTAGCAAAAGTTTGATGCTCTACACAGTCAACGACGCTTACCAAGTGCCGAATTCAGACAATTTCGATTCTCTACAGTTAAAGGATTTAATGAAACAACTTGAAGAGAGAATTGATGATCAATCTCGCTAAAACGAAAATAGAAGACATTCTAGAATGTTGCCAATTTGGTCTCTAAATAGAAAGACAAAAAAGCCAGCAATAACGCTGGCTTTTCTCTGTATTAGTCTTGTGCGACTTTCACGCGAATTTTGCTTTTTTCTACGTTCGTCAAATTCAGTGCTTCAAGAGCAGAAATGGCTTCTGCTTCGTCCGGCATGATGACAAAACCGAAGCCTTTCGACAAACCCGTGTCTTGATCAAGCACTAGCGAACACAGTTCTACTTTGCCGTACGCTGAGAATAATTTGCGGATATCTTGCTCGGTCATGTGACGAGCCAAGTTTCTTACTAAAAGTTTCATAATGAACCTAGTTGGTTTGATAACGGTTCGATTCTCTCAGTTTCTCTCTGGCAAACCAAGTGAATAATATGACGGCGTTGACTAGATCATTCTAAGTACATCTGTTTAAATGATTTTCCGTTCATTTTTCACCCATAGGAGAGTCGGCATGGAAACGAAACGTCTCAAACTCATCCCTGCTTGTTTAGAACGAGCCGAAGAGGCGCATCAAGCTGTCGTTCGCAGCCAAAAGACTCTCGAAGTCTATCTGCCGTGGGTGCCTCATGTGCTGACATTAGAAGCGATGATAGAAGGGACAGAGAAAGCCATCGCAAACTTTGAAAACTTCGAAGAAGAGCTGCGTTACTACATCATTGAAAAGGAAAGCGATCGCTTACTGGGTGCGGTCGGCTTGATGATTCGAGATCCCGACGTACCATCCTTTGAGATAGGTTATTGGTTAGATAATGCTGCCGTTGGCAATGGTTATGTTGCCGAGGCTGTGCTCGAAGTTGAGCGCTATGCGTTTGATGACTTGGGCGCCAAGAGAATCGCAATTCATGCTGATAGCACCAACCAAAAGAGCCGGGCTGTAGCCGAACGCTGTGGTTATGAGTTCGAAGGAGAGCTCAGAAACGAACGTCTTACCACATCGGGAGAGCTGAGTAACACCGTTATTTACGCCAAAATTCGTCGCGACTAACACTCCAATCTAACCGAGCAATGCTAAGCTCTGATCTCAAGCTACCACCATTAACGTTAATTAAGTTTCAGATAAAACAAAGCCCGCTAAAATAGCGGGCTTTGTTTTCATATACGGGAAGTTACTAGTCTAGTTCAACCAGTTTTTTCTCGAACGACTGGTGTTGGTCTAACACGTCTTGCGCAGCACCACCCGTTGCTTTACTTACCACAATGATGGCAAGCGTAGAGAAGATGATGCCCGGTACGATTTCGTACACATCAAACCAACCGCCAGTTAGCTGCTTCCAAACCACGATAGTGATACCACCAACAAGAATACCTGCTAACGCGCCGTTACGGTTCATACCGCTCCAGTAAAGGCTAAGTACAACCGCAGGACCAAATGCCGCACCAAAACCAGCCCAAGCGTAAGATACAAGACCAAGTACTGAGCTATCAGGCGTCATCGCTAGGAATAGCGCAACAAGCGAAATAACGATAACACCGATACGACCAATCATTACGATTTCTTCAGAAGACGCTTCTGGCTTGAATACTTGCTTGTAGAAATCTTCTGCAAGCGCTGAAGATGAAACAAGGAGCTGTGAGTCAGCGGTACTCATTACCGCCGCTAGGATTGCTGCTAACAACATACCCGCAACGACAGGGTGGAATACTGCGTTAACCAATAGCATGAAGATCTTCTCACCGTCCTCTAGTTGAGTACCCGGATGACCCGTAACCCAAACCAGACCAACAAGACCAACAAGCATTGCACCAACCATAGATAGTGCCGTCCAAATCACTGCGATGCGACGTGCAGTCGTTAGATCTTTGTTTGAACGAGACGCTTTAAAACGCGCTAGGATGTGTGGCTGACCAAAGTAACCAAGGCCCCACGCCGCTAGAGAGATAATGGCAATCGCAGACAATGGTTCGCCTTTCGCGTCATTCCATAGCGTTGCAAGTTCTGGGTTGATGTCATGTAGATCAGAACTTAGCTGACCTAAACCACCGTCCATTACCGCTATAGGAACAATCATTAGCGCAGCCGCCATTAGCAGACCTTGCACTAAGTCAGTCCAAGATACCGCTAGGAAACCACCGAATAGTGTGTAAGAAACGACACACACCGTACCGATGATAACAGCGTAGGTATAATCTAGACCGAATACCGTCTCAAACAGTTTGCCCCCTGCGACCAAACCTGAGCTGGTGTAGAAAAGGAAAAATAGAAGAATGAAAAACGCAGAGATTGTCTGAATCAGTTTCGACTTATCGTTGAAGCGACGTGACAGGAACTCTGGCAACGTTAGCGCGTCAGTTTGGATACTGTAGGTACGGAGGCGTTTTGCACTGATGAGCCAGTTTGCCCATGTACCAAGAAGTAGACCGCCGGCTAACCAGAAGGCCTCGATACCCGCAGCGTACGCATAGCCAGGCAAACCTAGCAGCAACCAACCACTCATGTCTGAAGCACCTGCAGATAATGCAGCAGGCCACGGACCTAGGCTACGGCCACCTAGGAAGTAGTCAGATGAATTGGAAGTCCTCTTATACGCGTAAACGCCAATAGCAACCATAATCAGTAAATACGCCACAAAAGTGGACGTGATAGCAAAGCTATTTTCTATCATTAGATAGTCCTCGTTATAATTATTTCCTTCCTTGCCTGCCCTGATATTTTACCGTCTCAGCAATACATCAGAGTATAAAAAACCAATCTGGACCGGCTCTCAGTCCAGTTACTCCAGATTGGCATTACAAGTCAGGTTAGTGAGTTTCGTTCCCCAACTCGAGTAGAGTTGCGTTACCACCCACCGCGGTAATATTTATCGTTCGAGTGCGCTCAGTAATGAAGCGCAACGAGAGATGAGGATCATGAGCCAATTTCGGTGACTCTAAATCCGTTTCAGAAACTAAGCCGACGATTGCACCGTCACGCTTAGCTAGTTGAAGATTGAGCGCATGCTCAACCTGTGAACGCCCAACATAACCCACACTACGTACATCGCTCTCAAGCAACGGGGCAGACGCATCGTACGCAACAACCTGGACTAAGTTAGATGGGAAGTTTGCCAACGCTACAGCTTGCTTAACCAATTGGTTTAGCTCTGCATTGTCACTGCAAACGACCACACTGTTGCCTGCAATTAAGGCACAGGTGATCATCGCAAAAGCACTGTATAACGCATTATCAGCAGGCTCGATGTTGTTTTCACAAATCACCAAAGCCACACCGCGTCCTGCGGCATACAGTTCGTTAGTTTCCCCTGTAGGGCCAACTAACTGGTGAGTTTCTGCAAGAAGAGCTGATGCTTGTTGCAAGTGGTAAGAAACCACTTTGGCAACGGTAGACTGCTGCCCTTCTAGTGCAGATTTAAATGCCAGAACATGCTCGCATTTGTAATCAAAATCAGTCAGATTCCACTGCTCCCACGCAGAGAATGCATCTTTAAAATAGGTGATCTGATGAACCATAATGCGACTCCTTATGCGTTTTCTGCTTGAGCAAGAAGATGTTGAGTAAAGCGGAATAGGTAGTGTGGACCACCAGCTTTCGGGCCAGTACCCGACAAGCCTTGACCACCAAACGGCTGTACACCAACCACAGCGCCAACTTGGTCTCGGTTGATATAGCAGTTACCTACTCGTGCATGTTTCTCAATCCAACGGTACGTGGTTTCGTTACGGCTATGGATACCCATCGTCAAGCCAAAACCCGTTCTGTTGATCTGCGCAACCACGTTCGGTAATTCAGACGCTTTAAAGCGAACAATGTGCAAGATTGGACCAAATTGTTCTTCTTGCAGCACATCGATGCCCGAGATTTCAAACGCACTTGGTGAGACAAAGTCACCATGCTGGCACGATTCATCCAGCTGTAGCTGAGCGACTTTAGTCTGTGTTTTGCTCATTTGCTCAAGGTGAGCGAGGAGTTTTTGTTTTGCATTGCTGTCGATAACCGGACCAACATCTGTTTTGTGTAGGTAAGGTAAACCAACATGCAGTTCATTCATCGCACCCTGAATCAGGTTGATCATACGGTCTGCTACATCTTCTTGTACAAATAGAACACGAAGGGCAGAACAACGCTGACCAGCAGATGCAAACGCCGAACGAATCACATCACGCACCACCTGCTCTGGCAATGCAGTACTGTCCACAATCATTGCGTTTTGGCCACCTGTTTCCGCAATAAACGGAACTGGTTTCGCGCTGCGCTCCGCGAGCGTGACGTTAATGCGTTGCGCCGTTGCCGTTGAGCCAGTGAATGCCACACCAGCAATAGCATCATGAGAAGTCAGTGCATGACCGATCTCAGCGCCGCGACCAGTAAGTAACTGAATCACACCTGCAGGGAAGCCAGCATCAATCATTAGTTCAATAGCGCGAGAGGCAATTAAGCTTGTTTGCTCAGCAGGTTTTGCAACCACTGTGTTACCCGCAATCAGTGCTGCCGTCACCTGACCAAGGAAGATAGCCAACGGGAAGTTCCAAGGGCTAATACACACAAACACACCAAGACCTTCACGGCTAGAAATGCGTTTCACACCATCAAAGCCTTCTAGCTCAAATGGCTGTAGGTTTTGCGCTTGTTTCGCGTAATAACGACAGAAATCCACCGCTTCACGAACTTCATCAATGCTATCGTGAATCGTTTTACCCGCTTCTTTGTGGCAAATCGCCACCAGCTCAGCTAGGTTTTCTTCCATTAAGTCAGCAAGCTTTTCTAAACAAGCCGCTTTTTGCTCAACAGGAACGGCTTTCCAATCAGAGAAAGCAGTTTGCGCCGCATCAATTGCAGCGGAAACGTGATCAAGAGTTGCAAATGCCACTTTGCCGACTTCAATTCGGCGATCGTATGGTGCGGTGATGACCTCAGCCGCATTTTCCTTGATCATGCTTTCGGCAAAGCGCTCACCATTGATCATCGGGCCTGCAACCCACTGATTGTCCATGAAGCTCTCGACCTGCGCTTCAAATGGCTTCGCCTCACTGTCGATATCAATGTTGACGCCGTATGAGTTCTTACGCTCAGGGAAGATGTCGGCAGGTAATGGGATCTTGTCGTTGTGTAGCGTGTCAAAACCCGTCAACACATCCACAGGGTGATGGGTCAACTCATAAATCGGACAACGCGCATCAACTAGACGGTGTACAAACGAGCTGTTCGCACCATTTTCAAGCAGACGACGAACCAAGTACGGAAGAAGATCAGCATGGCTACCGACAGGTGCATAAATACGTACTGGCTGACCGTACATTTTCATAACATGGTTATACAGTGAATCACCCATACCATGCAGGCGCTGGAACTCGTATTCTTTGTGCTCCGCCATGACAGCAATTGCCGTCACCGTGTGAGCATTGTGGCTTGCAAATTGTGGGTAGATATTACCGCGAACACCTTCGCTAAGTAGGAAACGAGCACAAGCTAGGTATGCAACGTCCGTCGCTTCTTTGCGAGTGTATACTGGGTAATTTGCATAACCCGCTTGTTGAGACCACTTGATTTCGCTGTCCCAGTACGCGCCTTTAACCAAACGCAGAGGAATAACGTCACCTTGTTCTTTTGCGAGTGCATTTAGCCACACCAAGACTGGTAGCGCACGTTTTGAGTAGGCTTGAATAACCAAACCAAACTTGCCCCAACCCTTCACAAGATCGCTACGGTATACTTTCTCAAATAGCTTCAGGGAAAGCTCAAGGCGATCCGCTTCTTCTGCATCGATTGTGATTGCAACGTCGACTTCAATAGCACGTTTTAGTAGTTGCATTAGTGAGTCATACAACTCTGTCATTACACGTTCTTCATTTGCGACTTCGTAGCGCGGGTGTAATGCAGAAAGCTTGATGGAAATCGAAGGCTCAGGGCTGGTGTCGTTACCGTAAGTCTCGCGACCCACCGCTTCGATCGCCATTAGGTAATCTTTGAAGTACTTGTTCGCGTCCGCTGTAGTTAACGCCGCCTCACCTAACATATCAAATGAGTAGGTGAAACCTTTGTCGCGCATTGGACGACCGTTCTTCTGCGCTTCTTCGATCGTACGACCACGAACAAACTGGTGACCCATGATCTTCATTGCCTGATACATGGCTTTACGAATCACAGGCTCAGAGAATTTATTTACCAGACGGTTTACAGCCTGACCTGGGCTCTGGGTGCCTTGCTCACCAAGACCAACCACTTTACCTGTTAGCATGAGGCCCCATGTTGATGCGTTAACAAACACAGAGTCAGAGTTCTTCAGGTGAGATTTCCAGTCTGCGACACTCAACTTATCTTTAATCAAAGAATCTGCTGTCGCGGCATCTGGGATGCGCATTAATGCTTCTGCAAGACACATCAGCAAGATACCTTCTTGAGTATCTAAGCTGTATTCCAGCAATAAAGCATCAATCATCTGGATTGACTTCTTATCGGCACGAATGGCTTCGATAAGGTGGGTCGTTTGGGTAGTGATCGCCGATTTTTCATCCTCTGTCGGCGTCGCTAGTGGCAATAGTTGCTCTAGCCATTGAGACTCGTCCACCATATATAATGGCGAGATCAGTGACCACAACTTATCAAGCGGCTGCCCGATAAATTCCGGTGTCAACACGTTCGTAGCTGTAAACATGTGTGTTCCTCAATCTCACTCCTCGAAAACCGCTTCGAGGATTATCAATGGCTGGCAGTGTATTTTGAGGCCGATAAGAATACTTGTCAAAAACTACGACATTTTTGCCAAAAACTCGCTTTTATAACAAAACATCCACATAGTCACATTCAAATAGGTAATATTTTGTGTTGTAAATTTTAATTTTTTCATTGCATTCACAACAAAATATCAAGAATATCAATAAGATTTTTGTGAAGAGCTCGTTCTAAGAGAAAATGTAGGATCAAGTGGCATATCAGCTACTGTAAAGAACAGAGAATTTAAAAAAACGAGAGATAGATCACGTGAATAAAACATAAAAAACCATGCATAGTGCATGGCTTTATTCTAATTTGATGATTATTTGACCTAAAAAACGCGTTGTTATCCAACTTGTTTTTTATAACGGGAAGGTGATATTCCCTGTAAGCGAGTAAAAGTATGAGTAAAAGTACTCTGGCTTGAGAAGCCAGTAAACTCGGCAATTTGCCCTAAAGAAAGGTGACCTTGCTCGATTAATTCACGAGCCATGTCGATTCGCTTTCCGAGAACATATTGATGAGGTGTAATCCCCATCTGCTCTTTAAACAAGCAATGGAACTGACTTTCCCCAAGAAACACTCGCCCGGCCAATTGAGCCACACTAATCTTATGATTCAGGTGCTGCTCAATGTAACGATCAATCGCCTCCAAATCAAAGCGCGACTCTTTTCGACTGGTCTCAAATGCCGAGATATGGCGCTGCATTAACGCAATCACAGTGTCGTTACACGCACGACTTAACAGCAGGTCATCCGGATGGTTTCGCATTTCCTGAACCAACATCTGTATCAGCTTCTGAATTTGACTATCTAACTGGAAGTAGACATGGTCTCTCTCCAGGTTATTGATTTTTTGAAGCATTTCAGGATCATCATTTGTCGGTTTGGGCATATTCAGCACCAAAATATCCGATTGATTGATGACGCCACCGAAAGCATGATCAGAGCATGCGGTGACCACACAACCTTGACCAGGGCCGACAAGATTACCTCGCCCGCGCACTTCAAATTCGGCTTGCCCTTTTAAACCAATCACGATCTGCGTATAAGAATGATCGTGGCAATCCATATAAGACGGAAGTGTGATCAGCTCCGCCGGCTTTGGCAGCATAATCTCTTGATATGAAAGGATTTTTTGGTTATCGGAGTCACTCATTTTAAACAGTCGTCTTTACACCGTCAGCTTACGTCTTCGCATCATATACCTTCTTTGTTGGGTTGCAACTTTTACCCAACTCAATCGACAAGATCAAATCAGCATGATCAAGTTCATTTACATGATCATAGTTCCGGAACGATGATCATGCGAGGTTAATTTACGGTCAGTGAGCAACCAATTTTATTAACAAAAACGGATAGATAGGCAACACCTTACGTATGCATAATCAATCAATGTAAAGATCCTTATTACCGAACAATCCGTTATTTTGTAAAACATCGTGCTCCATATTAGATAGGTCGTCCCTGAAACGGATCGAAACCCACGCTTAAACTCAACATAGAGGGATTTCCCCCCTTACTAATATGCTTCTGATTCAATACATTAGTTATCGAGCTTTAAGATGCATACGATCTAAAGCTCTCGGTATCTCATTGATACCTCTAACTTACTTAGCAGACCCTCGCTAGGTAATTTAGAACCTCTTCTACACGTCGACAAGATTATATCTTGTGTTGCCAGCCCGTCTTCAGGCTGGCTTTTTTTTCGCTTCTCAACAATGAAAACAATGGCATAAGCTGATATCATAGCTTTTGTCTCACTGTCCCTCTCATATGCTTAGGTGCTGCTCTTTCACTCACAAGTGATATGAACGTCAACCACATTACAACTGAGTTGTAGGAAGCATGATCAAGGACGATACGAGTTGTAAGCCGAACATTAGGCGGACATCCGTGAGCGCACATATCTGTAATGAAACAGACCATTTTCCCAATTAAACTCTTCGTTCCATTCCGTCGTTGTCTATGACTACCTGACGAAAACATCGAACACCATGAATTTAATTGGATTGAGCGCCAATCAACGAACGTGTTCTAGCAACGTAACTGCCTACTTGGCAACATCAATACGAGCCATATAACACGGACGTCTCTGTATTGGTAAAAGCAGTATGTAGTGAGTCCTTTTGTGAATATTTCAGTCGATACCATAGAACAATCCCTCCTTAAACAGCTACCAGGTTGTTGGGGATGCAAAGATAAAGATTCGGTATTCCTATACGTAAACCAGGAATACGCAGAACTGTTAGGGCACACGTCGCCCGAGGAGTGCTTGGGTAAAACTGATTTTGATATGGCCAGCCCAACCACTGAATGCGCGCAAGAATTTCAACGCCAAGATAAACACGTTCTCGAAACTGGCGAGTCACTAAAAATTCTGGATATCCACCCTTATCCAGATGGCCGCTGGCGAGCACATATATTTACTAAAACACCGTGGCGAGATGACAAAGGCGACATCGTAGGCACCATTTTCTACGGAAGGGAACTCACCGACACCGCCGTGATTGAAGTCGGGTATTGGGTTTGTCGTGCAATCAGTACCAACCCAAATCAACAATCCATCTTTCGTTTTTCTGACTTACAACCAAAACCAGAGAAGCTCACATGCCGCGAGCAAGAAACGCTTTTCCTCTTGCTCTATGGCAAAAAGCCTCAATTCATCTCTCAGGTCATGGGCATATCAACAAAAACCGTTGAAGGTCACGTCGCACGCTTACGTAATAAGTTTGCAGCGAACAGCAAGAACGAGCTAATAGATAAAGCAATGGAAGCAGGCTACGGCTCTGTTGTACCCAAAACGCTGCTTAAGCATCAATTATCGGTTGTGTTGAATGGAGAGCGATAATTCGCATCGCTTCCACCTACAAAAACACCGCCCCAATTCGGCGGTGTTTGTTTATTCATGAGGGACCATAAGCCTATGGCGCTAAACGATCAATGTCCCAACTTCCATCATGCTGGGAGAAAAGAAAACGATCGTGAAGGCGATGTTCGCCACCTTGCCAAAATTCGATGCTCTTTGGTTTTACGCGAAAGCCCCCCCAAAAGGTTGGTACTGGTATTTCACCCTTAGCAAACTTCTGTTTTAGCTCTAAAAACTTACCTTCCAACACACCTCTGGCAGAAATACGGCTACTTTGTTTGCTCGCGATTGCGGCCAACTGGCTCTCTTTAGGACGAGAAGTAAAGTATTTCATATTCTCTACGGCGGTAAGCTTTTCAGCCACACCAGTAATATGAACTTGGCGCTCTAACGGATGCCAAGGGAAGTGCAAACTAATATTGCTGTTATGCTCTAGCTGCTGGGCCTTGCGACTGCCTAGGTTGGTGTAAAACACAAAACCATCTTTGTCGACGTTTTTCAATAGAACAATGCGTTGAAACGGCATGCCATTTTCATCAACCGTTGCAACTGTCATCGCAGTCGGGTCAGTTAAACCCGCTTCAACTGCTTGCTCTAGCCACAGATTAAATTGATCAATAGGATCAGCTTTCAAATCTTTACGACGCAGCCCACCTTTGGTGTACTCACGACGAATATCAGCAAGTTCCATCTTTACTCCTTCACTCGTTTTTGTCGATTGTGCTCCCGATACTGAGGAAATACAAGGACATCATTGTGCTTGTTATCGTTGCCGCTCACAGCATCACAGTGCTTCATTTGATACCATGACACAAAAAATCAGTGAGCCGATCGTGAACTTACTCAACCCCAAAGCCCTACGTCATTTTTTACTGCTACTGTGTGCCGTTGGCATTTCAGGGCTTGCGCTTACTCACCATTACGCAACTCAATACCAACATGATCAATGGCAACAAAAGCTAGAGAGACAAGCCGCGCAAGTATCACAAGAAGTGGACTACGAACTGGCAAAGTTTGAACAGATACCAAACCTATTAAGTCACGACCCAAGGCTACTCAAAGCAGTAGAGCGCGGAACGCCCTCTCAAGAGCTCAACCTACTGTTATCAGATTGGTTGAAGCAAAGTTTGGCCGATACGATTTACGTTCATGACCGCACCGGGTTAGTCATTGCCTCAAGTAACTTTCAGCAAGAAGATACGTTTGTTGGCTCTAGCTTTAGCTATCGCCCCTATTTTAAAAATGCACGACGCGGTGAGCCCGCTCAATATGTTGGATTAGGCGTGCGCTCGAATAAACGTGGGTACTTCTTCTCATCTCCGCTGTGGGTAAATGAGGAAGTCGTTGGCGTGATCACAGTAAAAGTGAACTTGGAGCAATTAGAACAGCGCCTTTCGCAAACCACGACTGACGTACTCATTACAGATAAACACAATGTCGTGTTTATGAGCAATTTACCAGACTGGCGCTATCGTGCACTTTTCCCACTGTCATCGAGTGCAATAAATGAACTTACCGAAACGCGTCAATATGGCGATACCTTGCCCGAATATTTTGGTGAGTTAACGGCACATAGTGGTGTCACGGAGTTTGATGACAATCAATTGCTTCTATCACCAAATTACCTCGCATACGCAACACACTTATTGGATAAAGGGTTTCGCGTCGTTGCCTTAATTAACCACAACAGCGTTCTTGCCGCCGTTTTACAGGCCGATATCGTCTTCCTGATCTTATATGCGCTCATTGCTCTAATTGCGTTAGCGTGGTTCCAAACCCTAGTTAACAAAGCACGCCTTGCCCATCTCAATGTGAGCCTAGAAGAAAAAGTAGTGCAACGGACACTAGTTCTGAGTGAAGCCAACCAAAAACTACAACAGACCATCCGCCAATATGAGCAAAGCCAACAAGAGCTTAAACAAACACAACAAGAACTGACGCAAGCCGCGAAATTGGCACTGTTGGGCGAGCTATCAGCCAGTATTAATCATGAGATAAATCAGCCACTTTCCGCACTAAGAACCTATACCGAAAACTCGCAGCGTTTGTTGGCAATGGAAAAATACCCAATGGTCGCTGACAATTTGGGCAAAATGCTGACACTCAATGACACCATTTCGGAAGTCATTGCCCGCTTAAAAGTCTTTACTCGGAAAGCCACGCACGATTCACACAATGAAATCTCAGTACTGCACGACGCGGTACATACTGCCACCAGCATTTTGAGCAACAAGCTTATTAAGCAAGGAGTAACACTAAAAGTTCCGGCCATCGACTATGATGTGAAGCTGGCCATTCACAGCGTTGAATTAGAACAAGTGCTGATCAACCTCTTCCACAACGCCGCACAAGCGATGGAAAACCACTGTATCGATCCGCAAATATCCATTGCTGTTCAGTGTCATGATGACAGTTGCGACATTCTTGTTTCCGATAACGGACCAGGGATGTCAGACGAAGCCCTAGCAAAAATCTTTGATCCATTTTTTACGACTAAGCCAGAGGGCTTAGGATTAGGTTTGACCATCTCCAAACGCATTTTAGAGAGCTATCACGGCTCCCTCTGTGCCTATAAACATCAGAACACAGAACAACAAGCAGGAGGCATGACCTTTATCGTGACGCTACCAATAGTCAATCAGAATAAACGTACTCCAGAAGTGGAAAGCGACCATGAATAACTCAGTTTTCTTTGTTGATGACGAACCACACATTCGTGATGCCGTGTCTCAAGCCCTGCTGATTGAAGGGATAGACGTCACCTGCTTACCAAACGCAGTAGAAGCCTTACGCGTAATCGACTCAAATACGCCTGCGATTATCATTACCGATATCCATATGCCCGTGATGGATGGCTTGGAGTTTATGCGAACTTTGCGAAGCAAAAACGATCACTTTCAATTCATCGTACTTACTGGACATGGAGATGTGAAAACCGCGGTAGATGCGATGAA
The DNA here is from genome assembly GCF_033338535.1 of Vibrio sp. Vb2131. Classification (NCBI taxonomy): domain Bacteria; kingdom Pseudomonadati; phylum Pseudomonadota; class Gammaproteobacteria; order Vibrionales; family Vibrionaceae; genus Vibrio; species Vibrio sp. Vb2131. Next base: position 341,493 of record NZ_JAWOSW010000001.1, read on the forward strand.
AAGCGGCGCGTACGACTTTCTAGAAAAACCGTTTTCAACGGAACAGCTCATGAAATCGCTCAACAATGCCAGCGATAAACTGAACTTGTTGCAAGAAAACATCTGGCTTAAGAAAGAGCTCGACATGCAAACTCATGTTGGTCCGAAAATGATTGGTCACAGTAAGGCCATGGTTAGTATTCGTCGCGCCTTGATCAGTGCGCCCACAAGCCAGCCGCTCATTTTTGTAGGTCAAGATGGTACGGGTCGGCGACTCGCTGCACAATTTGCCCACGACATACATGCAACACCGGATAGTGAGCTAATCGCCGCTTCTGGTGAAGACCTCTATGAGCTTTCATTAGAAGCGCTCGACAAAGCCATACACCGCTTAAGTGAGGGAAAACGCCACTGCAGTTTGTACTTACATAGCGCAGAGCATGTATCATTTGAGCAATGGGAATACTTATTCAAGCACCCAAAACTTGAACGTGTTTTTGGCGCGACCACCCAAGCCGAGCCGCCTCTAAAATCCCTGGCGACTCTAATTCACTTACCGACGCTCGATGAGAGAAAGGAAGATATAGGGCCTTTATACAAGCACTTTGTGCGCCACACCGCGAGCCGATATCAGTTACAGCCGCCACATATCAGCCTAGAAGAGGTCAAACACCTCACCAGTCTCGAATGGCCAGAAAACGTTAAGCAGCTACGCCAATTTGCTGAACTTCGTGCCCTCAAGCCAGATACTTTTAGAATGGAAGATTGGAACAGTGAGAAAAGTCTTGAAATTCAGAGTATGACTCAGCGCACAGAATACTTTGAATATTGCTTGTTATTCGATGCATTGCAAAGACATCGCGGCAGACTCAAAGAGGTTCAACTAGAATTACAGGTATCACGCAAAACCTTGTACGACAAACTAAAAAAACATCAGTTGGATAAAGCCAAGTTCAAGGCGTAATAGCTATACTCCGGCGCTAATTATGCTTTTGTTTGATTTAGAAAGTGTAAGAAAGCTCATTTGAAGAGAGAATAACCCTCTTCTCATATTTTATTAGCCGAGCATGCTGACACGATCGGTTAATAATAATAAGATCAAAAAGATAATCCGTAATTATATAAGCAGGGACTGTGATGAGCCGAGATAACTACAACAAACTCAACGATGAAGAGTTGGATTTTGTTGATGACAAAACTGCAGCATTGCTCCTCAATACCCCCAACAGCGCGCGTTTTATGCTTTGGGTTATGGTGCTATTTTTCATTGCAGCAATAGGTTGGGCATCTTGGGCTGAAATCGACAAAGTCACGGTTGGTCAAGGCAAAGTGATTCCCTCCTCACAGATACAAGTAGTCCAAAACTTAGAAGGTGGCTTAGTCAAAGAAATCTTGGTCAAAGAAGGTCAGTTGGTTGAAAAAGGCCAACAGTTACTGCTTATCGACGACACCCGCTTTCGCTCAGATTTTCGTGAACGTGAGCAACAAGTTGCCAACCTTACCGCATCTGTGCTGCAACTATCCGCTTCTATTAACAGTGTTGCCGTTAATCGTGATTTTGAAACGGAAAACTGGCGTCAAAGTGTACTACTTGATTACGGTAAACTGACCTTCCCACCAACCTTGGAAGAGACTCGACCTCAACTCACACAGCGTCAAAAAGCAGAATATCGCGAAGATCTAGATAATTTACGCAACCAACTTTCTGTTATTGACCAACAAGTGCAGCAAAAGCAGCAGGACTTGGTAGAGATCCAAGCACGAGTAAGGAACTTGCGTCAAAGCTACCAATACGCGAAAAAAGAACTCGATATCACCAAACCTTTGGCAGACGAGGGCGTTGTTCCTCGTATTGAACTGCTCAAATTACAGCGCCAAGTCAACGATACCCGTCGTGAAATGACGTCCAGTGAGCTCAAGATTCCCGTATTGCAATCAGCGATTCGAGAATCCATGCTCAACCGTATTGATGTTGCACTCAAATTCCGCTCTGAACAGCAAGAGAAACTCAACAGCGCCCAAGACCAGTTATCTGCTTTGGTTGAATCAGCGGTGGGCTTGGAAGATAGAGTAAACCGAACGGTTGTGAATTCGCCAGTAACAGGCAAAATCAAAACACTGAACATCAATACTGTCGGTGGTGTTATCCAACCTGGTATGGATATCGTCGAGATCGTACCAACAGAAGACACACTATTGGTAGAGGCGAAAATTGCGCCAAAAGACATCGCATTTTTACGCCCAGATCTTCATGCTATCGTGAAATTTACAGCTTACGACTTCACAAAGTACGGCGGTTTAGAGGGAGAGTTGGAACATATCAGCGCGGATACCACTCAAGATGAAGAAGGCAACAGCTTCTACATTGTTCGTGTACGCACCGAAAAAACAAACTTTGGTCAAGATGCAGATTTACCAATCATTCCAGGAATGACAGCATCGGTCGATATCATCACAGGGAAGCGAACCGTTTTGGAATATCTACTTAAACCGATTTTAAGTGCCAAAACGAACGCCTTGAAGGAGTAAACCACATTAAGATACTCGCGATAGGGAGTATTGAGCGATAAGTAATTAAATAAAAAGCACTTATTTCTCACTGACGAACTCTCTAGAAGAGTATACTTGTGATACGAGTCGAATATGCGATCCAATTTGCAGCGTAAAGTTACATTATTAATCAGCTTAAGTTGTTTGTCGTTCCAACTTGGTGCGCTGAACAGTAAAGAACAACGATGGGTCAATACGGTCACAGCGGTGTACGGCGAACGTGCGGGATTGCGCGTAAATACATGGCGAAAGAACCTCGACTTATTTAAACAATTAGAGACTCATGAACAGCTCGCTGGCGTTAACGACTTTTTTAATCAGCTGTATTTCGTTGACGACATAAAACTGTGGGGAAAGACAGATTATTGGGCTACGCCACTCGAATTTTTAGGGAGTAACGCAGGAGACTGTGAAGATTTCACTATTGCTAAGTACTTCTCTTTACTCGAGCTAGGAATACCAGATTCAAAGATGCGGTTAATATACGTAAAAGCCATCGAACTGAATCAGTTTCACATGGTATTAGCTTACTACCCTACCCCAAGTTCTGAGCCGCTCATTCTCGATAATATCAATCCTGACATTGTCCGAGCCTCTAAGCGTAGCGACTTGCTACCGATATACAGTTTTAATGGTACAAACCTGTGGTTGATGAAGTCATCTGCTAGCACTGGAGAGCTGGCAGGGAAAGCATCACGGTTGAGCCTTTGGAATGACTTACGCTCGCGCGAACGTAAGTTGCAGTTAAATAAACCTAAAATTAACTATGACGAGTGAGAAACATGACCCTATATAAGAAGCTTGTGGTGGGGATGGTTACGGTCTTTATACTCTTGTTGGCATCAGTATTCGTAATCCAATTCAACACGACTCGAGACAGCTTGGAGCAACAGCAACGTTCAGAGGTCAACAACACTATTAACACCGTAGGTTTGGCATTGGCTCCTTACCTAAAGGACAAAGATAAAGTCGCGGTTGAGTCCGTGATTAATGCTCTATTTGACGGCAGCACCTACTCAGTTGTTCGTCTTACAGCATTAGATTCTGACTACCAGATCGTGCGTACCTACCCAGTTAAACCAAGTACGGTGCCACAATGGTTTATCGACATGAATCTATTTAAAGCGATTCACGATAAGCGTGTTGTGACCAGTGGTTGGATGCAGCTCGCCGAAGTAGAAATCATTAGCCACCCAGGCGCAGCTTACGAGCAGCTCTGGCAAGGTTTTATTGGCTTGCTGTCTGTATTCAGTGTCATTTTTCTAGCTGGTTTAGTGGCAATTTCATACATCCTACGTCGCTCGCTAAAACCATTAACGGCCATCGTAAATAAAATGCATGAAATCGCGAATAACCAATTTGGTGAACCGCTTGCTCGTCCAAGAACCAAAGATCTTATCGCGGTGGTAGATGGCATTAACATGATGTCTGCTCAAATCGAGCTATCATTCAAAGAGCAAGCCAAAGAGGCGCAACGTCTGCGTGCTCAGGCTTACCTCGATCCTATATCTAAATTGGGTAACCGCTCATTCTACATCAACCAAATCGACCAATGGCTTGCAGAGCAAACGCAAGGGGGTATCGCGCTACTCCATGCTGAATACATTGGGGACATTTACGAGACCAAAGATTACCAACGCGCAGATGCCCACGTTAAAGAACTGTCTCAACGTTTGAAAAACACAATTGATGTACCGGGTGCCACTATTGCTCGCTTGTCTAGTGATGAGTTCGGCTTGCTTTTCCCTCATATGGATGAGAGTGAGTTACGCATTTTATCGGACAGCATCGTCAATTGTGTGAACGGCCTAAATACTGACCCAACAGGCTTAGCAAAACCTAAAGCGTCACTAGGGGTTGCACACAGCAAAGATCAGAAAACGCGCTCTGAAATCCTCTCGATGGTGGACAACGCACTATCGAAAGCCAAAGCGCAACCAGACAAGCCATACGGCTTCATTGGCAGTGATACACCTTCTAGTTTGATGGGTAAACAGCAATGGAAAGCGTTGGTTGAAGAAGCCATTCATAGTGATTGGGTTAAATTCCGTTTCCAAGCTGCGAAAAACACATGGGGTAAAGTATTCCACAACGAAGTATTTTCAAGCATCGAAAAAGATGGTGAAACGTATCGTGCGAATCAGTACCTATTCGCACTAGAACAGTTAGACGCCACCAACATCTTTGACCAGTATGTCATTGAATCAATGATTAAGATGCTAGAAAGTGGTGAACTTAATGACCCAGTCGCGATTAACATCGCGCAAAGCAGCTTATCTCAACCATCGTTTATTCGCTGGACAACTAGCATGCTGGAAAAACACGCCAAAGTGGCCTCTAAGCTACACTTTGAAATTCCAGAGGAATGCTTTATCGATCAGCCTCACCACACAGCACTGTTATGTAATGCCATTCGCCAATCAGGTGCTGAGTTCGGCGTAGATAACTACGGACGTAACTTCCAATCTTTGGAATACATCCAAGAGTTCCGCCCGAACTATGTGAAGCTCGATTACCTATTCACACACAACTTGCACGACGAAAAACAGAAATTCACGCTAACGTCGATCTCTCGTACTGCCCACAACCTTGGTATTACGACTATCGCATCGCGTATCGAAACTCAAATCCAGTTGGACTTCCTCACTGAACATTTTGTTGAGGTATTCCAAGGATTCATCGTCGACAAGGAATAAAAAGGTTTATCAACGATGAAAGACCCTTTACTGAATTCGCTCATCTACGTTAGCCGTTACTATGGGTTAGCTAACTCGCCAGAAGCGCTAGTCAACGGACTACCGCTATCTGACGGTAAACTGACCCCATTTTTGCTACCAAGAGCAGCGGAAAGGGCCGGATTGGTTGCCAAGGAAAACCGCGCAGAGCTGGAGAGCATCTCCAGCCTAATTCTGCCGGCAATCTTAGTTCTTAAAGGCGGTGACTCTTGCGTTCTCAACAGCATCAATATGGAGAAACGCGAGGCCGAAGTCACCACCCTAGAAAGTGGAATGGTGCCGATCTCTATTCCATTAGAAGACCTACTTGAGCAATACACTGGTCGGTACTTTTTAGTTAAAAAGCAATTCCGTTTCGATGAGCGCTCTCCCGAAGTGCTCAAAACCAACGAAGGCCACTGGTTCTGGTCCACCTTGTGGCAGTCAAAACGCATCTACCGTGATGTTTTAATCGCATCACTTCTCATCAACCTCTTTGCGGTTGCCGCTCCGCTATTCACTCGCTTGGTGTACGACAAAGTGGTTCCGAATCTTGCGTTTGAAACCCTATGGGTACTAGCAAGCGGCATCTTTGTCGTGTTCCTGTTCGACTTCATTCTCAAGTCGCTGAGAAATTACTTCATTGATGTGGCGGGCAAGAAGTCTGACATTCTGATTTCATCCAAACTGTTCAGCAAAGTGATGGGGATTAGAATGGAATCGAAGCCGCCTTCGGTCGGTGCCTTCGCTCGCCATTTACAAGAATTCGAATCTATTCGAGAGTTTTTTACTTCAGCGACCGTCAGTGCTCTCATTGATTTGCCTTTTGCCATTTTGTTCTTAGTGATTATATGGCTAATGGCTGGCGATCTTGTGTATGTACCGATGGTGGGCGTGGTCATTTTGATTATTCACTCGCTACTGATACAAGGGCCGCTGCGCCGCTCCATTGAGGAGGGTTCACGCCTAGCATCGCAAAAATATGCCAATTTGATAGAGAGCTTGGCTGGGTTAGAAACCGTAAAAATGCTCAGTGCGCAAAGCCAATTCCAATACCGCTGGGAAGAGGCAGTTGCGCACATGGCGAACTGGAATATAAAAAGCCGCCGAATTACGGATAGCATTCAAAACGCAGCAGGTTTTGTGCAGCAAAGTAGTAACGTAGGGATGATCATCCTAGGCGTTTACTTGATTGCAGAGGGCGACTTAACCATGGGTGGCTTGATTGCCGCAACCATGCTTAGCGGCCGCGCGATTGGTCCTTTGGTTCAGTTATCCTTACTCTCTACGCGCTACAACCAAGCGAAGTCTTCTATGACAATTATCAATCAAGTCATGGAAATGCCGGATGAACAAGAAGAAGGTAAACGTTACATTCACCGTCCAATAGTACAAGGCAAAATTGAACTTGAACGCGTGACCTTCCACTACCCAGATTCACCGGTGGCGTCGATTCGAGATTTGAGCTTAACCATTAACCCAGGCGAAAAAGTAGCGATCATAGGCCGTATCGGTTCGGGTAAAACCACGTTAGAGCGTCTTATCATGGGCTTGTATCAGCCGACGGAAGGTCATGTTCGCATTGATGATACCGACATCGCACAGCTGCATCATGTCGACATTCGCCGTAATATTGGTTGTGTGCCGCAAGATTCCAATCTGTTCTTTGGTTCTATCCGCGACAACATTACGCTAGGTCGCCCATTAACCGATGACCGTGACGTACTAGACGCAGCGAATCGTGCCGGTGTTACTGCGTTTACGCAATCTGACCCAGCGGGCTTAGAACGCCAAGTTGGTGAAGGTGGTGCAATGCTTTCGGGGGGTCAACGTCAAGCAGTCACGATCGCTCGTGCATTTTTGGGTCGTCCTCCTGTTCTACTCATGGATGAACCAACCAGTGCGATGGATAACCGCTCAGAGATGCACATTAAGCATCAATTAGCACAGTTGAAACCTAGTGAAACGCTGATTCTGATTACGCATAAAACGTCTATGCTCGACATCGTTGATCGCGTAATTGTGATGGAGAAAGGCAGCATCATCGCAGATGGCCCTAAAGCGCAAGTGCTGAACGATTTGAAACAAGGCAAAGTGCGTGCGGTTAGCTAACCTGAATTCACATTGATAAAAGACAAAGGCCCCGTTTAACTTGTGTTTAACGGGGCTTATTTTATTGGGAGCCCGAGATAATTAAGTTCTTCAAGCGCGACCCAAACGAGTACAAGGCCAACAATCACGAATAAAATCATAATCGCCTTTTCATCTTCTTCCATTTTTCAACGCCCTAAAAGCTATTTCAATTAATACACCTTAGGTTATCAGGACAAAAGTCATATTCAGCTCGTTTATAAGGAACTAGCGTCATAGAATGTCGGATATGGGATACAGCTCAAAGATTGCTCTTTTCAAAATCACGTCAGCTTTGGTTGAATATAAGTAATAAAGCCAAAGAGTTCGCAATGCTCACTAAGTCTTTGATTAACCAATATAGTACTCTGTAGTACCTCAACACAGAGACAAATGGTGTAAAGAAAAATTGTGATTACTTACAGCAAAAAATCAGCTATAAAAGCCGCTTTCTAGATATCGTCGAGATGAAGAAATGAATGATTGGATCCAATTTGAGCAAGTGAGCCAGTATTTCACTACGGGCTCCCTCGGTTACAAACTATTGATGGGCATTTTTGTCCTGATCGCGTATCGCATCCTGAAGAGGATTGTAAATAGAGCCATCCTAAATTTGGCAACAACGAAAGGTGTAAAAAAGGCTCGTTTGAGTTTTATTCAGCGCTGTTTCGATGTCGCGCTGCTATTTTTGACCGCCTCTATTTTTGCCATTATCACAGGTATTGGCTATGGCGATGTGTCTTTGTTCCTATCGTCCATTTTTGCCGTATTAGGTGTGGCGTTTATTGCGCAGTGGTCAATTCTGAGCAACATCACTGCCAGCTTTTTGATCTTTTTTGTCTTCCCATACCGAGTGGGTGACCGAATTAAAGTCGTAGATAAAGATGAAGACATCTGCGGTGAGATTCAAGAAATCAGCATGTTTCACGTGTTAATTAAGCACGACAACGGAAACTTAATCACTTACCCAAACAACCAGATTTTGCAAAAAGCAGTGCTAAAGCTGGCAAAAAACAAGCCAGAGCCAAGTAAAGCAAAATCTCGGATTTATACTCGCAGAAAGAAATAACCCACTAAAAAGCCGATGTATCTACATCGGCTTTTTTAATGCACTTCTTTTTAAGTTTTAGTGTTGACCTCAACTTAGCTTGAGGTTTTAGCCTTAGTCGCACGATTAAAAATCAACAATGAAAAAAGGAACCATTGTGTCCAAAATTGCGATTATTTATTTCTCTAAAACCGACGTTACTGGTCAACTTGCTCGCGCGATTGCCGCAGGCGTTGAACAACAAGGCATTAAGCAGCAAGGTGAATGTGAAATCCTCTCTCACCGAATTGAAGGCAGTGAGATTATTGAGGGACGTTTTGTGAATCCTAACCTAATGGATGAACTTGCTGAGTGTGATGCGATTATCTTTGGCTCACCGACCTATATGGGCGGTGTAGCAGCACAGTTTAAAGCATTTGCAGATGCAAGCAGTGAATCTTGGTATTACCAGAAGTGGGCAAATAAAGTGGCAGCAGGTTTTACTAGCGGAGGAGCGTTGAATGGCGATCAATCTTGCACATTACAATATCTACAAACGCTCGCTAACCAACACGGCATGATGTGGGTCGGGTTGGATAAGATCAGCAATTCTGGCGAGCAAAACCTGAATCGTTATGGTGTACAAGGCGGTATTGTTGCACAAGGTGATGAAGATGGTCAGTTACATGCCTCTGATGTTGCAACGGCGGAGTATCTTGGCAAACGAGTCGCTATGCTCGTGAACAAGCTCTCCACTCGCTAACAATAAAAAGAAGCCCCGTAAGATACATCTTCGGGGCTTCGTATTTATCGCTTGTTTTGAGCGCTACTTCTTGATGTAGAGGTCTTTCGAGTAGATACGACCTTCTACGTTGTTCTTGGCAAAACCGCCAACCGTAGGACGAACCAAACGCGCTTGCATGTAGTAGTAAATCGGTGCGATTGGCATATCCGCCGCCAACAATTGCTCGGCTTGATCATAGAAACCTTGGCGCGCTTTCTCATCGGTTGCGGCCAATGCACTGTTCATCGCGTTGTCGTACGCTTCATTGCTGTAACGTGCAAAGTTACCCGAAGAACCTGAGTGAAGTAAGCTCAGGAAAGTAGACGCTTCATTGTAATCACCACACCAGGAAGCGCGCATCACATCGAAATTGCCTTGTTTACGCGCCACTAAGTACGACTTCCACTCTTGGTTTTCTAACTCCACGTTTGCACCGAGATTTTTTTGTAGCATCGACGCTATCGCAACCGCGATCGATTTGTTTGCCTCACTGGTGTTGTACAGCAATTTAAAATCGAGCGGCTTGTCTTTGCTGTAACCCGCTTCTTTTAACAACTGACGCGCTTTCTCGTCACGTTGTTGCTGACTCCACTTACTATACTCAGGGGGCGTCGCATCAAAACCGGCAGTGTACTGATGCGCAAAGGTATACGCAGGAAGGTTGCCCACTTGCGTGACACCATTCGTAATCACATCACGCATGATGGAGTACGACACCGCTTGACGCACTCGCGCATCATCAAATGGCGGACGAGTGGTATTGAACGCGTAGTAATACGTGCACAGTAATGGCACCACCGTGTAAGCCTGCTTGTAATCTTGTTTAAGCTTCTGCGCCATATGAGTCGGCACATCGGACGTGATATCCAACTCTCCTGCCGCATAACGATTGATCGACGCGTTTTGGTTTTCAAACGGAATGTAAGTCACTCTGTTTAGATGCGTATCTGCGCTGTCCCAGTAACTTGGACTCTTAACCAGTTCAATGCGCTCATTCACGACCCACTTATCCAATGTGAATGCACCGTTGCTAACAAATTGGTCTGGATCGCTCCACGGCTTGTCGCGGTTTTCCACTGTCGCTTGATGCACTGGCATCATGGACGTGTGCCCAGTCATAGCAACAAAGTACGGCACTTGACTGTCCAACTCAAAACGTAGGGTGTATTTATCCACTGCCTTGATGCCGAGATCGTCCAAAGGCTTTTTGCCCTCTGCTACATCGGTGATGTTTTTGATCTTGGTGAGTTTGAGATACCAAACATTTGGAGAAGCGGTTTTCGGATCTACCGCTCGGCGCAGTGAATAGACAAAATCATCCGCTGTCACAGGCTCGCCATTCGACCATTTCGCGTCTTTGCGCAAGTGAAAAGTAAAGGTTTGGTTGTCGTTGGTTTCCCATGATTCTGCCACACCGGGAATAATGTTTCCGTCACGATCTTGAATCACAAGCCCTTCAAATAAGTCACGAATCACATGCATTTCTGGCAGACCTTCGGCTTTCGCTGGATCAAGCGTCGCCGCCTCTGCGTCATTCGCACGTACTAAATGCTGTTCTGCGGCGAGTTGAACGCCGTTAGGTAAGGTATCCGCAACGACAGATGCAGAAAGAAAAGGGGTGAATAAAGAGGAAATCAGCAACGCCGTTGAATGTTTTTTAAAATCCATATCGTTTTTCGTTCTCCTAACGCGTCTTGTGAAGCAAGCGCCACAATTAACATTTCAACCGTTGACGAGTTTAAACGGTTCGGTTTAGCTAGGTTTAATTAGCTTAGATATTGATATTACTTCATCAATCAGGAGATTACGGTGAGTCTAATTCCAAGAACGGAAAGAGCGGCATTTTTAATTCGGCCAACAACATACGGTCATTCCGTGCTTGGTGCGCCATTACTGTATTTTCCGGCACAAGTCGAAAGTGCTTCGCGAGGTTTGATTTTGGCAGGCACTCACGGGGATGAGACAGCCTCGATTGCAGGTTTGTCCTGTGCGCTAAGAAGCTTGCCAGCTAAAAACTTACGACATGATGTGATTCTGTCAATGAATCCTGACGGCAACCAGCTAGGCACACGTGCAAATGCAAACCAAGTGGATCTCAATCGCGCGTTTCCAACCCCAAATTGGACTGAGCATGGCACCGTGTATCGATGGAGCTCTCACACACCCGTTCGAGACGTAAAGGTGAAAACAGGCTCTAAAAACCAGCTAGAGCCAGAAGTTGGCGCATTAATTAACTTGATTGAACTGCGCAGGCCAAAGTTTGTAGTGTCGTTTCACGAACCGCTTGCGTTTGTAGATGATCCCAAACATTCCAACCTTGCCAAATGGCTCCACGAGCAGTTTCAGCTGCCAATCGTGGACGATGTCGACTACGAAACACCCGGCTCATTCGGCACTTGGTGTAGTGAACGTGATTTACCTTGCATCACGTTGGAGTTACCGGCAATTTCTGCCGATCTCACCATTGAAAAGCATCTATCCGCTTTTATTGCTTTACTGATGCACGATCCGGATCTTTAGTCCGCTGTTGGTTAAGCGATCATGTGAGGATCTGTTTGATGTCGGTACTGATATCGCTGATCAACTGACGTGCACTTTCGTCTCTTTGCTGAACCAAGATGATAAACAGCAAATCGGTGATCACGTTTTGCGCGGTGCGCGAAGCAATGGATGAGCTGCGATGTTCCGTTTCATTGGCAATCGTATCAAACGTAATATCGGCAATACCACGCAAGCGGCTTCTCCCAGGAGCAGATAACGCAATCACCTTCGCGCCCTGCTCTTTTGCCGCTTCTGCCGCGACGAGAATTTCTTTGCGTTCGCCCGAATACGAAATCGCTATCTGCACATCTTCTGAAGAGAGGGTACGAGCAACAGCAATCTGCACGTGGCTGTCTTGTTCGGAAAGCGCCGTAATACCGAGTTTAAGCAGTTTAAAGCTTAAATCCTTCGCGGTCAGGGCTGAGCCCCCAATCCCGACCACTTGCACTCGACGCGCTTCACTCAACCATTTCACCGCTTGGTGACACGCTTCATAAGACAGCGCATTGGTGGTTTGAAACATAGCATCTGTTTTTGCTTTCACCAGTTTCTGCGAAATAACCGCGATGGGATCATCTGCCAAAATATCACTGTGCAACGGTGTCGACTGCATCGCATGCTTACGGCCAATCTCTTCATTCAGAGCTAACTTAAACTCGCTGTAGCCTTTAAAACCAATACGCTGAGTAAATTTCACAATGCTCGATTGACTCACTTTTACTTGCGCCGCAAGTTCTTGGCTAGTGAGGAGCGCCGCCTTTTCTGCGTTTTCAACAATCCAATCGCCGACCAAACGACCACTTTGCGAAAGCTGAGTACGCCTCGCGACTATCTTATTGACAACTGACACAACAAAAACCTCAAAAAATTTAAATAAATTATTCCAAAACAAAAATAATTGGAGTTTGATTTAACCCCATGATTGTTCTAACCAAGCCAGTTTATACCGGATGTAATGGACGTATATTTTCTCTCATTATTCCAAACTTCTCCTGCACAAAGAATAACCTAAAGTGTGATTTTTATCACCAAAACAGAATATTTTATTCCATAGAATCGCCCTCAGATTGAACATTACGAAGAGTGTAAAACATGAAAATTGATTTAAGCCGATTGGTGACAGAAAGCCGTAATCCAGCCAGTGCAGAGATTGATACGCTTTCGACCATCGAGATGCTGCAAGTCATTAATGAAGAGGATCAAAAAGTCGCGCTCGCGGTCAAAGCAGTGCTACCACAAATTGCAAAGGCGGTTGATGCAATTACTGCAGCGTTCGCCAATGGTGGCCGTTTGGTTTACATGGGAGCTGGCACATCAGGCCGCTTAGGAATTCTTGATGCGAGCGAGTGTCCTCCTACCTACGGCACGCATCCAGACATGGTGATTGGCTTAATTGCTGGTGGACACCAAGCGATTTTGAAAGCGGTAGAAAACGCAGAAGACGACGTGAAAATGGGTCAAGACGACTTAAAAGCGCTTCACCTCACCAAGCATGACGTGGTTGTAGGCATAGCTGCAAGTGGCCGCACGCCTTATGTGCTAGGTGGTTTGGAGTACGCTAAATCCATCGGATCTACGAGCGCATCTATCGCCTGTAATCCAGAATGTGCCATGGCAAAAGCGGCCGACATCGCGATTCTGCCGATTGTTGGCGCAGAGGTTGTCACTGGCTCTTCTCGCATGAAAGCCGGCACCGCACAAAAACTGGTGTTAAACATGCTCACGACAGGTGCAATGATTCGTAGCGGTAAGGTATTTGACAACTTAATGGTGGATGTAGAGGCCACCAACGCCAAGCTCATCCAACGCCAAACCAACATTGTTGTAGAAGCAACTGGCGCATCAAAAGAAGAAGCAGAGCGAGCATTAAATGCCTGCGATCGACACTGCAAAACTGCCATCTTAATGATTTTGGCCGATTTGGATGCCGAACAAGCCAAATCACGCCTCGCCGCGCACAACGGTTTTATTCGCGCAGCACTAAATAATCCGAGTTCTGAAGGATAGACCCTATGGCAAAAATAACTTCAAACACAGTATCGCAGTTGCTGTCCGCAGTGGGTGGCAGCGGCAACGTAAGCAAATGTGGTAACTGTATGACGCGTTTGCGTTTATCGCTCGCCAACAATGGTTTGGCTGATCAGTCAGTTATCAAGCAAATTCCCGGCGTAATGGGTGTGGTGGAAAGCGATGAGCAGTTTCAGATCATTCTCGGTCCCGGAAAAGCTCAACAAGCGGCTGAGATGATGAATCAATTGATCGACAGCTTAACTTCTAGTGACAGTGAAGAACCAGATATGCCGCAACAAGATCTTTCTGCCGTCGCGGCCGAGCAGAAAAAACAGATGAAGAGCAAACAAACCAGTGCGGTTCAGCGTTTTTTAAGCAAGTTTGCCACCATCTTTACGCCGTTGATCCCTGGCTTTATTGCAGCTGGTTTGTTGCTAGGTTTTGCGACGTTATTGGAACAGATGTTTGTTCTCGACCAGACACCAAGCCAGTTTATGTTGGATTTGATCGCCTACATGAAAGTCTTTGGTAAGGGTCTGTTTGCTTTCCTAAGTATTCTGATTGGTTACAACGCGCAGCAAGCGTTTGGCGGCTCTGGTGTTAATGGTGCCATTCTCGCCTCTTTGTTTGTGCTGGGTTACAACCCAGAGGCGACATCCGGTATTTACTCTGGCATGAACGAGTTTTTCGGCTTTGCGATTGATCCGCGCGGCAACATTATCGGCGTACTTTTGGCGGCGATCATCGGTGCGCAAGTCGAGCGTAAGGTTCGTCAATACATGCCAGATGATCTGGACATGATCTTAACGTCCGTTATCACTCTGTTGATCATGGGTGCGGTAACCTTCTTGATCATCATGCCAATCGGCGGCGAGTTGTTTAAAGGGATGTCTTGGTTGTTCCTCAACTTGAACGATAACCCATTAGGCGCTGCAATCTTGGCAGGTTTGTTCTTAATTTCTGTGGTATTTGGCATCCACCAGGGTTTTGTTCCCGTGTACTTCGCATTGATGGAAACACAGGGCTTTAACTCGCTATTCCCTATCCTGGCGATGGCTGGTGGCGGTCAGGTTGGCGCGTCAATGGCGCTGTATTTCAAAGCCAAAAAAGACGCTCTACTGCGCACTCAAGTTAAAGGCGCTATTATTCCGGGTCTTCTAGGCATTGGCGAACCATTGATTTACGGCGTGACATTACCACGCGTAAAACCATTCGTTACCGCTTGTATTGGTGGTGCTGCGGGCGGCTTCTTTATCGGTTTAGTTTCTTACCTTGGCTTACCAGTTGGTCTTAATACGGTGTTTGGCCCGTCCGGTATCGTGGCGATTCCTCTCATGACATCTGAAAATGGCATCTTCCCGGGCATGATGGTGTTTGTTACCGGCCTGCTTATCTCTTACATCGTCGGCTTCCTCGCGACTTACTTCTTTGGCTGCAAAGACGTCGATTTAAGCTAAATCATTCTTCCCCTATAGGAATGGACTAGCTCGCGCCCTTGGCAGACAAGGGCGCACCCTCTCTCTACTTCACGACAATTTTTCTTATTCCGTTACTCGGAAGGGGCTTTGTCGTATCTAAAACAATAGAAATGAAAGGTCGTTAATCATGAAAAAGCACATTTTGACTCTACTTCTCCCTACATTGATGGCATCAAACGCAATGGCAGCGCAGCTGTATCAAGCAGAAGATGGGTCAGTTTTAAATATTTACTCTCGTCTTGGTTTCAATGTCACCAGTAAAAATGACGAGCACGGCGATGCAAATGGCGAGTTTGATGGCCGTATTGGTTTAAACGGTTCACAAACCATCAACGAGTACGCGTCGATCATCGGCCAAGCGCAATACCAAGTGGGTGCAGCTGAATACGCAAACCAAGTAAACGACAAACCGTCTCTGACCGCGCGTTATGTATGGGCGGGGATTGATGCGAAAGATTATGGTCGCATTACAGGTGGTCGCGTGGCATCTGGATTGATTATGTTTACCGACATTGGTGATGTATTCGCCTCTTCCGATGTTTCTATGGCGCGCCAAGCGAATAAAGTCGACAAAACCGCGACGCAAGTTTTCCGTCAAGATGGCACGCTGCAATACCAAAACAACCTAGGTAATTTCGATTTTTCTGTCGCGTACATTTTAGGAAACAACACTTCTGAGCTTGACTACGGTTACAACGCTGCACTGCGTTATACGCTAGACATGGGGAATTTGGGTACCTTGGCACCAGTGGTGGCGATGCAGAAAAATAAAGGTGATGCACGTGAAAGCAACGACACCGATTACACATTCTGGGGCGCAGGTACACGTTACTACCTAGGAGATTTGATGTTGGGTGCGTTGTACTCGGAAGATGAACTAGAGGGCTATTACTCGCAAACCAGTACCGACAAAGTGATGGAATTGACGGCGGTTTACAGTGTAAATGACAAATGGGCACTGCGTGCTGGTTATCGTTCTTTAGAAAACAGTGAGGGTGACGAGCTAGAGCTGAAAGATACAACGCTAGAAGTGCAATACAAACTGACGCCTCGTTCTTCTATCTACACAAACTACGTTGATCGTAACGGCTCGCGTGGCTTCAGCAATGGACAAGAAGTCTCGTTTGGCGGTGCGCACGCAGACGAAAGCTACTACCACTTAGGTCTGCGTTACGAGCTGTAAGCACGAGACTTAATGTAAGTTAGCTGAATCCATGAGCTTCTTCTGTGTCCGGTCAGTAGTTATTGCCTTTAATGCTGATTTGAAGAAGCTCACCCTCGCCATATGTTTTCTTCGTTACCTGTTTTAACCAACACGCCTGCATCAGGGAAGCTGGTGACAGTAGCTAACAATTTTCCATCAACAAAGTGCAATGCCGCATAATCGTGAATACCATAACAAGTGATGCTCGGTTGAGAACGAGCAAAGGCTTGGAAAACCTCAAACTTCTCACCAACATGGGAAAAATGCGCCGCAGCCAAACCGTCAATTAATCCAAGACAACGCATAACTTGGTATGCTTCGGGATCACTGTCTGTCACCGCAAACTCAAACCAACAAATTGCACCAGCGCTCATGCCACACATGATGATGCCTTGTTCATAACACTGCTTGAGTATTCTATCGATTCCCCATTCGCGCCAAATGGCCAACATCGAACGCGTATTACCGCCACCGACGTAAATGATGTCTTGTTCAAATAGCGTTTCTTTCCAACCAGCATCAAACTTAAACAGCGGAAAATGGGTTACGTTTTCACTAAGCTTCGCATTGTAAAAACGTTCAATAACTTCATCGGCGTCTCCCGTGGCTGTCGGTAGAAAACAAATGTTTGGATTCTCTTTACCAGACAAAGACAAAATGTATTGATCGAGCGGACTCGGGTTCTCTCCCATCATCCAGCCACCACCACCAATCGCAATACAGTGTTTTCGCATTCCTTTGCTTCCTCAATTGTTGCTAAGTTTGTTGTCGCTATTCGCCGACAGAATATATGTTCCTAAAGTGATCAATGAACGCTCGCGTTCTTCTTGGTAAGTGCTCACGTTTTGGGTAGAGCAGATAAAGCGGCAAAATCGCATCCGTTTGCCATTCTGGCAGCAAACTCACGAGTTGTTCTTTTTGTGCAGGGTCGAGTTTAGCCAGTGCAAATTCATCTAACATGGCTACACCACAGCCAGCCAAAGTAGCATCCAACATGGACTGGACAAGATTAAAACTCAGCGTACTTTCTAACTCAATGCTGCACTGCTGTTGAGTTTGCTTATGCGTAAACGTCCACTTGTCTAACACCAAGTCACGACTTTTATAAAGGATGTGCTCTAAGTCACCAAGATCCTCTGGCGTACTTACATTTGGTTTATCAGCTAAATACGAGCGATGAGCGATCGGTTTACAGTGTAAAGTGCGTAGCTGATGGCCGACGTATCCCTCTGGGGGAGTATCGGTAAAGTAGAATGCGATATCAAACCCAGCCTCAATCAAGTCGAGAGGTGTCTCTGTGAAGATCACTTCGACGCTCACTTGTGGATGTTGCAATCGAAACTCGATCAATGTTTGGCTGAGTAACGCAGCTCCGAAAGAAGCGGACGCCGCTATTCTCAATTTTCCCGATACGATCTCGTTTGCCATGACTTGCTCATTGATCTGCTCAGCGCCTTCGAGCAGTTGCTTTACCTGCTGATAAAACCGCAAACCATCGTAGGTCAAATTAAACTGGCGCGTAGTTCGCTGAATAAGCTGCACCGACAATATGTCTTCAAGCTGTTTAAGTTGCCGACTTACATGCGCATTCGAACAATTCAGTCGCTTTGCTGCACCAGCAATACTCCGTTCCTCACACAAAGCGACGTAAAGTGGTACGTAGCTGAGCCATTTTATTTCCATACAGTAATTCTGAATCTCTAAAATCAAACTACTGGAAATAATAGAAAGCCTCTAAACTCTGTACAACCTAAATTTGAAAGGATGAGTTATGAGTGTTTTCGACACGTGGTTAAAAGGTCAAGTCATTAAAGATCACATCACTAATCCCAATATCATCGTTGGCGATTACAGCTATTACTCGGGCTTCTATCATCAAAAAAGCTTCGAAGAGCAAGCGGTACGCTACTTGTTGGGTGACCCCGTCACACTTCAAGAATGGCAAAGTAGAGAACCCGATAGCATCGACAAATTAATCATTGGCAAGTTTTGTTCCATCGCTTCTGGAGCCACCTTCATGATGGCAGGAAACCAAGGTCATCGCATTGACTGGATTTCGACCTTCCCCTTCTCTCCTGAAGACTTTGGAGAAGGCGTACAAGACGGTTTCGAGCGTGCCGGAGATACAGTGGTGGGGAACGATGTTTGGATTGGCAGCGAGGCGATGATCATGCCCGGAGTAAACATCGGTGATGGAGCCGTCATCGGAGCACGCACCGTAGTGACGAAAGACGTGCAACCTTATTCGGTAGTGGTTGGAAACAACCAAGTCGTACGTCAACGATTCAGCGATAAAGAGATTGAAACTCTACTCAATATCCAATGGTGGAACTGGCCAATAGAACACATTAAACAAGCAATGAAAGTAATGTGTAGCAGCCAAGTCGGTGCGCTTGCGGACTACTATCAAGAGCACATTGTCGATTTGTAGATAAACAAAAGCCCACACATCTTGTTGCGACGTGTGGGCTCAGTGAGTAAGAAAGCTTAAACCGCAGCGACGTCCTCTTCTTCCAAGTTCGCCGAGACTTTAATTTCGTATTGATTGAAACGGAACGAACAACCGCCATGAGTGCGCTTTGTCGTTACCTGCTCGTCGCCAAACTGCACCGTCACGCGTGTGAAGACACGCTCTTTGGCTTCGACAATATTTTCTTCTAACGCGACTTCAAAGTCGTGTTCCGTTTGTTCTAGCTTTTGCTTTATCGCTTCAAGCTGCTCGTTGTTTTGTGTTTTCATCACGTCAATCTGAGCTTGTTCTTCGTCGGTACGTTCGGCTTTAGGACGTTTCTTAAATTCGAGCTCTTTACGAATCACATCCATCGTGCCTTCTTGAGCGCGTTTGTATTGTTCTTTAAGCTCTGCTAATCGTTCCTTAAATGCAGAATAGCGTGCGAACGCTTCTACCTTAGTGGCGGTGTCGCCTTCTACGCCCAATTGTAAGCACACCACTTTGCCACCGACTTTTGCATCTCCGCCGCTGAGCGTGCCGTTCCTACCGTTCGCGTCTAGCACCGTCAGATTGCGCCCACAAACAATATCGTTATTCATGCTGTGCACCGCCAACTCAATATCTTCGCCGGCTTGCAAATCACAATATTGGGCGTAGCTGGCACGAATCGAACCTTTGGCTTTGACGTGACAACTCTTTGGCTGGCCATCACTCACGGTATGGCCAATGATCCCTTTACCAACTTGGATGTCGTCTTGCGCTTGTACGTCAGCCGATTCAATGAAGCCGCCTACAGTAATAGAACCCGTCGCTTTAACAATCATGCCAGATTCAATGTTGCCACCGATAATCACATTCCCTTTGAATTTCACGTGGCCTGTATTCACGCCAACGCTATTGAGGCAGAGTGCGTTATCAACTTCGATGGTTTTGTCTTTAATCAGAGGCGTACCGGATACCGATGCAATCAATAGGTTTGGGTCTTGCTTGCTTATCTCGGTGCCCTTGCCTGGCTTCATTGGGCTGTCTTTTCCGGCTTGTGGAGGAATCACTCGCCCTTGAACAGTAAAACCAGGCGTACCTTTGGTCGCAGGCGTGCGGCGCATCACCTCATCGCCTACGTCAACCGCGATAGTTTCACCGAGGTTACGTAAATCAATTTTGTCGCTAGCAGATTGGCCGTCTTTGGGTTTGAGGATGCGTTTGGTGATGTCTTTAACAAGAGGAGTAAAAAGAGCGTCTTTGCCTTTGATAGGTTGCTTACCAACCGCTACAGGTTGAGAAAAAGTTTCGCCGGGTTTGAGCTGAGTGCTGACAACCAACACTTTCTTCAAAGCCAGTTTGTTGATGCCTTTCGAAACTCGCGCTTGAGCAAGGGCTTGAACAATCTCGGGGCCACGTAAACCTCGGCCTCCGTACGCGCCGACAACGTTCATACTGGCGAGCATGTCATTATTCGATAATTCAACCTCAACTTGCGCGTTGCGTTTTTCCGCAATGACGATGCCTTCGTAGGCCTCGGCTTTACGTTCTTTGGCGCAGTTAATGAATCTCACGACTTCCCCCTCAACAACAAACATCTTTTCAGCGTTCATTGCGACGAGCTGCTCGTTTAATTCATTTTGATTTAGCTCACCACCGAGGTCCACTTCTCCCGGAAGACGGGCTATCACCTTGGTCTTATCTTCAGATAACTCAAGACACAGCTTCCACATACCCTTACCACTTTGCTTCCCATCAACACTTTCAGTCTACCCAAATCCGTTTTCTGAACAAACCTCGCATTTCTTATTATAGGGCTCACGTCACTAAAGAAAGTAATCCATCAATAACGGTTAAACAGATATTAAGAGAGCATTTCGATTTAACCTAAAGCTCAATCAAAATACACGCCGAAATAAAAAGGAGCTGGATTTACAGTGTAAAATCAGCTCCTAATAATTTCATTTACAGTGTAAATTTCCCTTTAGTGTTTACAGTGTAAATCGTTCCAAATGTGTCTTACTTCGTCCCTTAACTGCTGCTCAACTTGCCTTCTTCCAGGTAAACCAAATTGCTGAGCACATTCAGTCCAACTACGGTTAAGAAAAAGCTTACTGATCATCAAGTCGGAAGCGGAGTTCAAACCTAAGTTAAGTAACCACTGCTGAAGCCAAGCAGACACGGACTCATAACTGTTACCACCATCAGCATAGCATTCAATTAGTAATAACTTAGCGGGATGAAGTGGACTCATTCCCAAAGGTTGCGGTAATAGAGCTCGAAAAATAGAGGCTTCTAATTTTGGATAGACGTCAGCCACATTATTAGACAACATTTCTTCAAATAGCGCCTGAGATTCATCGACCCAAGCCGTCTGTTGGGAATCACAAGGTTTGACCATCAAGACTGAATAACAACCGCTAGCAGCATCGCGCATTGACCCTAAACGAATTGCACGGAAGTTCGATTGTAGCCAGAAATGGACCAACTCTTCCGTCGCACCGAAACTCGTGGATAGGTAAGCAATGTGTTTAGCCGCCATTTGATCAAGTTGCTGCAGCATTTTTTGACCGATGCCTCTTCCTTGCAATTCCGGATGAACAGCAATTCTCATGACTCGCAGCGTCGATAGATTCGCGACATTCGGAAATCCTAGGTGGTTTGCAATCGTAACTGGGGCTAAGTGTCCTTTAGGACGACGCTTACCAAGCTGAATTTCTTCAACCAATTCAGCGTCAAGCCCACCCTCTTCGACCGCTAATATTACCCCCACAACCGCATTATCTTGCTTAGCAAAATAGAGCTGACTGTTGTCGTCTTGCAAAAGGTGAATCAAATCATTCGGCGAGGTCTGATAATGAGCATTAACCAAAAGAGCGAAGCACTCGCGCAGCAAACTAGGCTGCGATATCAAATCGTCCTTATCGGCTTTAGAAAGGGAAATTGAGTCGACCTGGTTAAGTTGATGGTGCGTTAACTCCGCATCCAACAAAAACGCGTCATAGAGCCATGATTCGAGCGCATCATTCATGCTCCAGCGGATGGGCTGTGTCATGTGCCACGTTTTCATTCCCGAACGCTGTTTCTGAAGCCAATCAACAAATTTAATCGTAAAGCCCCGGCCACAACCTTCATAACCGTGAATAGTCGTAGAAAAAATGAGTCGATGATAATGTTCGGTAATGCTCTTGAGCATAGGAACTGGAATTGCAGCCGCTTCATCGACAAGTAACAAATCACATTCAGGTCGACTCAATAATAGTTCATCTGGAGCAATAAATTGAATGGCTCCCTGCCCTGATTCTAATCTGTCCTTCTTAATACGCTGTGCGCTAGGGAGTAAACGTAAAGCATGTTGGTAAACAGGCTCAACGGCTTTTATAGATGGTGCCGTAATTAAGATTCTAAGCGGCTTCTGCTGTAATAAGTTCACACACGCAATTCCGAGGGCACTTGTTTTTCCACGTCCACGATCAGCGGTCAAAATTAATGGTCGCTTTCGATGTCCTGTCACCACCTTTTCAATTAGAGAAATGGCATGTTCTTGTTCCGTGTAGTGGCTTTCTTTTTCTGCTTGCTTGATGTCTGGAGCCGTTGGCAATGGTTTGTCTTGCTCAATAACAACGAGCTTCTCCCATTGTTTGTGCATCCATTGCTGAGCAAAATTCGCATTTTGTCGCAGCTCAGTAATGACAATAAGAAAACCGCCGCCAACCAATGAGCCAAGCGCGGCGGTAAAACTATTGGCGTCAAAGCCATTTCGAGCATCAAACAATAGAACGTCACACTCTCTGCCTAGCAACATGTGCCCTTGTTTAGACGAAACACTGGATACGTTTTTCAAACCAAAATCACCAACAGAAAACCAACGTTGATGGCGCTGCGTTTTATGGAACTCTGACATCAACGCATTTTGCCAAGAAGCCTCGCCTTGAATGACAACACCAATCCTTTGGAAAGATTGGTGAGCTTGATGTTGAAGTGATGAAAGGAAATCAGATTGTGTCTGCATTTTGTCTATCCAACGTTGAACTGACGCAATGGTATCACATCTTTAATTTGACGCTTCTCAGATATAAAAAAACCGCCCGGAGGCGGTTGATTCAATCATCATTTGTTATTGCAGTTTGGTTTGTACAAACGCAAGAATCTCTTCCATTAAGCTGTCGTCAACTTTCTTCAAGTTCAACGCCAGGCTGCTACCTTTTCGGCTATAGCTTGCTCGACCTTTTACTAAGTCGACTTTTTCGGTCTTCTTGCCAGGTTTTGCTGGTGCAAGCTCAGCAATCCAGTTTTCGATGCTTTCCGTGACTTCTTTTGTCAGACGAGCAACGCCTTGAGCTGTGCTTCGCTGCCATAAAAAGCCTTCGCTAGAGCGACACTTATCTAACAGCTCTTGCTGCTGCTCCGGCGTTAGCGTTGAAAACTGTTTGTGCAGTTTCACGATAGTTGGACGACCGAGATCGCCAACATTCGGATACGCTTGAAGCAGTTCTAACGGTAATGCTGCGGCTTTTAAAGCACCACTTACCAACGCTTCACTGCACTGGAACATTTTTGCCAATGCTTTCTGATCCTCAGCTTCACCACTATCAAGCTTAGCCTGCATCTCTTTCCCTTTTTCGTATAAAGAGAGCGGTTTGTGAGCATTTGCCACATCAGACAAAAACTTAGCATGGTCAGTATTGATGTTGTCAGCAACATAAACCAAAAAATCTTGTTCAGCGAGGATACAAGACATGCGACGACGGCTACCATCTAAAACTTCAATCTTGCCATCTTTAGTTCTACGACCCACAGCTGGATATTGTTGGCCACGCTCTTTGAGTGTGACTAAAACATCAGATAAAGCATGTTCGTTTAAGAACGATTGCTCACGAGCGTTGTCAACAAATACTGTTGTTTCTGTCGCAACTTTATTTGCAGGAATACGCACAAGTTCAAACTGAACAATATTTTCACCTGCAACTGCTAGTTCAATCGTTTGAGCTTTCTCTTTTGCCGCAGTTTGCGCCTCTTGCGGAGTCACAACACGACGCTTATTCGTTTTGCCAAATAATTTCGCGTTTAATTCAGACGTTTTCAAAGCCATTTACTTATTACCCCTGATTCAATGACGGCCAATTAGAGTGCAGCACACGCTCTAATTCCAGTGCGCTTTTATGAACAGCGTCCTGCGCGGTAGCTAGTGTCTTCTTACCGCCTTCAAAATCGCTTACTGTCAGATCAAATACTGTGCTGTAGGTATCGGCACAGGTTTCAAACGCACGGCTACGAGGAATAGTAGCCATCATAACTTGGTCACCTAGAAGATAGTTCATTTCAGTTAAAACAGAAACTTGCTTCTTATTGTCGTCCTCAAACATGGTTGGCATCAAGCGAACAAACTCAAGACCATTCCAGTCCTTCGGGAACATTTCATATACCGTAGGCAAATGCTGGAAGAAGTTTACTGTTGAAGCCCAGTCCAGACGCTTAGCCGCACAAGGAATTAGCAAGGCATTTGATGCATACATCGCATTCCATACTAATGGGTCAACGTGTGGACCGGTATCAATCATAATGATATCGAAGTCATCAGCAATTTTATCAATCAGTTGCTCTTTCAGCAGACGGACGATATCGAGTGATGGGTCTTCAGATAGCGTTTGCCATGCTTCCGCATTAAACATCGCGTCTTCTGGAAACGCTGAAATCGACTTTAAGTTCGGATATTGCGTTGGCAGCAATACGTTTTTACGTAAAAATTCACTGTCAATTTCCACACCATCAGGAACGTTACCCAACATAATGTCTACCGCAGAATAGATATTATCATGCTCTGCCATGCTGATTTGCGGGTTGAGGAATAAACGTAGCGAGCCTTGTGGGTCTAAGTCGATTAAACAAATACGGTATCGTTTATCCAAATTTAGCGCTAAACATGCCGCTAAATGAACCGCGGTCATTGATTTACCTGTACCGCCCTTTTGGTTCTGCACATTAATAATCCAAGGTTTGTTACCTGAATTCTTTTTACGCTCATGAAATTTAGGCACTTCAGCCGCATCCATGAGCATGTGTGCTTCTTCTAACGTAATTGAATAATGATTCGCGTTGTTTTTAGTAAATTGATGCCCAGCGGCTTCCATTTTACCAATCGCGTCGTCGAGCTTACGGCGAGTTAGACCAGAACGGGTTTCCATCATCGCTTTCGACATTGGTGGGAAGTAGTTATCGCTTCGCTCTTCTAAAACAATTTCAATACGGTCAGCTTGAACCTGCTGAGTCAGCTCCGCTAACTCAAGAAGGTTTTCAATCGTTTTTTCTCTTTTCATGCCAAATTCCGTTGGAAGGATTTATAACTGCAATTGTACAGCAGTAAAGACCAAAAACAACAAAAAGGTGCACGAACATTTTGAATTACCATCACATAAAAAAACACCCAAATCGACGCTTTTATGATTTATGGTCAAAAAGATAACTATTTTTAATCAAATAATCTTCTCATAAGTGGACACCTAAACTTAAAAATAAAAAGTGTTACAGCGTCACTCATTTACAATGTAAATCAATTTTCTACCGGAACGATTATAATCTTAAGCTAAATTACGGATTATGTTAGACCAACCTAATTTAAACGAAAAATAGTAAGTAATATCGGAACAATAAAGACCTGAACACCTTGATCATGTCTCCGAACAAAATAGGGCAGTTCCAGCGAAACATCTATGGAAGTATGATCAAGGTATACTTATGATCATGCTTCCGTGTTAATAAACAAATCCGAAAGCATGATCATGGCAAAATTGAGCAGAGTACGGTGTAAACACGCAAATAAAATAAGATCCATTAATCGGAAGTATGATCAAGCCTTAGAATCTCTCGGAAGCATGAGTTTTCTTCTCTGATTTACGGTTGAGTGCAGACAGAATGGGGGATTGAGCAGAAATTGACGGTATAGAAGCCGGAACAATGAAATTGCTCAAGTTGCTATGATAAATCACGCTCTCATGATCATGCTTCCTGTAAATAAGCAGAGACTAGGATTTACTTCTAAATATGAGCGACTTGAATGTATTTTAATCAGATGAGTGATATCTCATCAATATGGACGCCAGAACGATAGATATATTGGCTCTTGATCATCGATCCGAGTATAAATAACATCACCAATGCACAATATAATCATCGTGAAGATCATTATTAAATACTGCATCTGTGGATAACCTGTAAAAACATCATGATCATCGTTTCAAGACTCTTTTGATCATCTTTTCATAACCTTAATGATCATGCTTACGAAGAAATATGATCATGCTTTCAGGTTATTGTTGATCATACTTTCAGACTTCTTATGATCATAGTTCCGAAACACATGGAAATAATAGTCTTATAGAACAAAAACTTAGCGAGAAATTTCAAGCCAGATCATTAGATCATATAATCAATTAAGATCAGATTAATCAAAAAGATCAGTTATTTAAAAAACAATCTTTTTTCTTTATTTATGATCTGTTTTTCTTTATTCTTCGGAACCATAGCACAACTACGGCTAGTGTGATCTGGATCTAAAATGACGGCTGATGAAAAAATTCTGATTAAAGCACCGAGAAGCCACAAAGATGGCCATCTTTTTGAGGTACATGAATCCTCTGCGGATTGGGTAGAGCAGTACCAACATTTCAAAGGGGTGACCAAAAGCATCTTAGAGTTGCTTAATCTGATCTCATTACGAGGCTTCAGCAGCAAGGATGGTTTGGTTTCAACCACAGAGATTGTGGAAGCAACAGATGGGCAACTCACACGTGCAGCTCTGCAACAACGTTTGCGCGCGGCAGTAAATATTGGTTTATTTACTCAAACTCCAGTGCGTTTTGAAGAGGGACTTGCTGGTAAAACGATGCTACATAAATTTGTGAATCCCAATCAGCTTATATCTGTGTTGGGAGCAACAAGTCTTGTTACCGACAAAGTTCGCCAGAACGAGAAACAAAAACGTTCGAAAGCATTGGCTCAGACTCAAGTAAACAAACGTTTGTTGAATGAGCACGGGTTAAACACACCTCCCACGATGAAAGATGAAGCCGATCAATTTGTTGTATCTCCAACAAATTGGGCTGGGATCATTGACCAAGCACTTGCGCCACCAAGAACTCGAAAAAGTTATCAGAAATCCATGGTGTCGATCTCTGGCACAAAAGCCGTTATTGAGACGCGATCATCCAAAAATATCATGACTGTGGATGATCTCATGACCCTGTTCGCTCTCTTCACGTTAACGGTTCAGTATCATGATCATCACAAAGATCAGTATCAGCTTGATGCGGCTCACGTACCAAACAAAACGCCGCTATACATCACTGATATTTTGTCGCTCAGAGGCAAAAAAGACAGTGGCCCAGCTCGTGATTCCATCCGTGACAGTATCGATCGTATCGAGTTTACCGATTTCCAACTGCATGAACTCACTGGCCGATGGCTCAGTGAAAATATGCCCGAAGGCTTTAAGAGTGACCGCTTCCGCTTCTTAGCCCGTACCATCACGGCTTCAGAAGAAGCGCCCGTTGAGGGCAGTGATGGCGAAATTCGTATTAAACCCAACTTATACATCTTGGTGTGGGAACCGTCGTTCTACGAAGAACTACTAACACGCGATTATTTCTTCTTGTTCCCACCAGAAATCCTGAAACAGCATACGTTGGTGTTCCAGCTATATTCGTTTTTCCGTAGCCGTATGGTGCGCCGACACACAGATTGCATGCTGTTGAGCGAGTTAAATCAGAAGCTTGCACGTAACATTGAATGGCGTCGGTTCTCAATGGATCTGATCCGTGAGCTGAAACGCTTGTCAGACGGCAAAGGGACAGACGATCTTTTTGTGGTGAACTTATGGGGCTATCACTTAACGATCGAAACTATGATCGAGAATGATAAAGTGATGGATTACCAGATCGACATCAAATGTGACGTCGAAGAGGTACTGCGTTACTCACGTGCTCGTACAACCAACGCAGGCAAGCGCAACATGGCGCCTACGCTGCCAAACCCGCTTCGTAATGAGATGGTAACCCGACAGCAGCTTGAGGAGCTCTCAGGCATCATAGACGGCGAATTTGAGCCCATTCAACGCAAAGCACCGTCTCCAAGAGGAAATTTAGGGCGACGCGTGAAGCAAAGAAAACATTTGGTAGAGATCAATGCTGATGAGATCACCATTACTCTATCTAAATATACCTCACCAGAGGCTCTAGAACGCAGTATAACGGCTTTGTCTGCGATGACAGGGCACTCGTATGCCTCAATCAAAGAAGAGTGCTCAGATTACATAGAGAAGCTCGATTGGCTAAGGGTAGGGGATGAGCCGATTCCTTATGAGACATTAAGTAAAACCGTCGAGCTGTTTAACACCCAGAACGATGTTAAGCATCTTACCATCGAGCGCTTGATTGCGGGGTTAGCGGTGCGTCGGAAAGTTTGTCGTCAAATCTTCGATGGTCACATGGATGAAATGGTATTTCGTGCCTTGGATGAAATGGCGATTTAAAAGTGTCGCTTGATGTGTATCAAGCTATAGGTGTGATGTATCGGTTTGAAATGTAACAATGTCTTTCGATGATAAAAAACAGACTTAACTCTTACAAACCACTGACATTAGAAGCCAAGCCTAATACTACTATTTATCCCGAATAGACAACCTTTTGTCCTTTCTGATGATTAATAGATTGGCTCATATTGTTACATTCATTCTGAATAGACTTCGCGAGTTTCTCCTCAGGAAACTCGCTTTTTTTTTGCCTAAAATTCCGCTAATTAAGCCTTGATCATTTTTCCGGACTAATGAGGTAAACCTTGATCATGCTTCTTGGGTTCATTCCAATGTAATGAACGCATCAACGCAACATGTGATTCGATTAAGCTATGGGCTTGTTCCTGCCACTTGTTTTGATCACACTGCTGATTACAAAACTCTAACGCCACAACGGTGAGGTGCTGAAGTCGTCTCAAACACCAATCTTTGATCAGAATATCAGTCGAGACTTGGCATGCTGCTTGTTCAAGCTTTGCACTCGTATAAAGCAAAGTTTGATATGCTTTCTGAGGGTCTTGGTACCTTGCATGTTGAAACACGCGTAAACATCCATCCAACCAGCAAGCAATCGCTTTACTTTGAAGATCACTCAATTCGGGTCCAAACACGTCATCAGGCACCTGATATAAGATCGTTTCCAATTTTTCTACTTGATCATGTTTCCGCTGTTCGTACCACATGGCGATTTGATCTTGCCAAGTACTCAAATCCATTACGCTGCCTCAGTCCATTGTTTTACATAGTGATTTGGCCCTATTTGATCAAATTCGTCGACAATTATGCTGCTACGTTGACGAATTTCATCGGCATCTATCGAATAGTTTGGCTCATTTTTCACTAAGTTACCAAAAGGTAAGTCAGGATCAGGAACGGCAGAAATCAACAGCTTAGTATAAGGATGCTGCGGATTCTTAAGTATTGAATGCGTGTCGCCCCATTCAACGATTTGCCCTTTGTACATTACTGCGGTTTCTTCCGCGATGTAGTGCGCAGTCGCCAGATCATGAGTGATGTATAAAAAACCAATTCCCAGCTCTTGCTTCATTCGTTGCATTAAATTCAACACTCCCAAGCGAATAGAAACATCCAGCATAGACGTAGGCTCATCCGCAAGAATGATTTGCGAACCTACCGCTAAAGCCCTTGCTAAGTTTACTCGCTGACGTTGCCCACCACTGAGTTCGTGAGGGAACTTATTCAATGTCTCTTCAGGTAGTTCCACCAGCTTTAGAAGCTCTTCCAAGCGGGCTGGGATGTCGCGCTCGTTTTTGACTTGTTTATGAATTTTCAAAGGACGTGTTAGGTGATGGCGAATGGTATGAGTTGGATTGAGAGAGCCAAACGGATCTTGAAACACCATTTGTACTTTACTGCGATATTCTTGTAGAGCCGATCGTGACGTGATCTCATTTATGTCAGTGCCATTGAAAAGGATCTCGCCTTCCGTTGCAGGATAGACTTTGGTTATTAAACGAGCGCAAGTACTCTTACCGCAGCCTGACTCTCCAACCAAAGCCAAGGTTTTTCCTGCGTACAGATCAAAAGTCACTCCTTGAAGCGCACGAAAGGTTTCCTCTTTCGCTAAACCACCGCCCACTTTGAATTCTTTAATCACATTTTTCATTTGGATGATAGGCTGGCTCATGGTTACGCTCCTTGTAACTCTGGTTGTTTGTGGACGTCATGGATGTTTGGGAAAGAAGCCCATAGCTTTTGCGTGTAGGGGTGTTGAGGATGATTGCGTATATCGTATGCTCGATTGACTTCGACGATTTCTCCGTGACGCATGATTGCAATTCGATCACATAGTTGGCTCATGAGTGCCAGGTCATGAGTGATAAAGAGGACTGAAAAACCGAACTCATCTCTAAGCTGATAAATTTGCTGTAAAATTTCTCTCTGTACCACTACATCTAATGCTGTTGTGGGTTCATCCATAATGATCAGTTTTGGATTTAGAGACAAAGCAATGGCTATCACCAAGCGCTGACGCATTCCTCCTGAAAATTGATGAGGATATTCTGCTAAGCGTTCTCGAGGAATATTGACCAAGTCCAACAACTTTTCTGCTCTATCTTTTGCTTGAGCGTTAGTGAGGCCTTGATGGTGTCGTAACACATCTGCAAATTGCTCTTGTATCGTTAAGACAGGGTTGAGTGAGTTCATCGCGCTCTGGAACACCATGGCGATTTCACTCCACCTTAGAGCGGTCAGTTCAGAGTCTGAGATACTAAGGATATCTTTGCCATCAAACCATATTTTACCGCCAGAAATGAACGCTGGCGGCTTATGAAGACGATTTATTGAGAATGCGATTGTGCTTTTACCACATCCAGATTCACCGGCAAGACCAAATACTTCGCCTTTGCCGATATCAAAGCTGACGGACTTTACCGCATTAAAATCACCATTATCAGTGATGTAATCGACGCACAAATCTCGGATCTGGATGACCGGGTCATTGTGGTATGCATGACTTAAGTTAATACCATCCATATAAACACCTTATCAATCTAAAAGATAATTATTATCATTATCAGGTGTGGCGGTTTTTAGAAAGTATCAAGCTATGAATCAGTGAAGTGACTCGAAAGTTAGGTGAAACAGGAAGTGGTGTAATGCGTCGTTGATAAAACTAAAGAAGAGCAGAATTGAGAGCTAGATCAGCACACTTTTCGTAGGGGGAATTACTCAAATTTAATCGTAAATTTGTCCCTTGGCAAAACTTAAATGATGAATCTATTAAGGAGTTAACGAAAGGGCGGGAGGGGTCACATTTCCCTACAGTTTTTCTTACCACCTTGTTCCGGTTTTGCTATAGATTACGCATCGAAAACATGGTGTGTTCGGAGGAAATATGTCCATTAATTCTATCGACCATGACGAGATGACCAACATCGCTCACAAATGGGAATTACCTGATGAGGAAACCGTTGTGAAGCCAGAGAAAACAGTGAAATCAGCAGAAGCCAGAAGACGCATTGAAGCGTTACGTGAGATCCGTGAAAGTGGGTTGACCATTGAAGAAGCAAGGGAGCTTGGCTTGATACACTGATCGCCTCAGGTTGGTTTAGCAACCCATAGGGTAGTCGACGGACTGCCCTTTTTATTTTTTCACTCTATTACTCTCTTATTCAAAACCTCCATTTATCTGTCTTGCGCCTCAAAAGCACGAGTTTCACACTCACGTCCCGTCCCGAAGAAGTTTGACAATCTGACCTTGTGTTACTAGATATATCAGTAGCGATATGCTTTTTGTTGATTATCGCAACCACAAAGCAAGGAGCGCAAGTATGGTTGATCAAATCCTTTTTTATGAGCCCGATGAGCCCCACGGTTTTCTCTCAAATTTTTGCCATGCCCCAGTCAATATCTCCTCCCAAACTTGGCCCACCAGCGAACATTATTACCAAGCCCAAAAGTTTCTCGATGCTCAGTTGCAAAGTAAAATTCAGCACGCAAGCACCCCTGATGAAGCGTTTGCTTTAAGCCGTAAATACGAACACTTTGTCAGAAGCGATTGGGACGATATAAAGTTGGCTGTTATGGCTTTCATCGTTAGGGAAAAGTTTCTACAAAATCCACCATTAGCGCAGCAATTAATGAGAACGGGTAACGCTTGCCTAACAGAGCATTCTCATAAAGATGCCTTTTGGGGAGACGGGGGAGATGGTAAAGGAGAAAATCATCTAGGAGAGATTCTGATGAATGTGCGGGCAGAGCTGAGACATGTTGAGCCTTACAATCTCGTGAAGTTTATCGATAAAGCCAAATTGCCCACCCAGTGGGGCACATTTATGATGTACGGCTTTATTGAAGCCGCGACAAATAAAGAGCATCTTGCTCTGGTCTATGGCGAGCCAACAAAAAGTGCAGCACCACTTATTCGGTTGCATTCGGAGTGTCTTACCGGAGATGCTCTATTTAGCACGCGTTGTGACTGTGGTTTTCAGCTTAATAGAGCGCTACAAAACATCGTCAAAGAGGGATGTGGCGTGCTGCTTTATTTACGTCAAGAAGGACGTGGAATCGGCTTGATTAATAAAATTCGTGCCTATCACTTACAAGATGATGGCGCAGATACCGTGGAAGCAAATGAACGTTTAGGTTTTGCCGCTGATATGCGTGATTACGCGTTCTGTAAAGGAATGCTAGAGCATTTGGGGATTGACGCTGTGCGTCTAATGACGAATAACCCACGCAAGCTCGCCGCCTTAAAAGCGGTTGATATTAACGTCATTGAACGAGTGCCATTACAAGAAGGGAATAACCCAAGTAATCAACATTACCTGCAAACCAAGGCGAGTAAATTGGGGCACATGTTTGATCCTAAGTTTGTTAACCACACTAAGTAAGTGCTACAGATTTTACAGAAACAAAAACGCCAACGTATCATCGTTGGCGTTTTTGTTAATGAGTTGATTCATTGATACTTTTGAATGATTTCATCAATTTCCCCTGAGGCTTTTAATTCAACGAGTCGTGTATTGATGTAATTTTGAGTTTCTGGTTGCATTTGAGGTGAAAAAGCCAGGTAGATTGAGTAGTCAGGAATAACCGAGCTGAAAGGCTGTATCTGAAAATTCTCTAACGGCAAATTGAGTCGCTTTAAGTTGTAAAGGACTCGGGATTCCATCTCGACAAAAGCTGTATCTCCAGGGGTTCGGCTTATCACTCGGTATGCGGCGTTGTAGTCTTTCACGCGCATTTCATTGACACTGCCATTTTCAAAGAACGGTGTTAAATTTGGATAATCAAACCCCAGCAGTAATACAATAGAACGACCATGCATCGTATCCATATTTTTGAATTCTAAAGGCTTCTCGCTACTCGACACCAGTACATGTTTTACAGTGTAAATGGGCTCCTCAGATAAATTTTCCGATTGCACCTTGCCCCAGTTCGGGCTGCCATAAGTTAACCAGTTTGGCTCAGCGCCTTCTTCCAATATGGAAATCATACGTTTAAATGGATAAGTATGATAATTCACTTGGTAATCCGACTCCGCGAAGATAGCGCTGACGATATCGGTCACAATTCCGGAGTGCATTTGTCCCTGTTGTTCAATTTGAAATGGTCGAGCTTGTTCAGCAATGACGTAATAGTTCACTTGATTTGCGGTCACATGAGAACTTACAACAATTAAGCTAACAGCCAATCTAAGTAGAAGTCTTTTCATCGTATCCTCGATTATTATTTGTGCGTAGCTATATTTAGAGTAGCGCAAGTTTATCGGAGCGGTTTCATATGGATGAAAAAGAGCGATCTCAACGTCGTTTTAGTATCGGCAACCAACTTATGTTGGCGGTATTAACGTTGAGTTTAATCTTTACGGTCATCATTTCTACAGTGAGCTTATATCGAGTTTTTCACGAAGATTTAGCCCATTTAGATGTTGAATTAAAGCAGGTTGAGTCTAGCTATTTATCGAGTTTTTCTGCGAGTTTGTGGGTAGAGGATAGGGAGCTGTTGCTGACACAAGCTCAAGGTGCAATGCGTATGCCCTCGGTGGACTACTTACGTATTGCTAGTGAAGACGAAGTTATCATTGAATTAGGTTCGGCGCTTTCTGAGGATGTTGTCGAGAGAAGCTGGCCGATGCAGTATCGGGTCGGCGATAAAACGTATGATCTCGCGATATTAACGGTTCAATCGGATCTTAGCGCGATATATGAAGATCTTTGGCAGCAGTTCTTTTTTCTACTTACGACAGAAGCGATCAAAATTCTTGTCCTCATCATTGGTGTTCTTTGGGTGGCGTTTCGCTTGTTGGTCAATCCGTTACAATTGCTGTCTGGTGCGGTGAGCGATTTTCGTGGCGGTACAGTGCCGAGTAAAGTGACTCTCCCTAAACGATGGTGCTTTGATGAAGTGAGTGTTTTGGCAGAGAAATACAACCGAAGTGTTGAGAAAGTGAAAGAGCACCAGACTGAGTTAGAGGCTGAACGCGATAGGGCAGAAGTCGCTAATCGTAAGAAAAGTGAGTTTCTTGCCACTATGAGTCATG
This sequence comes from Vibrio sp. Vb2131, assembly GCF_033338535.1. Taxonomy (NCBI): domain Bacteria; kingdom Pseudomonadati; phylum Pseudomonadota; class Gammaproteobacteria; order Vibrionales; family Vibrionaceae; genus Vibrio; species Vibrio sp. Vb2131. The sequence goes on from NZ_JAWOSW010000001.1 coordinate 375,922, forward strand.
AGATCCGCACACCGATGAATGGCATTATTGGTGTGTCGTCGTTGCTCAATGACACCGACCTCGATCCCCAGCAAAAAGAGTTTGTAGAGATCATTGACAGTTCTTCTCACTCACTAATGACGATCATCGACGACATTTTGGACTTCTCTAAAGTTGAAGCTGGCAAAGTAGAGCTGGAATACACGAGCTATGAGCTTCGCGAGCTACTTGACGATGTCATCAGTTTACATAGTGTCAAAGCCAAGCAGAAAAACTTACAGCTGCTCAGCGATATTGATCCCCACTTGCCAATGGAAGTGCAAGGTGATGCCACACGATTGAAACAAGTTCTGAACAATTTGTTGAGCAACGCGATTAAATTTACCGAGCGCGGCCATGTGAAGCTTCTTGTAGCGTTATCTCGACTTGATGGAGAGACCGCTCATATCCGGTTTCGAGTTGTGGATTCTGGTATTGGTATTGCGAAAGAGCACCAACAAGCAATCTTCGAACGCTTCCAACAAGCTGATGGTAGTACCACCAGAAAGTATGGTGGGACAGGGCTTGGTTTGGCGATAGCTGCACAGTTGGTTAACTTGATGGGAGGGGAAATACAACTAACAAGTGAGCTTGGGCTGGGAAGCTGTTTTGAATTTTCGATTCCTGTTGCTGTAATAAATGCGCAATCGACCTATACCGACCAACTTAATGTATTAGATTTCCGGAAAGCGGAAGACAACGAAGTCAGCCCTCAAGATAACGATAAACCTTGGGTATTGGTTGTTGAAGATACCATCGTCAATCAGAAGGTAGTTCGCATCATGTTAGAAAAACTGGGTGTGCGAGTGAGTGTCGCCAACCATGGCGAAGAAGCATTGCAGCTGTGTGATCAGCAGCCTTTCGATTTGATTTTTATGGACTGCCAAATGCCTGTGATGGATGGGTTTATTGCTACGGAGCGAATTCGAAAAATGGGAGAGTGGGGGAAACACGTTCCAATTATTGCGCTAAGTGCCAATGTCATTAAAGAGGATCAGCAACATTGCTTCGATGTTGGGATGAACGAGTTCGTGGCTAAACCCGTTACCAAGACTCGATTACAACAAATATTCGAACAGCATTTACCAAAAGCACTGAAAATCAGCGCTGTGCCTAAATAGTTAACTTGAAATCGATCAAGTTAAGTGCGTTTCTATTCTGTAATTGTAACTCTGTGTGATATAGTGCCCGGCTAGTATTTAAAGTACCTTGAGGCTGTGAATGTCGTTTAATCTATCCCTATTGCCGCCTGACGAAAAAAACAAAATCGAACTGGATAAGCAGGCGTCGTTTTTGGTTTGGAAGCTCAGAGAGGCCAAATCTGGTCCTGAAGCAATAGAAGAACAGTTGTCCAAGATTAACGATGCTGATGAAAAGGCGTTTTTTCAGCAATCGGTCGAAAAGTACAAACGAGTAATGGGTGTCGCTTAACGCGAACCGTGGCAATGGTTCAATCCAATGCGACGAATGAGGTAACCTCCCTATTCCTTTGCTAAGCGAAATTGAAAAGGTTTCGCTTTTTGCTAAAATCCTTCGCATTAAATTTGAATTTAGAGAGACATCCCGATGGGAAGAAGTTTTGAAGTGCGCAAAGCCTCTATGGCGAAAACTGCAGGCGCGAAAATTAAAGTTTATTCCAAATACGGTAAAGAAATTTACATGTGCGCGAAAAACGGTGGTGGTGATCCAGACATGAACTTGTCTTTGAAACACCTGATCGCAAAAGCGAAAAAAGACCAAGTTCCTGCGCACGTTATCGATAAAGCGATCGACAAAGCGAACGGTGGCGGTGGTGAAGACTACACTCCAGCGCGTTACGAAGGCTTCGGCCCTGGCGGTACTAGCGTTATCGTTGACTGTCTAACAGACAACGGCAACCGTACTTTCCAAGATGTACGCCAATGCTTTGTGAAAGTCGGTGCGAAAATTGGTGTTGAGGGCTCGGTTTCTCACATGTTCGATCACCAAGCGGTATTCCAGTTCAAAGGCGACGATGATGAAATCATCCTAGAAACGCTAATGATGGAAGACGTAGACGTTACTGACGTTGAGCTAGAAGACGGTGTTATCACTGTATTCGCACCTCACACAGAATTCTTCAAAACAAAAACTGCGCTTAACGGTGCATTTCCAGATCTAACGATCGATGTTGAAGAAATCACATTCGTTCCTCAAACTCATACGCCTGTATCGGGTGAAGATGCTGAGAAGTTCCAGAAATTCCTAGATCTTCTAGATGACTGTGATGATGTTCAGCAGGTTTACCACAACGCAGAGCTGTAATTAATTCGCTCATATCGTTGTAAAAAGGCTTCCTTAGGGAAGCCTTTTTTGCTTGCTTTCTCAAGCAGAGCTATGCGTTACGATATTTGGAATAACACAGCGACATGATTACACCAAAACAGATACCTTGAGTTAGCATCGCCGTGCCGCCATAGCTAAAGAAGGGAAGTGGGCTACCCATTACTGGCAACAAGCCGCTAACCATGCCCGTATTGATAAAAGCATACAGAAAAAAGCTCATCGCTAATGCGCCACTTACCAGCCGACTAAAAAAGTGGTCAGACTGACATGCAAGCAACATAACGCGTGCAGTGATAAACAAGTACAATGCGAGTAAGACTAAACTGCCAACAAAGCCCCATTCTTCTGCATAGGTCGAAAAAATAAAGTCCGTATGACTTTCTGGAATAAACCCAAGTGTTCCCTGCGTTGCATTCATCCAACCTTTGCCTTTCATACCGCCTGAGCCAATCGCAATCAAAGATTGGATGATTTGGTAGCCCGAACCCAGTGGATCGGACTCTGGGTGCAAGAACTGTGTTACACGGCTCTTTTGATAGGTTTCCATAACGAAGAACCATAAAATAGGTGCTAACGTTAAAATGCTCGCAATAAACCCGCAGATTATTTTCCAGCTCATGCCAGCCAAAAACAAAACGAACAATGCATAAATGATGGTAAAAACTGCACCGTCTAAATCCGGTTGTAGCGCGATTAACCCGGCAGGAATCATTGTAATAAGTAAGCAAAATGCAATTTTCCGACTGTCTGGTCGACCTCCTTCAATATGCAGCATCCAGGCGATCATGATTGGAATGGAAAGTTTGATTAGCTCAGACGGTTGAAAGCGGAAGAAGCCGATATCGAGCCAACGTTGAGAGCCATTGGTGCTATCACCAAATAAAGCGACAGCAAGTAGCAGAGCAACCGCAATAATGTAGAGATATGGAGCTGAGCGCTGATAGCTGGACGCTGGAATCGAGGACATGACCAAGATACAAACTAATGTCAGTCCGCAGCGCGCCAAATGTTTGAAGAGCATCGCCTCATTAAAGCTACTGGCACTCCAGAGAGTGAGCGAACTTAACAGCATGATCGGAATGATCGCCATTAGCAGTGGCAAATCAACTCTTGGGAAATAACGCTTATTCATTTTCAACGACCTAATAACGCACCTATTTTGAGTGCGAAAACAACTAAAACTCGAAGAGTTCAAACTATTCCGATGCTAAGAATCTCGATTTCGAAACAACAGACACCATGCAAAGGTGTGTAAGAAAGGAGAGTGCGACACTGTCTGTTATGGGTAGCTGTGGGATGGATAAATACACTAGCCTCAGATTTTAAGCCAGTGTTTTTATTGTGACTGCCGTAAAAATGTAGAGTTACGAATGAGCGGAATTGTATTTTCTGTTTAAGTGAATGTCATTCATCCTCTCTCAATACCATTCACTCTGCATAACTGCCATTGGTCGCATGCAAAAGCAGCGTGCGACCTTCTCCCTTAATCTGAAACCATCAAATCACGTTCAACTAAGGACAGTACATGATGGTTTCTCAATCTCGCTCAATCAAAGCTCTTAAACTGGCAAGTACGTTTATCGCCGCATTTGCACTTAGCAGCAATCTGGCTCTGGCTAACCCAAGCGAGCGCACACTCAGTCAATTCAACCAAGCGGCGCAGGGTGACTCTGGCTTAGTTGATACTGTTTATGGCGAACTATCCAAACAACTCGAAGAGCAGGGCGCAACGCCGGTGACCTTGGTTTACTTGGGCAGTGCTGAGACGTTGCAAGGTCGTGAGGCGTTTATGCCTTGGAACAAGATGAAGTTCACCGAGCGCGGTCTTGCGACAATCCAAAAAGGTTTGGATTTAATGGCGAATCAGCCAGTACCACTGCAAGAGCAACAACGCTTACAAGGTTTGCCGGAATACCAATTAGCCACCGCCATGGCAGCCACTACGTTTACCTCTCTACCTGATATGTTCAATCACTTTGAGCGTGGCTACGAGCTGTACCTTTCATTGCTCGATGAACCGAGTTTTAGCCAACAACCTTTCGCGGCTACTTCGTGGATTTATCGCTACGCCATTGAAGCAGCACTACGCGCTGAAGATGTCCAACAAGCCAAAACATGGTTAGCGCAAATGGAGCAATTGGGCGACAGCAATCTAGAAACGCAAACCGCGAAAGCGTTGCTAGCGAAATATTAGGGAGGCGTCATGATCGTTTTTAATCAACTTAGTCGCGATTACGCCCTTGGCAGCCAAACCGTGCGTGCATTGCGAGACGTGTCTGGTGAAGTATTTGCCGGCGAAATGGTGGCATTGTGTGGACCGTCGGGCTCAGGCAAAAGCACCTTACTTAATGTGCTTGGCATGCTGGATACTCAATACCAAGGTCAGGTGACATTTGCAGGCAGCCCATATCCAACCGGACAAATGCAAGCTGCGAAAATGCGCCGTGAAAAGCTTGGCTTTGTGTTCCAAAAATTCAATCTTGTCCCCGTGATGACAGCGTTAGAGAACGTGGCTTATCCGCTACACCTCAATGGTTTTTCAAAAGCAGAACAAACCGAGCTCGCCACACAAATGCTAGAACACGTTGGCTTGAGTGAGTTTATTCATCACATGCCCGATAACCTGTCTGGCGGCCAGCAGCAGCGTGTGGCAATTGCACGCGCCTTAGTGCACAAACCAGCATTGGTGATTGCTGATGAGCCAACCGCAAGTCTTGATAGCCAAACTGCCAATAAGGTCATCGACATTATGAAAGGGCTCGGACACGAGCTTGGCACCACTTTTATCGTCGCCACTCACGACCCTCGCATGGCATCCCGTTGTGACCGCACCATTGAGTTGGTGGACGGCAAGATTACCCAAACGCACGCAAGTGTGGAGGAGGTTTCATGGGCAAGCTAATTCCAGTTTCCGTTCGCCTTGCTTGGTTGAACCTGCAACGTAATCGCCGCCGCAGTTTGTTGTCGATGCTGATCATCGCCATTGCCGTGTTTGCGTTAACCAGTGCGGGTGGTTTTGGTCTTTACACCTACGACAGTTTGAAAGAATCGACAGCACGTGACACGGGGCATCTGACGTTAACCACACCGGGTTACTTCGCCAAAGAAGAAGAGATGCCGCTGAGTAATGGGTTAACTCATGCGGACGACATCACCAAGCAATTGATTGGGTTGAATGAAGTGCGAGGTGTGCAGCCTCGAGTTGAGTTCAGTGGTTTGATTTCCAACGGCAACAAGTCGTCGATCTTTATCGGCATTGGCGTGAACGAGCGCGAATTCGATATGAAAGGGCCGTTTTTGGATGTGCGCGAAGGGCAGACGCTGTCCAACATTCATGCATCGCGTTATGACCCAGCAGAGCCAGAAGTGATGCTTGGCATTGATTTAGCGAACAACCTAAGCGTGCACGTTGGTGATTGGATCACTTTGCTGGCGACCACAACCGACGGTGCGTTGAACGCGTATGACTTCAAAGTACGTGGCATCTATTCAACAGGCGTACCAGAGCTTGATAAACGCCAGCTGTACGTGCACATCAACAGCGCGCAATCGCTGCTCGGTTCAGACAAAGTCAGTGCGTTATCTGTCTTCCTGTTCGACACCAGTTTAACTAACCAAGTCGAGCAACAAGTGGCTTCGGTTCTGAGTAAGCAAAAGCAGAACTTTGGTGATCAAGATATTGAGATTACGCCTTGGCAAGAACGCGCGTTCTTCTATCTCAAAGTGAAAGATTTGTACGACCGTATCTTCGGCATCATGGGTGCAGTAATGGCACTGGTGGTATTTGTCGCGCTGTTTAACACCATGACCATGTCGGTAACGGAACGCACCCGTGAAATTGGCACCTTGTCAGCACTTGGTAGCTACCCTCGCGAAATTATTGCTGGGTTCTTGCGCGAAGCAGGGTTACTTGCCGTGATTGGCAGCTTAATCGGTGCTTTGTTTACGGCGCTAGTCACCGTCTTACTGATGGTCGTGGATGTGCAAATGCCGCCACCGCCAGGACGCACAGAAGGTTACCCATTAACGATTTACTTCTCTTGGGAGCTGGTGGCTATAGCTGGACTCGCAGTATTGATGATTTGTTTGGTTGCGGCATTTTTCTCGGCACGCAAAGGGGTGAACAAGCCAATTACGGAGGCTCTGATTTATGTTTAATTTCAAATCACTATTACCAATTGCATTGCTGACGGCAAGCGGCGTTGCAAGCATGAATGCCAGTGCGAATGAAACAGCGCTAGATGCACAGCAAGTCGCGCAATTGATTGAAAAAGCTGACAGCTACCGCTTGCAAGATGATTCCTCCAAAGTGGTGTCATTGGTGCGCTTATATCAAGACCAAGAACTAGATAAAACCCGCCTTTACCACGTGTACACGCGCCCAAATCGTGAATCGCTGGTGGTGTTCAAATCGGCAGTCGAAGCCGGGCAAAAGATGTTGATGATGGGCGACAACTATTGGCTACAAATGCCAAAGAGCCGCCGTCCGATTCGCATTACGCCAATGCAGAAGCTGCTTGGTGAAGCGTCTATCGGCGACATCTCAACCTTGACGTGGAGCCAAGATTATCAAGGTGAATGGAGAGCGACAGAAACTGTTTCGGTGAACGGAGAAAGTGTCGCGGCTTATCACCTTGCGTTAACCGCGAAAACCAAAGGGGCGAGCTATCAGAAGATCGACTTGTGGTTGTCTGAGCAAGATGCGTTTCCAATCAAAGCTGATCTTTACTTGCGCTCTGGCAAACTCGCCAAGCAAGCGCAATATGGGCGTGCAACTGACAACGGTGAAGACTACGTCAGTGAGATGACCTTGCTTGATAGCATTCAGCCGAGCAAAAAGACCGTTATCGAGTATCAAGAGATCGTGCCTTGGCTGCTGGACAACAAGTTCTACAACCCAAGCTATTTGCCGAAAGCCAATACGACTCAGCTTTAGCCTGAACTCCATAAATAGAACCATGAAAACGAGCAAGGAAGTCACATGAAATCGCACCAGCCTAACCTTAACAAAAGCACCAGTTTGTTGATTGCTGCGTCGTTGTGTGTGGGCGCAGCAGCCCCAGTTTTTGCCAATGATGAGCTGAGTTTTGAGTGGGATTGGGCTGTCAGTTACGAAACTGCCAAGCAGCGTGACAGCGCATTTATGCAGGCGCAGGGCAGTTCTCGTGATTCACTGAATGCACTGTTGGATGTGCAGGTGAATTATCAAAACTTCAGTGGCTTGTTTGCTCTGTACAGCCAAGGGTTGTACCTCAACCAACAAGGAGAGAGTGAGTGGTTGAGTGAAGCTGATAACCAACTACTGATTCGAGAGCTTGCTTGGCTAGGAGAGTGGCAAGTCGGTGACACTACACTTGATGTGAGTTTGGGTAAGTTGCGCGTGGATTGGGGCGTGGGTTATGGCTACCGACCTTTGGACCTGTTTAAGCCTTATCGACAAAACCCGGTTGGCTTAGTCGCAGAAGAGGGGGCGGGCGTGTTTTCACTTTCACACTATGATATGGACGGCGAATGGACCGTCATTGCGACCGATTCAAGCTGGGGGCAACAAGACCAAAGTGCACTTGATCAAGCCGCAGAGCAACAAGGTGTTGGTATTCGTCGTTATGCGCTGGTGGGAGACACCGAGTATCAACTTATTGGTTATTACGATGATGTGCGCCGAGGTTTACTCGGAGCCAGTGCCATTGCCGTGTGGGATGAATCCATCGCCATGCACGGTTCCATGCTGTGGCAAAAGCAAAGTGTCGGCTATCAGTTTCAGCAGGATGATCTTTACCAACCCGTTTCAGTTGAGGAGCAGGGAAGCGCATTCCAAGCTTTAGTTGGGGTGAACTGGGCAAACCAAGCTGGACACAACGTGATCGCTGAATATTGGTACGACAGTCGTGCATGGTCGAAAAGCGAATGGCAGCAAGCAATAGAGCGTGGCGAATTACTCTCTCAGCTCCCTGAACCTAACAACTCTCTGTTGGCTAGCAGCGCTCTACTTGCGACAAGCTACGCCCAAGGGTTTCAGCATGCCAATATCGTTCAGCATAACGTAATGCTGCACTGGAGTTGGGATGTGGAAGCATGGGCTGCATGGAACGGCAAAGGGGATATGGGCTGGCTAAGTGATGTAACCCCTACGTTGGATGTGATGTTGGCGCCACAAGATGGTGGTGTGATTGTCACGCAGTGGCTTAACTACCAATGGATTGATACTGGCGATCAAAGTGTAGAAGTGGAAGTTGCCGCACGCTTTTTAACCGGAGACGACCAATCTGCTTACGCACAAATCAATGATAAGCATATGATTGTATTTAACATCAAAGGGAAATTCTAAATGTGTTCAGCAAAATCAGTGGTGAAAAGTGGATGGTCGCGTAGCTTATTAGTGACCACGGCATTTTGTCTCTTTATCGCAGCAATGACGCTTTCTGTTTGGGGCGGCTCATTTTACGTTCATGTTATGGTGAGTTTTGGATTTGGCTATTCGGCTATCTTCTTCTCATGGCTTGTCGACCGCTTGTTTCCTACCATTCCTCGTTTAGCTGAAGTGGCTATCTCGCTGACGGCATGCTTATTGTTTGGTGTGGTGAACGCTCAGCTTTGGCTTGGGGAATACTTCGGTGTCTCAAGTATGCTGTCGGTTGGTCTCATGGGATTGTTATTCAGTGCCATGTGCTTTTTCTATTTCTACTCACGCGAGCAACATGCGATCGCTCAGCGAGAGTTGGAAGCCATCAAACGCGAGAAAGCAGAGCAAGATCGTGCGCTGTTGCTGAGTCAGCTTAAGCAGATGCAAAGCCAGATTGAACCGCATTTCTTATTCAATACTTTGGCGAATATCAGCGCGCTCATGTCGCAAGATGTTGATAAAGCCAAGCTGATGCTAGAACAGTTAACCGCACTGCTGCGAGCAACGCTAAAAAGCTCACGCGAAGAACACACCACCATAGACAATGAAACGGCGTTACTTGAGGCTTATTTAGGCATTCAGCAAACCCGTTTAGGTGACCGACTCAGCTACAAGATTGAGGTGGAAGAGGGACTAGGCAGAACCGAGTTACCGCCGATGATGCTCCAACCTTTAATCGAAAACGCCATCATCCATGGTATTGAACCGAAGCGAGAAGGTGGCGAAGTCAGCTTGCTCATTAAGCGCGAACAACAGAACTTGAAGATTGAAGTCAGAGACACGGGTGTTGGCTTGAATCACGTGAGTGGGCACATGGGCTCTGGCGTCGGTTTAAGTAATCTCAAGCAGCGAGTTGAAGCTTTGTTCGCAGGGCAAGGAGAGGTTTCTATCAGTGAGTCTGCTCAGGGTGGCGTTTGTGTTCGCTTGCGCTGGCCAATGGAATCGTAATCAAGGAAGAAAGGAATGAATACAGGGTTTACTGCCATTATTGCTGATGATGAACCGTTATTGAGGCGTCATCTTGATAAAAGCCTAGCTGAAGTGTGGCCAGAGCTAGAGGTGATAGCCAAAGTCGCCGATGGTGAACAAGCGTTGCAAGCCATTGAGCAAAGTCAACCTGATATTGCGTTTCTCGATATTCGTATGCCAGTTTTGGATGGCATGACATTAGCGCAAAAACTCAATCAACTCGCCAATCCACCTTTGATTGTGTTTGTCACCGCGTACGATGATTACGCCATCAAAGCCTTTGAACAAAATGCCGCCGATTATTTGCTCAAGCCTATCTCGGATGAGCGCCTCCTGACGACGTGTGAAAGAGTGAAAGCACGCCTTGCTAAGCGAGAGCAAGAAAGCAGTAATGTGCAGATGAGCAGCCTATTAGAGCAGTTGCAGCAATTATCCGCGCCACAAACGCCGCAATACCTTCAGTGGATTAAAGCGACGCAAGGGGAAGATATTCATCTGATCGCCACGTCTGATGTGTTGTATTTCAAAGCGGAAGAAAAATACGTTTCTGTGTATGCCCAACAAGGACAAGGCAAAGTGCAGGAGTATTTGATTCGTACATCGTTGAAAGAGTTGATAGGGCAGCTTAACCCAGAACAGTTCTGGCAAGTGCACCGTTCAAGCGTGGTGCAAGTGTGCAAAATTAGCAAAGTAAACAAAGACTTTGCTGGCAGAATGTTTGTTCACGTTGGAGAAACTAAGCTCGCTGTGAGCCGTGCATCTCAAAGTTTGTTCAAAGGGATGTAATCGCTAGAACTGCTCACTCTTTACACTGTAAACTCGCTGCTCATTTTTTCAGCAACAAAAAGCGCCTAGGTCATAAGATGTTAGGCGCTTTTGTCGTTTTATAGCGACGATTTCTCCGAAGAGATGAATGAGCTTATTCGCTGATCGTCACTTTCTCGATAATGATTGGATCGCAAGGCACATCATCGTGGCCAAGTTTAGAGGTCGTTTTCACTTTCGCGATGCGGTTTACGACATCCATACCCGCAGTCACTTTACCAAACACGGCGTAGCCCCAGCCTAGGTTGGTGGTTGCGGTGTGGTCTAGGAAATCATTGTCTTCCAAGTTAATGAAGAACTGTGCCGTTGCAGAGTGCGGAGCATCGGTACGCGCCATTGCGATAGTGCCAACAAGGTTCTTTAGACCACGGTTTGCTTCGTTCGCGATTGGTCCGCGCGTTTGCTTTTCTGCCATGTCTTCGGTATGACCGCCACCTTGAATCATAAAGCCGTCGATAACGCGGTGGAAAATGGTGTCGTTGTAGAAGCCATCTTCACAGTATTTTTTGAAGTTCTTTGAGCTAACTGGCGCTCGTTCTAGGTTCAGTTCAATCTCGATGTCACCGAAATTGGTGGTCATAATAATCATCTTGTTTTGCCCTTATGGGAGCTAAGTTGGCGGCATTATAGCTAAGTCGCATTATGATAGCAGAAATAAAAACAGCGACGTTTTGGCGTCGCTGTTTGCATGTTGAGTGTTTGAGGAAAGCTCTAGACCGTAAAGCGACCGACCAAGTCGTACAGTTCGTTGGCTTTGTGGTTAAGGTTGCCACTGCCTGCACGGTTTTGATTCGCAAGGCTTGCCGACTGACTGCTTTGTTGAGAGATCACTTCGATGCGTTGTGAAATCTCTTGCCCAACTTGGCTTTGCTCTTCGGTTGCCGTTGCGATCAAGGTGTTCATGTCCATGATGTTAGCAATTGCGGCTTGGATTTCTTGCAGTGCGGCAGAGGCTGCTCGTGCTTCTTCAACCGTTGCTTCACCGCGCGCTTGGCTTGAACCCATGGCTTTCACTGCTGCATCCGAGCCAGACTTCAATTGCTCAATCATTTGGTGAATTTCGCCTGTGCTGTCTTGAGTGCGACTCGCCAGTTTACGAACCTCATCGGCAACGACTGCGAAGCCGCGACCTTGTTCGCCTGCACGGGCTGCTTCAATGGCTGCGTTCAGTGCCAATAGGTTAGTTTGCTCGGCTATATCCTGAATCACTTCCAGAGAAGAAGAAATGTTTTTTACGTCGCTCTCTAAACGAGAAATCACCGTGCTGGCTTCCGACACCTCTAGCGCGAGTGCTTCGACAGAGTTCGCTGCTGAATCAACAATGTGTTTTGCTTGTTGTGAGTTTTCATCGGCGTCTCTGGCTGATTGCGCTGCTTGGTTAGCGTTGTTTGAAATCTCGTGCGCCGTTGCTGTCATCTCGGTCATTGCCGCAGCGACTTGTTCGGTCTCTTCACGTTGACCAGAAGCTAATTCATCCACTTGCGATGCACGCTGTGACATCTCGTTGGTCTCTGAAACCACTTCTTGTCCTACGTGGCTAACGCTCTTAATGATGCCTTGCAGGCTTTCAACGAAGATATTGAAGTTACGGCTAAGTTGGGTGAACTCCGGCACGCTCGATTCTTCCATGCGCGCGGTTAAATCTGCATCGCCTTGCGCGAAAGAGTGAATTGAAGCATCAAACTGCTCAATAGGCTTCATGATGCTGCGGTTAACAAACACGGCAAAGACTGCAACTATCGCTGTAATCGAGGCACAAAACAGGGCTATCGCAGTTAGTGTGGTGTTGAGATCTTCGTGTGCGGCTTTTTCCATGTCTGCCACAATGGCGTCGATATCGTCCGTGTAGAAACCCGTTCCCAACATCAAGTCCCATTCAGGAATAAAGACTGAGTAGCTCAGTTTCGGTAGTGCTTCACTCTGACCGAGTTTCGGGAAGTAATAAGTCGTGAACTCACCAGTTTTGGCATTTTTTAGCAAATCCTGAATCAGGTAATTGCCTTTCTTGTCCTGCAAGTTATAGAAGTTTTCCCCGATGCCTTTGGTGTTTTTACCCACCACGACGCGAACGCCTTTTGAATCATAACCAAAGATGTAGCCGGATTGACCAAACTCTAGTTGTTTCAAGATAGGCAGAGCCTCTTCCAGTGGGGCATTTTGTGCGAGTAGCGGCTCGACAGCGGAACGCGCCATTTGTACGTAACTTTTGAGTTCGGCTTTTTTCATCTCCATCATTCGACTTCGAGTTTGCTCAATCTCGTGCTCGTTGTAGGCCGTGGTTTGTACGTAGGTGAACCACATCATGCCTATTGCCATAGTTAGAATTGGAATTATTGAAAGGATATATAGTCGTTTTCTGATCGTCAGATTCATAGAGACGTCCTTCTCTCGGCGCAGCGTTACAAGTGACAAGCTGAATAAGCTTGCCTGATAAAAGTGTTAATACTTATTGTTGTAATGCTTAGAGATTAACCGAGTTACTCAATCAGAAGTACTGGAAATTTGTAAATCTAGACGAAGGTCGTAGCATTTTTAAGCGGGATCACAATTAACGTGAACACGACCCACTATTGCAACGAGAAGTCCCCGTTAACCAATATGAGACGCGATACCTATTCTTTGCGAATTTCAGGTAAAGCCAGTCAGCAACAGGTTTAACGAGGCGCCAACGCAGTGGAGCGTAGAGCCAACCGCGACCAACTAATTGCCACGCACGATGAGTCACGTCCAACCCAAGCAGAAGCTCCCCCTTTTCGTTGAGGGCGTGCAAAATGGTGTCGGCTTGTTCAGGATCGATCTGAGGATAATCTGCGAATGCATCACTATAGATATCGACGGTTTTGATTTGCTGCTTGGCATCGCGTTGTTTTAGCGCCTTCATCTCTTTGGCACAAAGCGGGCTAAAATATGGTGAGTTTTGTCATTGCGGTTTTCTTGTTTGAGATTTTCTAATCGCTTTTACGTGGCGAATTTTCTTTTGGTTCATTGTTTTGCAAGTAATGCAGCCAATTGTCGCGAATGTTGCCGTAATTGAATTGGCAGAACTCTTTGCGATCACGCAGGTAGTCTTTTTCTACTTCATCGAGTAAGGCTTTGTATTGCTCAGGATCACTACCGTACACCAGACATAACGTTGAAAAGTAACGCTGCAAATCAAAGCTGTGTTCGTCAATGTACTCGCCAAAATCGTAGTAGTCCGGTCTGTCGTCGGATTCGAATGCGAACATGTCGGCGGCGCTAATGGCCATATCTGCGCCATCTTCTAGGAAGTCAATCATTAAAATAGTGGCAAAATTATCGACCGCATCTTCTTCTTTTCCGAGAACAGGGATGCTTTGATCTTCGATGTAAGCATGTCCAGCTTCATGAAGTAAAGTGTGCAATAACGTATCTAGCGCCCCTGTTTTTGGGGATTTTCCGAAGCGTTCTTCATACTGATTATTGGAGAAGTAATTGAGCGACTCCAAATAAAAAGTGTAAGGAACGTATATTGTGTGTGTATCAGGGTCATACATTGGACCATCTTCTCCGCCGTAAACCAGCGTGAGAGCTTTATCAAATGGAAAGTAGGCCTGAGATAGCTCAGCAAAGATGGTGTTTACATCGCTGCTTTGAATCGATTGTTGGGCGATTTTTTCATGAGTTGTCTCTACGGGAGAATATTGAATACGAATGTTTTCAGCTGCTGTAGCTGATGAGACGACGCTGAGTAATAGCGCAGCGCAAAGCGAATGAATGTTCATGTGGGACTCTTGTTATTGAATAACTTGTATAAAAAATTATACATGTTTTTGCCTGATGCATAGTTGGGGTTGTACTCATTAGCCAAAGTCGGGACGTCGGTCTCGAAAAGCAATCATGATAACATCGCATATTTCGGCTGCTTGGTTGTCTAGGGCGTTTATCAAGACCTCTTGGATAAGAACGGCGGTGAAGTTATTAGCTATGCATCGTATTCTAAGAAGCTTACTGAGTAACTGTGCTTCGATCTTTATCTGTAAAAATGATAATAGGCAGTTAATCATTGCAAGGTTTAACCATGGGGTTGGTGAATGTCACTGAATTGAAGAAAATTATCAGCGATATGTTATAATCCTGCTCCGTTGTAACGAAAACGTTTGTTGCAGCCTGAGAGTTTCCTTGGATTCGGCTCGTTTATACACCATGAGCCAGAGTTGAAAAGCTACGACAGGAACAGGCAAACCCAATTGTTTTGAACGCGCTCTCGGCGTTTAGCGGTTACAACGGGAAGGAACTTTGTTTGATAGTAATTGACACATTCTGTTTAAGTAAGGGAGCCCGAAGTGGTTCAGAAAGTGTCACCCAGAATTTACTCACAACACGACACCCCAAGCGATAACGCACAGGTATTGCGAGGGGCCATTTGAAGGAGCTGATACAGCTCCTTTCACATTTAAGGGCTTGCTAACAGCGTAAAAACTGACACATCGCTTAAGGAGCGCCCCTTAAACTAGCCTAAGGCGCATCTACACCAACTTTTTGAGTATTTTCGAAACAATAAAGCGAGAAAATTTGCTATTGAACGAAGGTTAAACTAACACTCATTCATTACGGAGAATGAAGAGAACAATAATAAGAGGCGATATGAATCATTTAATATCTGTAGGTGCACTGGAGTCCTTCTTGGTCGCAATCAGTGTGCTTTTCCTGGGGCATTTTATTAATGCTAAGCTACCGATTTTAAAGAAATTCAACATACCTGAGCCGATTGTAGGTGGTCTTATTGTGGCCTGCATGATTACTGCTCTTCATTTCAACGGCATCGACTTAGAGTTCGACTTGCCATTACAAAATACGTTTATGTTAATGTTTTTTGCGACGGTTGGTTTGGCCGCAAATTACACTCAGTTGATGAAAGGAGGTGCGAAGGTTTTTATCTTCTTAGCTGTCGCATCGTTTTACATCATCATACAAAACGGCGTTGGCGTTTCACTCGCGGCGGCGCTCGGTTTAGATCCTTTGATGGGGTTAATTGCTGGCTCGATTACTCTGTCAGGTGGTCATGGTACAGGTGCTGCGTGGTCACAAACCTTTCAAGACGTGTATGGATTGGATAACGTCTTAGAAATTGCAATGGCATCAGCGACTTTTGGTTTGATCATCGGCGGTATCATTGGTAGCCCTGTAGCGCAGCGCCTCGTAGAAAAAAACAGCATTGAATCGGAGTATGGTCGTGGTGGTCGAGATGCCAAAACTCACGAAAAATTCCCTGAGTTGGTGACCTACAACGAATATGAAGAAGATAAAGTAACGGCGAAAAAAGTGGTTGAGAAACTCTTCTTCCTACTGATCTGTGTTACTGGGGCGAAGTATGTTGAGCAATGGGTTAGCACGTATGAAATCTCATGGTTGATGATTCCAGACTTTGTATATGCGCTGTTCATTGGTGTGATCATCACGAACTTCTTGGAGGTGACCAAGCTTCGTAAGTTAGATGCAGAAACCGTCGATATGCTCGGTACCGTTTCTTTGTCATTGTTCTTGGCGATGGCATTAATGAGCTTGAAGTTATGGAATATCTTTGACTTAGCGATTCCATTCTTGGTCATTTTAGCTGTGCAGTCTGTGGTCTTAGCTATCTTCACTTACTACGTTACGTTCAAAGTGATGGGAAGCAACTATGACGCTGCGGTTATTGCGGGTGGTCACTGTGGTTTTGGCTTGGGGGCAACCCCAACAGCCGTGATGAACATGGGCTCTATCGTTAACCGATTTGGCCCGTCGCCGCAGGCATTTATGGTGGTGCCAATTGTGGGGGCTTTCTTTATCGACATCGTCAACTTAATTATCTTGCAAGGCTACATTTCATTCCTTGGTTAAAGTTAAGTGGATGAGCTCCTAGAGGCGAAATAAAAACGGTCACAACACTGGTTGTGACCGTTTTTTTATGACTTGGTTTGGTCGTTTATTGAACGAAAAATTATTGGATAGTTCGGCTGAACTTGAGGCTAGCTGTCCAACCAAGAATACCAATGAAGGCGTAAATGCCGACGTTTAACCAACCCGCTTGAGGAATGGCATTGAATGGGTTTGGAGTAATAATGGCGTGCAGCGGAAGGTAAAGCACTTCGGAGAAAAACTGATCTAGTCCGTAGAAACCAAAAAGTGCGATAGGCATCCAACGCAGCGCATAAATGGCGATAAACAAAATGACCAGTGGTGAGTTCACTTTTTGTGAAATAGCCATCGCAGTTAATGCCAGCGGTAACAGCAGAATACCGGCGAACAACATTCTGATTAAAAACTCTCCCCAATGCAGCAGCACGTAACCTAACGAGGCTTGGCGGTACAATAAAGCCAATTGGTGATCAGTAGAGATGTTCAGCAACCACAACATTAAATTTGCAGCGAGTACGAGCACCGAGCAGACGAGCGGAATCACCAATAAGCCAAATCCTAGCTTCACTAAATGGGTTTTTATGTCACTGACAGGCATACTGCGCCAAAACATAATGCTGCCTTCCGCCCGTTCTTTGCGTAGCGTTCTTGGGAAGTACTGAACGGCTAACAAGATAGACAGCAGCCCTGCTCCTCCGGTAATCAACATATTGACATCATCACCAAGCTCTTTGTGAATGTCACTGACATCGCCACCAAAGCTCATTTGGAAAAACATATTGTGTTGTAGAGTGTCGTTACTCATCAAACTCACAAAGAGAATAACTCCACACGCCAACACAAACAGTGGAATACGTAAAACAAGAGGGTTTTCTAACCACTCTTTTTGCAACATCGCGACAACTGAACGCATTACTCTGCCTCCTTCTGCAATGCTAAAAATAGATCCGCTAACTTCACCCCATGGATGGAACCCATTGTTTCTGCTTGTTGGGCATACTGGGCTTTGAGTAACCATTTCGTTGAACCGAGGCCTTTTTGTGACGAGAGTGGGTTCATCGCTTCAATTTGTGTGCGGTGCTCGTCGTTGGCTTCAAGAATGAAATAGTCTTCACTGATACTGTCCATCGAGGTTTGCAGAACGGGGCGACCATGCTTAAGAATCAGAACATCTGTCAGCAAGTGCTCAATCTCTGATACTTCATGACTGGCGATGATCAACACGCGCTCGCCGTCGTGAAACCATTCCAATAAGTGACGATAAAACGTCTCGCGATACACGAGATCTAACCCGAGTGTCGGTTCATCCAATATGAGGATTTGGGTGTTGGTCGCGATCACAATCGCGAGGTGTAATTGCACCTTCATCCCTTTGGATAAAGATTTGATACGCGCACGAGGTTTGATGTCCGTTTGACGAAGTAGCGTATCTGCTTGGGCGCGATTGAACCCTGGGTGCACGCCCTCGGTATAGTTAAGCAGTTGAGCAACGGTCATCCAATCTGGCAGAACGTTGACATCCGAGATGTAGGATAAGCTCTGCATTATCTTGTCGCGTTGCATAATGGGTTCAAATCCGTTGATACGAATAGTGCCCTGATATTCATGTGCACCGAGTAGGGCATTAATAAGCGTTGATTTACCTGCGCCATTATGGCCGAGTAAGCCAAGTACTTGTCCTGCATGTAGGTCGAAACTCACTTCATGCAGTGCTTCTCCTTGTTGCTGATATTGCTTGGAGACGTTGTTTACACTGACTAATGCGCTCATTGGTCACCTTTCAAGTGTGGTTTTAGTTGTTGAATGAATTCGTCGAGTGACATATCCAGACGCTGTATTGTGTCGGCTATCTGCGGAATTTGTTGCTGAAGAAAACGTGCCTTCTCGTCTGCGAGTAATTTGAGCTTTGCTCCTGAAGCGACAAACATACCTTGACCGCGTTTTTTCTCCACTAGCCCGTCATCAACAAGCAATTGATAGCCTTTCATAACGGTGAGGTGGTTAATTTTCATATCTGCAGAGATGCTACGGACGGAGGGCAGAGCATCGCCTTCTTGCCAGACACCTTGCAGTATTTGCTGCGTGATCTGGTCTGCCAACTGTCGAAATATCGGTTGGCGATCATGCCAATTAGTCATGAGTGAATCTCTTGGTTGAGATGGTGTTATATATATGTATAACACCTAGTGCATTAGAGAGAAAGTAATAATTTAAAACCTAGTGTATCCGCCTGTCTCATTCGCTCTAAATATCCACCTATGTGGTCGTTGTTTTGAGGTTTTGTTTTATATGGAAATTAATTGCTTCTCATAAGTTGAGAAGTGTTGTTTTTCTCTTCCCATTAATACACTTATCGCCTGTTCTAAATGAATATTCTCACTGAATGATAATTAGCATAATTTTAGCTCTGCCTATTTCTTACTTGATGAGAATCAATGGTCAAAGAGGCCTAGAAAACAAAAGTTTCGAGAGGCAATCTGACTGGCTTAGGCACCTATCTCACGTTGAGCGCGTGCTCAATGAATGAGAAAGAGTAGAGTAAAGAGGTCTCATGAATCAGGTAATATCTATCGGCCCACAGGAGTCGTTCCTTGTCGCAATTTGCGTGTTGTTTTTAGGGCAGTTCATCAATACCAAGTTACCAACCTTAAAAAAATTTAATATTCCAGAGCCAATTGTTGGTGGTCTAGTGGTCGCTTGCGTAATCACGACGATGCACTTAAACGGTGTGGATGTATCCTTTGATTTACCACTGCAAAACGTTTTTATGCTGATGTTTTTTGCAACCGTTGGCTTAGCGGCAAATTACACCCAACTGATTAAAGGCGGTGCGAAGGTTTTCATCTTCCTAGTTGTGGCATCGGTCTACATTCTTATCCAAAATGCGGTCGGTGTGTCCTTAGCAACAGCGTTGGGGTTAGATCCACTCATGGGGTTGATCGCCGGATCCATTACGCTTTCTGGCGGACATGGAACTGGAGCTGCGTGGTCCCAAACTTTTCAAGAAATGTATGGTTTGCATAATGTTCTAGAGGTGGCAATGGCTTCTGCTACATTTGGCTTGGTGATGGGCGGGATTATTGGCAGCCCTGTTGCACAAAAGCTACTAAACAAACACAACTTGGAATCGGAATACGGACGCACCAATCAAAGTCATCAGAGTTTCCCTGAACTGGTGACGTACAACGAACATGAGGAAGATCGCGTCACAGCGAAAAGAGTCGTTGAAAGCTTGTCCATCATTCTACTTTGCGTGACAGGCGCGAAGTATCTGGAGAGTTGGGTAAGCAGTTTTGACATCAAGTGGTTAATGATTCCCGATTTTGTGTATGCGCTGTTTATTGGTGTTGTTATCACTAACATCATGGAAGTGACGAAGGCGCGCAAGGTTGATTTAGAAACCGTTGATATTCTTGGCACGGTTGCACTATCTCTATTTCTTGCCATGGCCTTGATGAGTTTGAAATTGTGGAATATTTTCGATCTTGCGATCCCATTCCTTATTATTCTTGCTATTCAGTCGGCAGTGTTGGCGATGTTCACTTACTACGTAACATTCCGCATGATGGGAGGCAACTACGATGCGGCGGTGATCGCTAGCGGACACTGCGGTTTTGGGTTAGGTGCTACACCGACTGCGGTCATGAATATGGGCTCCATCGTGAGTCGATATGGTCCATCACCACAAGCATTTATGGTGGTTCCAATTGTCGGTGCATTCTTCATCGACATTGTGAATTTAGTGATTTTGCAAGGATGCATCGCTTTTATTCGATAACATTCGCTTTCTTACCGAAATAACAAAGCCAGCACCTATACGCTGGCTTTGCTATTTGTAACACGAAATCTTGTTTGCCTGACTTCAAGCCGTGAAATCAATGCGTTACTATGACGACATAGTGTTCAATTTTGCAGCAGCATGAGGTACCCACATGTCTGAAAAAATATCGACGTCGGCATTAGCGAAAATGCGCAAGGTAGAAGCTAAGCTGCTGTTTGCCGATCTCAAACGTGCAGGCTACATCGTTCGCCAAGATGAAAAGTGGATTTTGACCGAAGAAGGGGCAAAGTTTGGCGGTGAGTATGTGGATCACCCTAAATTTGGCCAGTTCATCGTCTGGCCGACCAACTTACATATTGAGCTGACTCCCAGCTCAGGGAAAACATTGAGCGCGACACAACTGGGTGAAAAGCTGAAATTGAATGCGAAGCGCATGAACCAGCTTTTGAGTGAACTGGGTTGGTTGACCAAATCCGAAGAGGGATGGAGTGTCACAGAAGCTGGTGTGCGCGCTGGTGGGCAGCAAAGAACCGATAAAGAAACACAAAATACCTTTGTCGTATGGCACGATGTGGTGCTGCGTAACAAGCGTCTTAAGCAGTCTGTCATTGAGTTTTTAGGGCAAGACGCGGAGTCACATTCTACGGATAAATCGTACTCAAGCTTTCGCCAAAAATTTGAAGCCAAGCACCGAACATTAGATGGGCATTACGTGCGCTCTAAGGGGGAGTTGCTCATCGACAACTGGCTGTACTTGGCTGGTGTTGTGCACGCTTATGAGCGTCAGTTGCCGATTGACCAAGATGTCACTAGCGATTTTTACTTGCCAGGTGGCAAAGTCTATTTGCAATTTTGGGGAAGTGACGATGGGGAGATGGCTCAGGCCGACCGTGAGACCATTCGTACTGTTTATGAGCAGCATCATTTCAATCTTATCGAAGTCGAACCGAGTGAACTAGACAAGTTGGATGAAGTGCTTCCTAAGCGTCTTCGTCAGTTTGGTATTAAAGCTTATTGACGACTTAAGCCCGCTGTTCAGATAAGAAAAAACCCGTGTTCAACACGGGTTTTGTATTTTTAGTGTGTTTCTAGGCTGCCATCCTATGGGTTAAAAGCCTTTGATGTTTTCTGCTTCTAGCTCAGAGAAGTACTTCACTGTCTTCACTTTCAGTTCTTGTTGAGCTGGTTCGTCGCATACGATCACCGCTTTAGGGTGAAGTTGAAGAGCAGAAACTGTCCATAGGTGGTTTACACAACCTTCCACGGCTGCTTCAAGTGCCTGAGCTTTGTTATGGCCAGTGACCAAGATCATCACTTCTTCTGAGTCTAGAAGCGTACCAACACCGATAGTCAGCGCGTATTTAGGCACTTGGTTGATATCGCCGTCAAAGAAGCGAGAGTTCGCAATGCGAGTGTCTTCAGTGAGGGTCTTGATGCGAGTACGAGAAGAAAGAGATGACGCTGGCTCGTTGAACGCGATGTGACCGTCGTTACCCACGCCGCCCATGAACAGGTTGATCTTGCCGTAAGACTTAATTTTGTCTTCGTAACGCTTACATTCTGCGTCGTGATCGTCTGTGTTACCGTTCAGTAGGTTGATGTTTTCTTCTTGAATATCAATGTGATTAAAGAAGTTGTTGTACATGAACGAGCGGTAAGATTCTGGGTGATCCGCAGGGATGCCAATGTACTCATCCATGTTAAAAGTCACGACGTTTTTGAAGCTGACTTCGCCGGCTTGGTAAAGCTCGATTAGGGCTTTGTAGGTTGCTAGAGGAGTGCCACCAGTTGGTAGACCCAGAACGAATGGACGCTCAGCAGTAGGTTTAAAGTCGTTGATACGCTTAGCGATATGCGCAGCTGCCCACTTACCTACTTGTGCTGCTCGAGTTAACGGGATAAGTCTCATTTTGTGCCCCTAGTTATTGGAATTGACGATGTACTGAAACATTAATTCGCATTATAAAATAAGTAATGGCGAACTGCTATTGTTTTAGGTCAAAATTTTGCTTTTTCTTTAACCAATGTTGGTTTTGTCGACGATTTTTATATCTAAATGCTTTTATAAGACGATTTTTCACAAAGAAATTGCATTATGAAACTGACGAATCAATAGATAAAATTTATGATCTAAATTAAGTTCTGCCTTCGCACTTAACCTTGTTTTTTAACAACCTACAGAGTGCGAAATCGCACAAGAACTTCAAATATTATGGGTTAGATATGGCATGGCGCTCATTCTTTAACCATAATTGAAATGTGTAAACCAGTGAGGAATTCGGTATGAAAAATGAGTTAGATCCGAGCAAAGTACTACAGGCTTACGAATGTGTGATGAACAACGGTACGCCAACCGAATTTGGTAAAATGTATGAAGGTGTAGAAGCGTTTTCTGACTACGATGGGTACAACGTTTTCTTGAGAGGGAATGGTGTTGAGCTAAAAATTGGCTTCCACAACACCTATCACTTGGAATATGACCAAGTGCATTTGAAAGAGAGCTTTCTGAAAAAGATTGCGACGCTCGCCAAGTAAACGGTCATCACCCAAATATTAAAAAAGCCCTTGGGAGAATGCCCCCTTGGGCTTTAGGAGAAGAAATGAGCTTGTCTTGCTCGCTCAGTAAAGTCAAACGAGCTTTCGCCTACTGCTAGAAAAAGGCGAGAACTAGGTTATTGGTTATTAATCGTCTTCAACCAAACTCTCTTCAATGTATTCTTCTGTGGCGTCAGGCTTGTTACGACCATTTAGCGTATGGAAGCGCTTGCGACCACGAGCAAGTTGGGTGTACTTTAGCCACGTACGCTCAAGTTTTGTTTTTGCTTTGCCCGGGTTTTCTAACACCTTGATGAAGTGTTTCTCTTCGCTGTTTTCAGGTGTTAATTCGCCTGACTCTAAGCCAAGCATTGTATCCCCATAAATTGTTAGGATTTCCTCTTCTGAAAGAGTAAAATCGCCAGACTTTGCAAAGCCGCGTGGGAATTTTACGTTATCGTAAAAACGTTTTTTGCCATGACGGAATTCAGTGTCAGACATGTCAACAGCCTCTGTAACCGTTATTGATGAATGTAGTGAACTTACGGCGAAAATTAGGCTTAAATCTAACAAAAGAAAAACAAAACTTTTTTGTCGTCATGATTTTAATTAGTTGTTAATCTGGTTTTATATTAACCAGGAGATGGTTTATGGATGTAAAAGTCTTTCGAACATTTTTAGAGCTGGCAAGAGTTCGTCACTTCGGACGTGCTGCTGAGAACCTTTATATTACCCAAGCCGCTGTGAGCGCACGTATCAAACAATTGGAAAGTTACTTCGATACGCAATTGTTTATTCGTGATCGAAATAACATAAAGTTGACCTCTGCAGGTGAGCGCTTAATCAGCTATGCCGAGGTAATGGTCACTACATTGCAACAAGCGAAGCTAGAATTATCGCTTGAAGATGGCAAAGCGCTGCAACTAACGTTAGGTGGCACGCCAAACATTTGGGACGCTTATTTACAGAATTGTTTAAGTGTCGTCACAGATTCGTTTGGTGGTTATGGCTTCATGGCAGAAGTGATGGGACGTGAGATGCTCAGTCGTAGCTTGCTAGAGCGCACGTTAGATATGGCATTTGCGTTCGATCAGATCAAAGCTGATGAGCTTAACTGTAAAAAAGTGGCAGATGTTGTTCTCGTTCTGGTATCAACTGAGAAAGATTCTTTAGACACCGTTTTCGAAAACAAATATGTGTACGTTGACTGGGGGACGCGTTTCTCCTCAGAGCATTCTGAACGTCACCCTAAGATTCCGGCTCCATATTTACGCACTTCAACAGCGCGTATCGCATTGGACTTTATTTTAGAGAAGGGTGGAGCCGCGTACTTACCAATCTCTCTCGTGGAGCCATTTATCGCTAATGGGCAGCTTCACAAGGTGTCTGGAGTAGAAGATTGGTGTCGCCCTATTTATTTGAGCTATCGTAAAGCTAGCTCGTCTGTAGACGCGATTAAGCAAGTGGAAGAAATTGTCAAAGAGATCGATCCACTGACCGCTTACAGTTTTCAGCAAATTGGTTCTGGCACTTCCGACGAATAGCGTTGAATGAAAAGTCAGAAAAACGAAAAAGCCGCCTTGAGAAATCAAGGCGGCTTTGTTTTTATCTCGATGAATCGATAGTTATGGTAAGTCAAACAACAGGGCTGTTGTGCTTTCGTTTGATGTATTGCGCAAAACAACCTTACTTTGGTGTTCAATCTTCGCGCCGTCGCCAGCCGTCAAAGTGGTATTGTCGACACTAAGGCTGCCTGTCACTTGATGGATGAATAGATTTCGGCCCGACTCAATCTCAAAGTTTAGTTCGCTACTTGGCTCAAGAATTAACTGATGCAAAGTCGCATCTTGCTTAATAAGTAGCGTGCCGTTTTCTCCAGTTGGAGTTGCGATAGCCGTTAACCCAGGATTGCGCCCAAAATCTTTTTGCTGATAACCTGGTTTGGTTCCAAATGCGTTTGGTTGAATCCAAATCTGTAGAAACCGCAGCGTATCTTGGTTCGACGCATTGTACTCACTGTGGTAAATCCCTTTCCCTGCCGACATGAGTTGGAATTCACCTGCAGGTAGTGTTTTGACGTTACCTTCACTGTCTTTGTGTGCGATAACACCTTCCAACACATAGCTGATGATCTCCATATCACGGTGGCCATGTGTATCAAAACCCGCGCCAGGCTTGACTACATCGTCATTAATGACTCTCAGCTCAGAAAAGCCCATATGTTGAGGATCGTAGTAGCTACCAAAAGAAAACGTATGTTTGCTATCAAGCCAGCCAAAGTTTGCTCGACCTCGGTCTGCTGCATGTCTTACCGTAATCATAAGGCCTCCTTAAGAGAGCTTTTTGTTTAAAAAGTTATCTAACGCTGCTTTACCTGCGCCAGAGAACGCCAGAGAAACGCTTGCTGCCAGTAATGCTAAGCCAAACTCGTAACCGTTGTTTGCCATGAACAGGCCATTCTCAAAGTGGACAGAGAATATCGCTACCACCATCGTGAACGCCAAAGCAACCGCTGCTGGTCGAGTTAGCAGACCAAGTAAAATGAACAAGCCGCCAAAGAACTCTGCGCTGCCCGCAAGTAACGCCATGAGTACGCCAGGACCTAAACCGATAGATGCCATCCACTGACCTGTGCCTTCTAGGCCGTAGCCACCAAACCAGCCAAACAGTTTTTGTGCGCCGTGCGCCATAAAGATAATGCCGATTGGAACGCGAAGTGATAGTGCGCTGTAACCTGCGTTTGACGTGGTAATTTTCTGTAATAGTGCTTTCATGATTCTGTCCTCTGACTCTTTTCAATGAGTGGGAAGCGTGTGCTCCCGTGCTGTTGAGAACAGTTTAGGTAGAGGCGAACATAAAAATAACGGGAGGATTTTGATAAACTCGTTCTAAAAAATTGAATGATTGGTCTTTATTTATTTAAATCAATGTCTTGATTTTTATATTCGGGTGTTTATTTGTCGATTATTGTCTGTTTTAAATCAAGGTCTGTCATTATTTTCGATAAACATTTTTGCTGTTAAACAAAAAAAAGAGCACATGTA
Organism: Vibrio sp. Vb2131; assembly: GCF_033338535.1. Taxonomy (NCBI): domain Bacteria; kingdom Pseudomonadati; phylum Pseudomonadota; class Gammaproteobacteria; order Vibrionales; family Vibrionaceae; genus Vibrio; species Vibrio sp. Vb2131. Next base: position 401,660 of record NZ_JAWOSW010000001.1, read on the forward strand.
CTGTGCTCTATTGCTTTCGCTTTTAACAAGGGAGAAAGGTGTGTTAAAGAAAACCGTCAGAGGTTCATTAAGCTCTCTAATGACTCCTCTACATTGTTGTAGTGATAAGTTCGAATATTACGTCCATCCGTCGCATTAATCTGAATTTCTGAGATCTCGTTATCTGAGTCTCGTTCGATAATTCCAATAGAATGATCTACGGATTTACTGGTAATAACCTTTTGGTTTCTTAATACAATTACGCAAGTATGTAAGTCCATGCCAATTCCCTTTAGCCGACGTTGTTGTGATGTTCTGGATCTAACTTTAGTGTACAAAAGCGCTAATGCCAATAAATCTCAATATTGAGTTCCGAAAATGGCTAATTGTGGGCGCTTAAGCAAGCTACAATAACACTATATTGAACGATGCCTATGAACAATAAATGACAAAAGGCATGAGCAAGGAAAGCACTATGTTTATTCACCCCCATACCTCACTGACCTTCGAGCAGTGTCACAAGGCACGAGTCGCGCGAGACAGTCGTTTTGATGGGCGATTTTATGTGGCGGTAAAAACAACGGGAATCTTTTGTCGTCCGATTTGCCCGGCAAATTTGCCTAAAGAAGAAAATGTTGAGTATTTCGCTGATAAGACGCAAGCCCTTCAAGCAGGGTACCGTCCGTGTTTACGTTGTCGACCTGACAGCGCGCCTGGATCTTGGGCATGGAAAGGTGTCGAGACGACCTTTCAACGAGCGATTTCGTTAATTGATAGAGGGGAGTTGCATCACCATTCGGTGTCTGAGTTGGCTGAGCGTGTTGGGATTTCTGACCGTTACTTACGTATGTTGTTTGAGCAGTATCTAGGTATGTCACCCAAGCAGTATGCGCAATATCAGCAACTAATGTTCGCCAAACAGTTGCTTCACTCCAGCTCTATGTCGGTCACCGACGTGGGGTTTGCGTCAGGTTTTAACAGTACGCGCCGCTTTAACGATGCTTTTCAAAAGTTTCTCAAACTAACGCCTTCTCAAGTGCGCCGTAAAGAGTTTGATGGTGCGGGTTGCAATCGAATTGCCTTACCTTATCGAGGTGAGTTGAATTGGTCGCACATGTTGGACTTCTATCGTTTACGAGCGGTTGAGGGGGTCGAGCAGGTGAGGGATGAGAGTTATCAGCGCAACGTTTTTTTGGATAACAGCAAAGCCTGGTTTAAAGCGACAAAAGGTGAAGGATACTTAGAACTGGCGTTTGAAATTGAAGACGTAACGAAGCTGCAAAACTTGGTGTCTGACATTCGTCGTATGTTCGATCTTGACGCTGATATTTGTACTGTTGAGCAGCATTTGGAGTATGTTGCGCCTGGGCTCGTGTCGAGTAAAGGTATTCGTATTCCTGGTGTATGGAATGCATGGGAAGCAGGGGTTAGAGCGATTTTAGGCCAGCAAGTGTCGGTTAAAGCTGCGATTGGTCAACTTAACTTATTGGTGGCCACACTTAGTGGAGAGTCAGAAAAACGTTTTTTCCCGACTCCCAGTGATATTGCGAACGCCGACGTGAGCTTTTTGCGCATGCCGCAAAGCCGTAAAGAGACGCTAGTGCGCTTCGCCCAGTTTATGCAGGACAACTCAGAAGCTGACCCCCAGCAGTGGCTAGCTTTGAAAGGCATTGGACCTTGGACCGTCAGTTATGCTCAACTGCGAGGGCAATCTCAACCCGATTGCTTTCTAGATAAAGACTTAGTGGTGAAAAAGGCGATGCAGCGTTACCCATCACTGAATACGCACACTGCGGCCCCTTGGGGAAGCTACGCGACGTTTCACTTATGGAATCAATCATGAAAACATTTTATACCGAAATGCCGAGTCCACTAGGAACGGTGACTATCCAATCGAACGCTGAGGGCTTACTTGGCATTTGGTTTGAAACATGCACCACTAAGCCGAGTGAGCTGGGGGTGCGAGACGAGCAGCATCCGGTCTTGCGCCAAGCTGTCACCCAACTGGATGAATACTTTGCTGGTCTGCGCAACGAATTCGACTTGCCCCTTGCAGCGACAGGCACTGATTTTCAAAATCAAGTTTGGCAGGCACTAACGACCATTCCATATGGGGAAACGTGGAGCTATCAAGATCTCGCGAATGCGATAGGTAACCCTAAAGCTGTGCGTGCTGTTGGGTTAGCAAACGGGAAGAATCCGATTTCTATCGTGGTGCCTTGTCATCGCGTTATTGGCAAAAGCGGAAAACTGACTGGGTATGCAGGTGGAGTGGAGCGCAAGCAACGTTTGCTCGCGCTGGAGCAAGGTACACCGCTTTAAGTGAGGCGATTCTCATATTGGGATTAAGCGTGCTACACAGGGGTAACGATAGTGTAGAGTTTCATATTCGTTATACGAATAGAAAAAGGACAATAAGGACATGCCTTTCAAAACGGATTTTGATGCCTTCATGAGTGAGTGTTGGCAGCATCACGAGGAAAATCCCGAACAAATTTATGCTCAGCTAGAAACGGCTCTGAGCGAGGTGGAAGACGTTACCTAAATCGAGCGAATATTCGCATTGATGCTGCATACCGCTATTGGGCATCTCCAGAGCCCAGAACAGTTTCTTACTTGTTTAGATCACTTTGATGAACGCAAGGTTGCCGAGAGTTTGGCATTTCAACGCAGTATTGCCGTTGCGCGCTACTTCGTAGATGGCACTGACAATATGGAATTATTGGAAGAGCAAGAACAACGCCGAGTTTACGCTTTGATTTCGAATGAACTTTCTGCACTTGTTCAGCTTGAACTGGCGAGTCAATGGTTGGTGAAGGCAGCGTTAGGAATGACGCCGAACGATGCAGAAGGGCCATTAGCGCGCGCTATCGCGATCACTGCGAACAACTTAGCATGTCAGTACGAAGCGCTGGCTGAGCGCACGTGCATGGAAAAATCGAAGATGCTAGAAGCAGCGACACTCGCGCTAGACTATTGGAAAGTGGCAGGGGGTTGGATGCAAGAAGAGCGCGCAGAGTATCGCTTAGCTATGAGCTTGCTTAAAGCGGATAAACCGCAAGAAGCCAAAGTGCATGCTGAGCGCTGTGAAGATATTTGTCAGCAACATGGTAGCGACGCGCTTGAGCTGTTCCACGCACATGACTTGCTGATGCAAGTACACTTCCATCTTAGCCAGAAATATAAAGCTAAATTGGATGAAGAGATGCAGCAGCACTGCAAAACGAGCTCGTTGACGTGATCTTAGCGTAGAATGAAAAAAGCCCCGAGCGACTGGCTGGGGGCTTTAGGGTTGTTGACTATGCAGCGATGATTATGCTGCTTGCGCCTTTGCTTGGTATCGTCCTGGTTTATGGTTCATCGCCAAAATCAAGTTTGTTGCGATGGCACCTAGAACAGATAGAGCGATAAGGTGCACATCTACAATGAACAGTGACATCACCACGATGGCACAATCTAACGCCATTTGAACTTTACCCGCTCGAACTCCAAAACGTTCCTGAAGGTACAACGCTAGAATGTTAAAGCCACCCAAACTCATTTTGTGACGGAAAATTACCAACATACCGATTCCAATCAGTCCACCACCCAAAAGTGCCGCATAGAAAGGTTCGATTCGTGAAATCTCAATCACATGATGCAGATGATCGACCGCAAAAGAGACAATCGAAACCGCAATAAAGGTATTGATAGTGAAGCGCCAACCCATGCGCATCACAGATAAAATATAAAAAGGGAGGTTAAGAGCGAAAAATATCTGACCAAAACTGAAGTCACTCACTTTGGTTAGGAAGATCGCCAAACCAGCCGTACCGCCAGTGAGCAATCCTACTTTGCTAAAAAATATCACCCCAAGTGACACCAACGCACTGCCGAGCGTCAGAGCCAAGAGGTTCTCTCTTAGGCTATGATCTTTGTCCATAAATTAATTTCCTTGGTTTAAAAACCGCGCCGGAGATAACACGTCTCACGGACGCGATAGACAGTCGCCAAAATAGCAACTAACAAATCGGCCAATAAAATGTCGCGAAAAGTGATGGATGTCGAGTTTTTGGACGAGATTATGATGATATTAACCTGTTTAACATAATGTACACAGATAGAAAAACAACAAGGAAAAGTTATGATTAAGAAAGTTGGCAACACCCAAATCAACACATTACATCGACTGAGTTGCCACTGTGGAAAAGTTGAGCTGGAACTGGCGTTACCCAATGGTATTGAGAAACCGAGACGGTGTGACTGTTCTATGTGTCGACGTCGTGGCGCGATTGTCGCATCTGTACCTTTGAACGGTATTCGTATTATGCAAGGCGAAGACGTCTTGAAGCAGTATCAATTTAATACACACACTGCGAAGCACTTTTTCTGTGGCGAGTGCGGTATTTATACGCACCATCAGCGTCGTTCTGACCCGAGTGAGTATGGCTATAATGTCGGCTGCTTAGAGGGCGTCAACCCATATGAGTTGGGAGCGATTGAAGTGATGGATGGCGTTAACCATCCATCTGACCGCTAGGTTGTATTGCGATTTAAGTGCCTGATTATCGGTGCTTTTAAGTAAATAAGCCGCTATTCATCCACAAGTGTACCGCAATACTGGCGGCATAACCCAAGGCGATGACGGGAGCCCACTTTAGGTGGCCAAAGAAGGTGTATTGTCCACGCGCGGCTCCCATTAAAGCGACGCCTGCCGCGGATCCGATGGAAAGCAAACTGCCCCCGACACCTGCGGTTAATGTGACCAGTAGCCAGTTGCCCATCGACATGCTTGGTTCCATGGTCAGTACAGCAAACATAACCGGAATGTTATCGACGATTGCAGATAGGACACCAACCATTACGTTTGCCCAGACTGGGTTCCATTGCGTGTACATGACGTTTGAAACCAGTTCGAGGTAGCCAAGTAAACTTAAACCGCCAACACACATCACAACACCGTAGAAGAACAACAAGGTGTCCCATTCGGCTCGAGACACACGATGAAACACATCAAACGGAACCACTGAGCCTAAGCGCTTCAATGCCTGATCATCGCCATTGGCAATTGCCATAGCTGCTTTTTTTGCGAGTGAGTGTTTAAGAGTTTGACGCAAAAAATATCCGAAAAACTGTAAGTACGCCAAGCCCATCATCATGCCCATAACGGGTGGGAAGTGCAGCAAGGCGTGGAAAGAGACCGCAGTGGCAATAGTCAGAATGAATAATGCGACAATACGCCTTGCCCCGCGTTTTAGCTCAACGTGTTGGTGAATCGTATTCGGTTTTGTGTTTGGAACAAACAGTGACATCAAAAACGCGGGAACCAAGTAGTTCACCAATGACGGTACAAACAACGGAATGAACTCAGCAAAGCTGACATGACCGGCTTGCCACACCATCAGGGTTGTAATATCCCCAAATGGGCTGAATGCACCGCCAGCGTTGGCTGCGATAACAATGTTGATACAAGCAAGATTGACGAACTTAGGATTATCACCAGAGACTTTCATCACTACAGCGCACATCAAAAGGGCCGTAGTTAAGTTATCGGCAATCGGTGAAATGACAAAAGCGAGAAACCCCGTCAGCCAGAACAACTTTTTGAATCCAAAACCTTTACCAACCATCCACGCCTGTAAGGCATCGAAGAGTTTGCGTTCTTCCATTGCGTTGATGTAAGTCATCGCCACGAGCAAAAACAGCAGCAACTCGGCATATTCCAACAAGTTGTGTTCTAGTGCGGATTTGGCGATTTCAGGCTGGTTGTGCTGAGCAAAGGTGTAGCCAATCAGAATCCAAATTAACCCTGCAGCGAGCAGCACTGGCTTGGATTTTCTCATTTTCAGATACTCTTCCAACATAACCAGTATGTAAGCGATCGAAAAGATAATCAGAGCCGCGTAACCGACACCAGAATTAACAAGATTCAGTTCATTGGTTGATGCAGCAAAGGTGGCGCTAGAGAACAACAAACAGCAGAAAGCCACAATTGGATAGATTGGCATAGACATTTCTCCTTTGTCTGGTTGGAGAAATATTAGCCACAAATGAATGAGTTAGTTGTGAGAGAGCTCGAATTAACAGTAGGAGTTAGGAAATGATAGTGTGCGCCACTATTTTCTGAGTGACGCAATGCTTGCTGCGCCGAATAAAACCGCAGCTGCATATAAACCGTAAGTTAACCAGTGACTAATCTCTAAAAAAGGAACGAGTCCTTGACCTGCCCACATACAGCCTCCGTTTAATGAGCAATGTTGTAATAGTCGAGCCAATTTAAAGGAAATGAACAATGTTTTTTGTGAGTGAAAGCAAATTCTGAAGGATTAGAAAGTCAAAAATTGGTCAGTGAGAGAGAAATCTCATTTTTAACTGGCTAGCTCTAACCCTTTTGAGTTAAAGCTAGCTATATCTAGAGCTGAATGCATTTAGCGTAAGAGCCATTTTTTCAACGGTGAAGTGTCAATTGCTTTCACAAGCAGTATGGTTGCAACAATCGTTGCAGGATAAATAAACACATCTTTCGCGAGGTGTTGCAGCCCGATAAATCCAGCGACATTCATCATGACAATTATGATAAGCAGATGGCTAACATATATCCCTAACACGCTAGGAGATAGTTTGAAGACCCAAGGCATGTCGCCAAAATGAGGGTGAGCCAAAAGCCACATAAAGACACCTACAGCCCAGATAACAGTACCGAATAGGAAGTCGTGCGAGTTGAAAGCGATGTCATGTTGCATCAGCCAGTAAGCTTCACCAAAATGCAGTGCCATGCCAAGAATAATGCATCGAACCGTATTGTTTCTCGACCACCGCCACTGCGCTTCTCGTGCGAAATAACCTAGAGCAACTAGCAACGTGCTGAAAAAAGGCCCGTTACGAGTAAAGAAAGGCGCTGGCAGGTCGGTAATGGTCGCGTAACTGCCAGCAAAGACCCCGTATATGTATAGCAATACTGCAGTTGGCAGTATCAGTTGCACCATATTGATATGCACGAGAAAGGCAATTAACGCTACGGCAATGACCAGAGCCGGAATAAACCACAGATGAACGAGTCCGCCTTCGATGAGTGAATTGATCGGGGTTGACATTAAGTACCCCCAATAACCTTGCCTTTCGGCGAGATACCCTGCCTCAGCGACCGTCTGCCATTGGAATGGCATCAGTAAACTGATCATGCTCCAAATGAGCCAAACCTTCATTAACGGTTTGGGGTAGTTCTTAAGAGTATCGATAGGTGAGTGACTCAACTTCGGCTGGATTAGATAACCCGAGATGAGAAAGAACAGCGGAACAGCAAAACGAGCCAGTTGGTTGAGCATATAGCCAACCCATGGTATCCCATTCCACTGCCAGTACGTCAGTGCCATCTGGCAATGCAAACCCACAATCGCAAGCATCGCAATGATACGTGCAAACTCTAAGCTGGCTATTTTTTGTTTCTTTGCCATTACATTGTTTACCTAAATAAAAAACTTAGGTGAAAATAGCAGGTTGTTACTGAAGTAATACGTGAAAAAGTCAACAGACTTGCGCTTACATTGAAGCTGTTTTGAAAATTAAGACTTACTTCAAACTTCTTAATTATTAACCTATTAACGCAATCAATACCTGATTCGTGAGTCGAAAATAGCACTGAATAATGGTTAGACCAGTTAACTCGAGATTGCAAAAAAGAACGATCGTGCTAAAAATAAGACTATGCAAAAAGGAAAAGTGACAAAAGAGTTTATTCTGCAGCGGGCTTTTGAGATCGCCAGCGAAGACGGATTAGAAAGTCTTACGATTGGAGAGTTAGCCAAGCAATGCGGTATGTCGAAAAGTGGTCTGTTTGCCCACTTTAATTCGAAGTTGAATTTACAGCTATCGGTGCTTGATCACGCCAATAAAGTGTTCGCTGATCGGGTTATTGAGCCTGCTCGAGAACTCGGGGATGGCAATATCGAGCGTAAAATTAGAGGGTTGCTCGACTCTTGGATGACTTGGAATCACGCATTCCAAGGAAGTTGTATGTTTCTTGACGCTTGGAATGATACGGCAGATAAAGATTGCCCGCTTCAGGCCGGACTGCGTAAATCCATAGACACTTGGCTGAGCTATTTGGAGATCCAAATAACGAAAGGCAAAGAGAAGCAAGAATTTGCAGCAGACTTAGATACACGCCAAGCAACGTTTGATTTGTACGGTCTCTATTTGAGTGCGCATGTTTTTTACTCAATTAAAGGTGAGCAAGAAAGCTTGCGTCTGTTTTGGCAAGGGATCGACAACTTATTTTCTCGCTGGAAAGGCTAATATCGGTTATTCGCTTCCCAGATTCGTAGACATAAAATCACAAAGAGCGGCTGAGTTCGCTCTTTCTTATCAGCGTAAAAAGCACGACCGTTCTATTTTGTGCAAAGCTGATAGTTAAGGACATGATTATGAGTGAAAAAATTTACTTTAATACATCGCAACGTTTCAGTATTAAGCGCAGTTTGGTGAACATTAGTACTCGGTTACACCATACACTGGCCCCGTCACATGCAAAGAAGACCGCGCGCAAGCTTCTTCTGACACCTGCTCGTACGCAACCTAAAAATATTGAGCCTCAAGGGCTTATCAAAGGTGAAATTAAAGGGCATGCAGGCATCATCAAAACCTATACTTTGGGCTCTGGACCTATTTGGGTGCTAACTCATGGTTGGTCTGGAACGGCAAGTCAGTTTTATCCACTGATGGAACATATTGCGTCGAAAGGGTTTACTGCTTTGGCGTACGATCATCCGGCACATGGTGAGAGTGAGGGGCAGTATGGGCACATTCCGGGGTTTGTCAGAGGATTAGAAGATGTGTTGGATACGGTCGAGGATATTGTTGGCCTAGTTGGGCACAGCATGGGCACCGCTTCTGCTCTTGAGTGTAGGCACAGTAAATTAGAAAACAAGCCTTTGCTGCTTATTGCTCCGGTATTAAATTACGTAGAGAACTTATTCGGTAGCATTGCGCGTTCCGGTTACTCGATGAAGCTTTTTAATGCTGTGGTTTCAGAAGTTGAAGACCAATTTGGTTATCCGTTACAGTCCATTGATCCGATGAAGCGTTTGTCTGAGCGTCCGTCTCACACCATTATTATTCATGATGAGCAAGACAAGTTCACCAAATACAGTGTCTCGGCAAAAGCGGCTGAAGAGATTAAAAACGTTGAGTTAGTGACAACACAAGGTCAGGGGCATGGTCGAGTGATGAAGTGTGAGCAAGTCTTCAGTAGTTTTGACCGTTTGCTCGATAGTGCTTGGTAACCCTTACTTTTACTGATTGACTCGCTCCGTTTTGCGCTAATTCGATTTGAAAGTAACACCTCAGATTTTTTCGTCTCTGGTGTTGCTCTCCTCGTTAAGAGGTTAAATCCAAAAAGGACAGCCGAAGCTGTCCTTTGTTTATTTAGCAGAAAGTCTGCAAGGCTGAAATTAGTTACAGTTAGCTACGCCAACTTCTTTCCAAACGCCCCATTCGCCAGATTGGCTAGGATCGTCACCCTGAGTCCACCATTTCGCTTCCCACGTTTTACCTGCGTGAGTCACTTGGTTACCACCTGTGTACACTGCGCTCGCATCCCATGCGTTGTCACAAGTACCAGGGTTCGGATCGGTTGTGTGCTGTGCAACAACCACTGTCGCGCTTGCCGATGAAGACGCTTTACCGTCGCTCACACTTACAGTGAAGCTTAAGCTTGTGTCTTGCGGGTATTCCGCAGCAGTGAACGTGACTTTGGAGCCTTCAACCGTTGCATTCAGACCTTGAGGTAGAGTCCAGTTGAATGTCAGGGTATCGTTGTCTGCATCGCTAGACGCAGATGCATCTACAACCACAACGTCACCAGCGTTTGCTGTTGCTGGAGCAACAACTTGCGCTATTGGTGCGCTGTTCACTGGGTCAACAACACCTGCTGGTTTCACTGTTACTACAACGAGGTCAGATGCCGTTGCACCTTCGTTATCAGACACCGTCAGCTTGAAAGTTAATTGCTCTTCAACAGTAACTTCTGCTGCATCAAAGCTTGCTTTCGCTGAGTTTGCACCTGTTAGTGCCACTGCTGTGCCAGATACTTGTTCCCAAGCGTAGCTTGCGATGGTGCCGTCAGAGTCTTTTGACAGGCTGCCATCTAGAACCACATTTGCAGGACCTGTTACCGATTGATCTGCGCCAGCGGCTGCGGTTGGCTTACGGTTTGGTTGAGGAACCACACCACCAGCCATACCTTCGTGCATCGCGTTTAGAATGTCACCGTTATCCGCGTCAATTTCCCAAGAGAATAGACCAGCAAGACCAAGAGACTTCGCGTAGCTACCTTTTGCTAGCACTGAACGGTGGTCATCAAATGTGATCAACTCGCCCGTAGTACGGTTCCATACCCATGGTGCTTCTGCTTGTGCATCGTAGCCGTACTCGAAGCCGTTAATACCAGTGTTGTTTGCACCTAGCATGAATGACTTAATGCCTTTGTAGTCAATTACGCCATCTTCCCAAACACCTTGCGCTGTGCTGCCCTTCAGTTTACCTGTAGCAGTACCTGTCATTGGGTCGTTTGGATCGGTTAGCGTATCTGGAGTTACGCCTTCCCAGCCACGACCGTACATTGCTGTACCAAGTACTAGCTTGTTCGCAGGAACGCCTTGAGCAAGAAGAAGTTGGATGCCGTTATCTGCTGTGTAAGCAGGACCTTTGTACGGTTCGCCGTTCTCATCAACGCCACTACCGTCACACTGACCAGGACGCATGAATGAACCACAGTAAAGCGCAGTCTGGTGACCAGGAACGTTGTTCCAGCCGCCGTAGAAGTCGTAAGTCATTGCGAAGATGTAATCCATGTACTGAACCGCATCTGCGTAGTCTACGTCTTCAATCTTGTCGTAACCGACACCGATAGCGGACGTTAGCTCGTAAGTACGGCCTGTCTCAGCTTCTAATTCATCAAGCATTACGCGCAGTTCACGCATCAGTGCGATGTATGCTGGGCCATCGTTTACAGGGTCGCCCTTATCGGCTGCTGCACCGCCGCCGCCAGGGAATTCCCAGTCGATATCAACACCATCGTAGAATTTCCAAGTTTTCAGGAACTTCTTAACTGATGCGACGAATGTGTCTCGGTTTTTCTTGTCCACGAAATCGAAGAATGGGTCAGACAGTGTCCAACCACCGATCGATGGGATGATTTTTAGATCAGGGTTACGTTGTTTCAATGCCATTAGCATTGCGTAGTTACCCTTGATAGGCGTGCTGTATTCATGACCAGCTTGTGGGAAGCTCTTCTGATAAGCAGCCCAAGGGTCATGGATAACGACTTCATAATCAGGCACACCTGTACAAGCAGTTTGTAGCGCGTTGAAACTGTTGCCGCCAACAGACTTCACAGACTCATTTGGGCCACAAATTGGGATAAAACCGTAAAGGATGTGAGTCAAGTTGTCGACCGGCATATTATCGACTGTGTAGTCACGGCCATAGATGCCCCATTCAACAAAATACGTACCCATCACGACGCTTGGATCGGTATTGTAGGTTTTGTTGTTTGGATCAACATTCATCGTTAGTGGCTTCAGGTGAGAACCATCGGTATCTGCAATTGTGATTTCAGCTGGTGCGCTTTTCGCACAACCTGTCGCATCACATGCTTCGATTTCCATTTGGTATAAGCCACCTTGGCCGTATTCAAACGAAGCTGTCGTTTGGCTACCAGTGATAGGGCCGCTTGCTACTTTTACACCATCAAAATAGACGTTGTAAGTGTCACCAGGTGTGCCACTCCACTGGTTAAATTTAACAGTAATCTTCGCTTGCTCATGGTATTTCACCATGTCGTAGTAGCCTGACGTGGTTTCCATCGCGAGTTCAATTTTAGAAAACTGAAGGTTGTTGGAACCGTACATATCGATACTTGGTGCGGTTGGAGCCGCAACTGCAGCGCCTGATAGCGCTAAAGAAACTCCAGCTGCACATAGGTTAAATCGAATCATAACTTCTCTCTCAATCCTTGGATTCATGTTCTACCTAGAACATAGGCTGCTCTTGCACCAGATAAGATGATTGGATTTACTCCACGTGCAAAAGCATCACACTCAGCATTTCAGAGAGTTTTTTTTCGTCAAAAAAAATTAAGACGGTTTTCGAGGCACTTGAGAGAACTTAACTAAAACTCGCACTCTGTTACACAGAAAGTGTCAGACTGAGTCAATAATTTATAAAATCTCAGCAGAAACTAAAATTATTGTTTACTCAGTAACGAGTTAGTTAAATGCGATGAAGGCCTTATTTTGTTGTTTATTAAGGTTTTGTTTCATTGATATAGAAAGAGAATTGAAAGGAAAAATAGCCGTGAAGACGTATTAGTCACGGCTGAAGTGTTCACTCAACGCGGCGCGACGTTTAGAGGCTGCACCGGTTTCTGAGCCCTGAACGGTATGCTCAAATCCTTTACGAATGAATCGCTGATCTGGAATAAGAGGCTCAATACGGCGTATTTGAGGTGAAAGATGAGAGCCCGAGATCTGATACGCTGTCTTTCCTAATCCGGTATTCAACGTGATGACCTTGCCATCGAATTCAAATTCCGTCGTAATAAGTCGATGGTTTCGGTATACCCCATCTTCAGTGAAAACGAGACGTTCTGTTTGGTAGGGTGGCGCGCCAATCTCAATCCATTCGCCGTACACCTTTTCCGGATCAATGTGGTCTTGATAGGAGAGGTGGATTTGATAGCCAAAAAACGTCAACAGACCCATCCCGAAGCAGACAAATGTACTCGTGAGGATTTTGGATTGGTGGCGAGCCAAAAATGAAAGTTTTGGTTCTTGTCGTGCTTTTCGCCTTCGGCGAGTCGAGTCCGTCATAGATCTAATTTTCTCCACTTTTTTAACATGGTGGAAACCTTCCTTTTTAAAAACAAACAATCCCGCCATTGAGACGACGAAACTATGATCTAATGTCCACTTTTACATTCAGATACACATCTTATTGATGGTTTTGTTGTTTGCTCACATTCATTACTTCGCAGGTTTTCTTGCTCGGTTTAGGTCGCCTGATTAATCCTCGCGAAAAAAGGTTCTCGCTCAGTAGCAAAGGATGTGCGTTATTACGTTGAGTTTAATGGCTTTCAAAGCTTGAGTAACGGAAAGAAACAAGGTAAAAAAGAGCGGACTTTTGATAAGGAAACCAATAATGAATATTAAGGAAAATAGCTATTTTGCTGGTAGTGTAAAATCACTAGGCTTTAACCAGAAAGATCAGGATGTTAGCGTTGGTGTGATGCTTCCTGGTGAGTACACGTTTGGTACTCAAGCACCAGAGCGTATGACGGTTGTAAAAGGTGCGCTTGTGGTCAAGCGTGTTGGCGAGAGCGATTGGACGACTTATCAAAGTGGTGAGTTTTTTGAAGTGGAAGGTAATTCTTCATTTGAGCTTCAAGTGAAAGAAGCGACTGCGTATTTATGTGAGTACTTCTAGCGTTCATTTGTTGCTCGTCATAAAACCACCTTCGGGTGGTTTTTTCGTCTATGTGCTTCACTTATAACGCATCTTTTTGGTTATTTGGGTATATACTTAATAAAAATGTACCCATCGACCAGGGAGGAAGTGATGGCAGTACAACGCAAGCATTCTGATCTCCCTCCTCGTTACGAGGATAAAGATCTCACCAATGAGCAAAGACAGCGCTTTACCGAAGTTGCCAACGCCGCTCATAAGAGACGTGAATTTTATCGACGTGCTCTAGGGAAGAGCTTAATGGGCAAAATGAAGGGCCGTGCGTTTAAAGATCAACCCACTCGTCAGCAAGACAAGCCGAACAGAACGTTGCAAGTAGTGTGGTTAATCGTATTCCTCGTTGTGGGGCTTTGGGTGATGCATGTGTTCGCTTAGTCATTAGCAAGCTTCTGGTACCGCTGGTGCATCAGATGTTGACTGTTCTTCCGTATTGCAGTGCTCATAAAAGGCGTACTGGTTTTTACCAGTATGTTTAGCTGCGTACATTGCTTTATCTGCACATCGAGTCAATTCAGACAAATCCTTTGCATCTTGCTTATAGATAGCAGCACCTACACTCATCGTTAACTCGTTAATCATATCGTAGCTTCGGTAACCTGTCGGAAACAGATTTACGATCCGTTTTAGGATGCTGTCGAGGTCATCTTTACTTTTTACATCGTAAAGCATGATTACAAACTCGTCGCCCGCAAATCGAGCGATGGAGTAGTCGTGTTTATCTGTTTTTCTGTCTTTGTTGCGAATGTTATTTTTTAATCGAGTGGCGAAGGCTTGAAGTACTTGGTCACCAATATCGTGCCCGTAGGTGTCGTTGATGTGCTTGAAGTTATCGATATCGAGAAAAACCAAGGCGGTGATGCTGTCATCAGATGAGTGCTTGATTTCATCGAGCTTTGCGCGCGCCCAAGTCTCAAAGCTCCAGCGATTGGCAAGCCCAGTGAGCTGGTCAAAATATGCTAACTCCTCAATCCCCTCGCGATACAGTGTTTGAATGTAATTGAGGACTTTCGTGTAGTAATACGAGAACGTGTGACACACAAACGCGGTCGCTATCAGGGTCAGCATCAATCTCCGCTCTATGATTTCTGTGGCTGCTGGCAGTCGATCTAAAAAAGCGACCCCAAAAAAGATCAGTAAAATGTAGGTGCCACTGAACAACAGACCGACCTTAAACTCATTCATTAATACCAGAGTGGCGACAATAGGATATAGCCATAACATTTTGCCTGACGGAGCGTCGTTATACAGAAGTAACAATAACCCTTCGAACATTAAGACAGCACTTAGCCATAAGTCGGCGTATTGATGGTGCCGCTGGACTTTTATTACATAACTGATTGCTAAGCATGCCAAGGCACACAAAGCATGGAAAAAGCTTAAACCCCAGTTATTCTCAAGTGATTGAGCAATGGAACCATAAGTTAAACAGGCAGCGGCGATACTGGAGCATAAAAAGACAATTTTCTTTTTTCTTGTTGAGCGGATGTCCGCCATTTCTTCTAAGCGCGCCCCAGCCAATGTCGACATTACGTATCCTTGCTTAATTAACGTGTACGCTTATTCTAGGCGGTATTTTCGCGATAAATAGAACAACAAAGTTTCCAAATGTGATATCAGTCATTTTTAGTGCAAAGCCATCAGTGTGATTTGGTGCGAGTGTTCAAAGAGGAATGGTGGCGCATGCAGGTTTTCATGACGGTTCTTCATGGCTCTATATGGTTGGACTGATAATTCTAAGTAATGCATTTAGTTAGACATATTTCTATTGATTATCCTGATTCTGTTCGGTGCTCGTTGATTGAGAGTATTGTTCACCAATCTCTGCTCTACGTATCGTCAAGGCATATGTCGTTTCGAAAATGCATTAGAAATATTTTTCCGAAACAGGGCGAAATATTGTTGTCGTTATGACCAATATGCGACTAGAATCCGCGCTAAATCACAACCTCATATCGAGCTTCGTTCGAGTCACTATTTTTAAACTGCTTCACAAATATTGTGAGGCAGTTTTTAGTTGTAGGAAAGGTTACAAGCATGCCTAAAAGCCAAAACATCAACCAACGAATGTCCATCGTGGCATTAGCTTGGCCAATTCTTGTCGAAATTTTGCTACGGACGGCTTTAGGAACCAGTGACGTGTTCATGCTGAGTGGCTACTCAGACAAAGCCGTATCCGCTGTTGGTGTGATCACGCAGATTACCTTCTTTTTAATCATCGTTTCGACCTTTGTCAGTAGCGGTACGGGGATTTTGATTGCCCAATACAATGGCGCTGGACGCGAGCAAGAGTCAGTGAGCGTTGGTGTTGCGAGTATTGCGTTGTCTGTGCTCGTCGGTGTGCTATTGAGTGTGATTGCCGTGCTTGGTGCGATATATCTACTCCCGTATTACGGCTTGGAAGCGCAAGTTGAGCAGTACGCTCATGAATATCTGCTGATAAGTGGTGCGATGACGTTCAACGTTACGATAGGTATAGTCTTTACGACCATTCTGCGTAGCCATGGCTATTCACGCTCCCCAATGGTGGTGAACTTGATCTCGGGTGTGTTCAACATCATTGGTAACTATATTGCGCTTTACCAGCCATTCGGTTTACCTGTGTATGGTGTGCAAGGTGTAGCAATAGCAACCGTCGTCAGCCAAGTCATCGGTACGTTAATGTTATGGTTTATTCTCGCTCGCAGCAGCATTGAACTACCGATGTCGACCATGAAACAAGTGCCCGCAGAGATTTACAAAAAGATCTTAAAAATCGGCGGCATGAACGCGGGTGAGGTGCTGTCTTACAACGTGGCGCAAATCTGCATTGTATACTTTGTGGTGCAAATGGGGACGGCATCGTTGGCGGCTTTCACTTATGCGCAAAACATTGCCCGTTTCTCGTTTGCTTTCGCGCTGGCAATTGGTCAGGCTGCGCAAATTCAGACCGGTTACTACATCGGTAAAGGTTGGGTGAGTAGCATTTTAAAACGCGTACAAATCTACTTCTTAGTGGGATTTGTGGCATCAACGGCGGCAACCACACTGATTTACCTGTTTAGAGAAGAGATTCTACGCGTATTTACCGATCAACCGGAAATACTCGCATTGGCAAGTTCGTTAGTCATGGGCTCAATTTTGCTCGAAGCTGGACGTGTGTTTAACCTGATTTTTATCGCGGGGCTCAAAGGCGCGGGTGACATCAAGTTCCCAGTGCAAATGGGGATTTTGAGTATGTGGGGATTAGGCGTGCTTTTCTCTTACATCTTTGGCATCCACTTGGGTTATGGCGTTTTAGGGGCTTGGATGGCAATCGCACTCGATGAATGGGTACGTGGTATCATCATGGCAAGACGTTGGCGCTCTCAGGTGTGGACCAAGTTTAAGGTGAGCTAACGGTTTTCGGTATTGCGCATCACGCTTATTCTGTTGTTAGAAAACAAAAAAGGCACTGATAGTCAGTGCCTTTTTGTTACTTAAAATCGGGAAGACGTTAGAATTCGCACTCAGCTTGGAACACCATACGCTCTTTGCTGTATGGATGATCCAGCTCTAGCATCTCAGCATGCAGGTGTAAGCGATTCGATTTTTCGCCGTATAAACCATCACCAACCATCGGCATGTTTAACCCCATGTGATGAGCACTGTGTACACGTAGTTGGTGAGTTCGCCCGGTTTTCGGATACATGTATACCTTGCTGCGTCCATCTTTGACTTCAATCAGTTGCCAGTAGGTTTCTGCATGTTTCCCGTGTTCAAAACACACCAGTTGACGTGGGCGGTCGTCTGGGTCACCACGCATTGGCAGTGAAATTTCCCCTTCAGGCTCGTTTAATACGCCTTCGAGCAGTGCCATATAACGTTTTTGTACGCCGCGAGCCAGAAACTGTTTTTGCAGGCTTTTGTTCGCGCGTTTAGTTAAGGCAAACACCAAAATGCCAGAGGTCGCCATGTCGAGGCGATGAATCACAAACGGCCCTTCCACATCAGGGAACATCGCTTGTAGGCGTGTATAAGCAGAGTCCTTGATAGTTTTACCTGGCACTGAAAGTAAGCCCGAGGGCTTGTTGACGACGACCATAGCGTCGTCTTGGTAGATTATCTCTAGCTCTTTGTCTTCTGCCCAATTCTCCGCCAATGGGTTAGGTTCGACATCCAGTCCTTGCATCATATGGCCCAAAATCGGCTGACATTTGCTATTACACGATGGGTAGAACTTTTTGTGTTGGCGAACTTCAGACTTTGGCGACACACCCCACCAAAATTCTGCCAACGCCAGCGGTTTGAATCCGTATTTAAACGCGTATTGAAGCAGTTTTGGCGCAGCACATTCCCCTGCACCTGCGGGTGGTACTGGGTTTGTGGTGTCCGCAAAAATGTCCACCAAGTCGCGTGTTTCGCCATGGCTGTTTAGAAAGCGGTACTGTTTATGCAGTTTGTGCTGTAAAGCATTCGAGAGTGTTTTGCGCTGCTCTTTCAGATGAGCAAGTTGCTGCTCTAACTCGGCCAAGCGCGCTTCTTTGATTGCAAGCTTTTCATCCCACGCTTGCTTTAAGTATTTGAGAACGTTTTTCTCGGCGACACTTTGCTTACCCAACTCATCCAACAAGATTTTGAGATCATCGGCATTGAGCGTTTGCTCGCCCTGTTGGCGCTGTCGCTTGCGTGCTGCTCGGCCATCAATCATCACTTGGCGCTGTGTTTGCTCCTCTTGCTGATAAGCGGCTCGGTCGGCTTGGATTTGCGCTTTAATATCCGCTAATTCCGGATTCGCGGCACAGGTTTTGTACTCCGCATTGGCGGCGTTGATGGCATCCGTTTCTGCGCGGAAGAAGCCTTCATCGGTCAGCATGTCGTACACAGGAGGGACAAATCCTGGAATCAAGTTTTGGTCAGCAATTTTGCCAGAAAACGCACTTAAAAAGCCGAGATCGCCTTGAGAGCTTTCTACTAGTAATACGCCAAACATTTTGCCTCGCCCCGTTTCTTCATTAACCAAACCAAAATCGTGTTCGAAGTCGGTTTGTGCTAATAAATGCTGTTGCAATTGCTTTGCGGCCATAACGCAAAGAGGATGCGGCGTGTAGTAGAACGGAAACGTAAACTGCGTTGGTAATTCATAGTCAGAAGTATCAGCAGTAAAACGAGTAAAACAATGTTCAGGCGAGTGCATGGTGGGTATCCGCGCGAGTAAAAAATCGAGCGAGGATTGTACCTGTTTGAGTCAGGATTGCCATGTCGGTGTTGGCACTCGCTCTTGGATTAAGAACAAGAGCGAGTGGGGAAGAGCTTATTGCAGTTTTTGTAATGCAAGCTTCCACTGTGCCGGTTTGTCGTAGTAGGCCGAGTGCGGCAAGGTCAAGTACTCGCCAGTTACTTCTGCAATCAGGGTTGGATAACCACCAACGTGCAACTGGCGCATCAATTGTCGGCTAGTGCGAATTCTCTCACCTAGTTCGGCTTCGCTTAACGTCATGTTTTGCTCCCACGCATCACTTGCTAAACCTAGCGATTCTGCAATGGCTTTGAGCGTCGATGCTTCATTCACTTTTAACCCGAGCTGATAATGCGCAGATTGGATGGCCTTTAGCATGTGCCATGGATTCAGCCCCATTTTCTCCGCACTCAAGATCGCTTGTGTGGGTAGATAAGAATCAAGAACAAACGCATCTTCGCTTTTCACGCGTTGCAGATATGCTTCACCAAACGTTGCTCCGGTTTCGGTTGAGATACGAGCGTCACTGTTGATGATGTGCTGACGAAATTCAGATTCAATCGCGCGTTTCTCAATCATACCGCCGGGATGAAGCTCTACCTTAAATTGAGAGGTGTCCATCAAGGCTTCGATGAGTGGTGATGCCCCGTAGCACCAACCACACATGGGATCGAAGAAGTAATGCACGGTTACCATGACATTTCACCAGTATGCACTTTTGCACCGATTTTTAGCGCGATTGGCAATTGAGCTTCTGGGTATTTCGCTGACATGGTGTCAATGAGTTGAGCGCTGTTATTGCTGTGTTTTTTCGCTTGCTGAAAATCCTGCAAGTATTGTTGCGAGTAGCGAATGGTGTCTGCGTTCAGCTTTGTGCCTGCTTTCATGTGACCAGGAATGACTACTTGAGGTTTAAGCGCAAGCATCTCGCTAAGTTGCTGCTCCCAAGCATTGATGGCGGTTTGGTCAGCGGCATCTGCCATCCACAAATGTACGTTTGAGTACACGGCTACGTTACCTAGAATCGCTTTGTTATCTGGAATCCATAGGTAAGGGCGGTGTGCTGATGTGCCATGGTTACCACGAATTTCAATCTTATGACCTTCTAGCTCCAATGATGCTTTATCGTACGCGACAGGGATCACTGGTTTTACCGGTGCGTTTGCGCCAAGCTTTGGTCCCCAGTACGCCAGCTTTCCAGCCAATTTCTCTTTAATAATTTTTTGAACCGCAGGCGTTGTGATGATCTGTGCATCAGGGAACTGTTGGTGTAAGGCCTCTGCGCCAAAGTAGTAATCTGGGTCCGCTTGACTGATAAAAATGGTTTTAAGTGTTTTGCCTGAGTCCAGAACTTTAGCGGCAATGCGCATCGCGTCAGCTTTGGTGAATCCAGTGTCGATAACCATGGCGTCAGTCTCACCGTATACCAAGGTTGAGTTTACGTGGAAGCTGTTACCGTCGGCGTTGTAAACCTCAAGAGTAAGGGGAGAGTGGTTTGCCGCTAGGACAGGGTTTGCCATTAAAACGGATGCAGCAATCAAAGTGAATTTTTTCATAATAAGCTCCTAAAGAATTTGGGGCCAAGCGACGATGGCTTGGGAACGGGAGCTATATTAGGAAATTGATACGCTCGGAAAAATACACAATAATGTGCATCACTATTTCTTATTTCGAGCAAATGTATGGACAGAGTAACGGCAGCAAAAGTGTTTGTGGATGTGGTGTATTCTGGCAGTTTTACCGCGACCGCAGAGCGGTTAGACATGTCTCGGCCAATGGTAACTCGTTATGTAGAGGCGATGGAGAACTGGCTGCAAACTCGTTTGTTACACCGCACCACGCGCAAGGTGTCCCTCACCACCGCAGGGGAGCGCAGCTTGCCTCAGATTGAGCGCTGGTTAAAACAGGCCGATACATTAACGTCGAACATTGCCGTTGATGGTGAGCTGTCCGGAAAAATCCGTCTTGCGTCTAGTACTTCATTTGGATTCTCACAGTTGATCCCCGTAGTAAACAGTTTTATGCAAAAGCACCCCAAAGTGTATATCGACATAGATCTGCAAGATTCAGTGAGTGATCTAACCGAACAACGCATCGATCTGGCGATCCGAATTGCGTCAGATCCCGATCCTTCTTTGATTGGTAAGCCGATTGCGGTGTGCGAATCGGTGTTGGTAGCATCACCGCAATATTTACAAACTCACCACGCGATCGCGCATCCGCGAGATTTATCTTCACACGACTGTTTGGGATACAAAAACTTTGAGCGTCACGTGTGGCATTTGTCTCAGGGCGACCAGTTCGAATCGGTGGGAATTGAGTGTCGCCTAACCAGCAATGAGGCCACGGCGCTATTGCATGGCGCTTTACAAGGCATGGGTATTTCGATGTTGCCAACTTATTTGAGCAATATCTATCTCAAATCGGGTCAGCTTGAGTCGGTGTTGCCGGATTGGAAGCCAAATGATCTCAACATTTACGCGCTGTATTCATCACGTAAACACTTGTCTCCTGCGGTGAGAGCTTTCATCGATCACAGTGAAGATTACTTTAAACAGCACCCTTGGTGAATGCGAAAAGCGTCGTCATCCCGACTTGAGATTCATACAAGATCCTGTACCTTACATGGATATATTTTCGCAGCATCATTTAGAGTTTTCGTTAATGTCACAAGTTTGCATCAAATTTATTGCTTCCGATATGGATGGCACATTGCTTGACCAGTACGGTCGTTTGGATCCAGAGTTTTTCGATCTGTTTTTGCAACTGGAAGAGCAAGGCATTTTGTTCTCCGCTGCGTCTGGTCGTCAGTATTACAGCCTACGAGACACGTTCGCGCCAATCAAAGACAGACTGTTGTATGTGGCTGAAAACGGCACCTTGGTGATGTACCAAGACAAAGAGCTCTACAGTTGTACCATTCCTAAAGCGGAAGTGTTGGAGATTGTGAAAGCGGCTCGTGAGATTGACGGGGCGAACATCGTATTGTGTGGCAAGCGCTCGGCGTACATCGAAACGCATGATCAGCAATCGCTGGAAGAATTTCAAAAGTACTACCACCGCTGTGAATATGTGCCGGATTTGCTTGAGGTCGAAGACGAGTTTATTAAGGTAGCAATTTGTCACTTTGACGGTTCGGAAGAGCTCCTGTTTCCGACCATGAACGCGAAGTTTGGCGCAACGCATAAAGTCGTGGTGAGTGCAAAAATCTGGCTGGATGTGATGAATGCCGAGGCCTCTAAAGGTGCGGCCATTCAGCATCTTCAAGAGACGATGAATTTTACTCCGGCAGAAACCATGACGTTTGGTGATTACCTCAATGACCTCGAAATGCTGCAAGTCAGTGAGCATTCGTACGCGGTTGCCAACGCGCACGAAGAGATTAAGAAAATTGCTCGTTATTCTGCGCCAAGCAACCAAGAGGCTGGGGTACTCAAAGTGATTAAAGAGAAAGTGTTAGCGAAGTAACGCTCATTTATTCGATGTTATTTTCTTCTTCACGTAAAAAGCCCCGCAGTGTATGCGGGGCTTCGTTTTTTTTGTGTGTGTGGTGGGAGGGGGTAGTAATGTTCCCGTTTTAGCGTACGTACTTGGCGGTTGCGCTGACTAAAAAGTGTTGCAATTTCCCGTCTGATTTTGGCACCCACAAGTCGTTATGATAATGGTAAATACGGCCATTGATGGTCACAGACAAGGTATTATCACCCGTTTGCTCCATGCGAATAAACTGATCCGAAGTGACCAAAAACGGCTCTTGCTCTTCAATGCTCTGGCCCGTTGCCAATACGAAGTAGCCGAATCGGTTGCCAGCATCCGGATCGGTTGAGTAGATTCGATGTCCAACGAGGCTGTAGTCGTCGTTGAGTGCCTGCTCAAGCGTTTTTTGCCCGATGGTTTCGTGCGATGGAATAAATACCCAAGCCAACACACCTGCCGCAATGACTGCCAGTAGAAGCAGTACTTGCATGAACTTTCTCATCATATATACCGTTTAACGTTGAAATTTCATTTTGTACATGCGCTTATCCGCTATGCTGATAAGAAAGTCAACATTGTCACTGTCTTTAGGGTATTGCGCTAAGCCCATGCTTGTTGAAAGTGTTGAGACTTTATCGGAGTTTAATATTTGTGCATCAAAGACGGTATTTATCTGCTCACGTACGTTCTCTTCATTGAGATGTTCACCTTCAAGGATAACCGCGAACTCATCTCCTCCCATGCGATAAACAGTAAAATCATTGAGTGCCATAGAATTAAGCCGCCTAGCGATTTCCCGCAGTACAGTGTCGCCAACTTGGTGTCCGTGTGTGTCGTTGACTTCTTTAAAACCATTTAAATCTAGAATCCAGAGAGAAAAGGGCCTTTTTTCTTGAGTAAATTTGTTTAGGGTTATGAATAGTGCATTGCGGTTCCCTAGGTTCGTCAAAGGGTCGCTGAGCGCCAATTTTCTATGAAAATGGGATTCACGATAAAAGAAATAAGTTAGAGAGATAATCGACAAAACGAACGTCGCAAACAACATATATTGTGCTTGCATTAAGCGCTGGGTTTGACCTTTTTGTGCTTCATAAGCTTTACTGCTTAGGCGGAAGTTTTGATTAACGAAGTCTATTAAGCCTAAATATAGTGTTTGAGTTGAACGATAAAATGCAGCAGCAGCTTGGCTGTCACCTGTTCTAGCTTCTACTAGTTGTTTTTCTAGCTCTTTGAACTCTTCAAAAAGATTAATGAAGTAAAGGTGCATGTTGTTCCGAGAAAAGAACTTATTGGCTTTCGTGCTACTGGTCAATAAGTCAAAGCGACTCCACGCTAACTCGTATTGAAGCTCTGCACCATCAATATTCAATACGTTTTCATCTAACCGTCTGGCCTCGCCGACAAGTTCTGATAGTTCTTTGGAGAGTTGGAATAAAAACCAAGTCGCTTGTTTTTGTTCGTTATTAAAATTTTGTGAGAGTGAACGTGTTTGCTGTAAAAGCACGACATTCGCGAGAAGCAAAGAAACGGCAAACACCACCAGCAGCATTTTGCTGGTGGTAGAATATTGCAATAGTCTTTGTTTCTTAGAATAGGGTTCTGATAACTTCATTCTTATTATTTTTCTTTTATTTCATTTACTTGCCATACCATTTGCGCATGATATTTATTGTAGTTTAGCTCTGGATAGAGATTGAGTGGATATATCACCCAGAAAGGGCCTTTATTCCTGACTTTTATGTAATTCTGATCTTGTTGATAAGCCAGTATTGGTTGATATCGAAGAATATCTTGTCGGGACAATGTCGAGTGATAGTCGTTTAAGCTGCTGATATCAACCTGCTCTGGTACCTTTCCATAGACGTGTGTAAGAAGCGTGCTGAGTTTAACGCCTAAAAACTCTGACGAGGCAGGAAGCCAAGGCAATGTCATCGTGTAGCTAGTGGTAGGTAAAGCTTGGATCTCTTCCAGTTCCAGTATGACACTAGGCTGCTGGCTACTACTAAATACGATCGTATTTGCAGACAAGAATGGCGCAACAAAAAACAGACCTAGCGCGACTATCTTTTTCATCATATGCCCTTTTGAGTTTTATTCTTTTTTCTTAGCTAGGACAAAGGTGCTAGCGGTAATTTATTTATAATTATAGAGCCAACCGGATGAGATTTTATAATACGTTATGTTTCAAAAATAACTGTCGGTTTACGTCACGTCAAGGTTATTAAGTTGCTTCTTAATTAAAAGCTCAGAGTATTGGGATGATGGTAGAGTTTCGTAATGATTTCGCGGTATTTAATTGGTTTTTAGTGCAACTTTGTGTCATTTTTAATAAAGATACTGTGTCGGAAATGAGAATTTAATAAGGCGAGAAATGGATGTCGAATTTGTTCTTAAGTTACATTATTTTACATATTTAAATCATCGATATTCAGATATGTATTTGTTAGTACGTAAAGAAAATAAAGTCACCTAGTTTTGGTGACTTTATTTTTTATTTCATGAGCTTACTTAAATTAACTATGCAAACAAATATTTTGCATGGAAGTTGAGGTGCTCTTCAATAAAGCTTGAGATGAAGTAATAGCTATGGTCATAGCCTGGTTGCATTCTCAAGGTTAGGTTTGAATCGTGTATTTTTGCCGCAGCAATCAGCGCTTCCGGTCTAAGCTGCTCATTTAAGAAGCCATCAGCATCACCTTGATCAACCAAAATTGGTAATGGTGATTGTTGTTGTTTTAGAAGTTCACTTGCATCGTATTGCTTCCAGCTTTCAAGCTCCTTGCCTAAGTAAGCAGTAAAGGCTTTTTGTCCCCAAGGGCATTGCATTGGGTTACTGATTGGACTGAACGCTGAAATAGAACGGTACTGTTCTGAATTTTTCAGACCAATGGTGAGCGCTCCGTGGCCGCCCATACTGTGACCGGAAATTGACTTCACGTCAGAGACTGGGAAGTTACTTTCGATGATCGCAGGCAACTCCTCAGTCACATAGTCGTACATACAGTAATGCAGTGACCAAGGTGCTTGCGTCGCATTAAGGTAAAAGCCAGCTCCTTTTCCTAGGTCATAGCTTTCGTCGTCAGCGATACCTTCGCCTCTCGGACTTGTGTCTGGTGCAATGATCGCAATGCCAAGCTCGGCCGCCATACGAAATGCGCCCGCTTTCTGCATAAAGTTCTCATCGGTACACGTTAAACCAGAGAGCCAGTATAGCGCGGGTACGGGATTTGATTTCGTTGCGTTAGGTGGCAAGAATATCGCGAAGCGCATGGTGCAGTTTAGGGCATTGGATTCGTGTGTATATTGCTTGTGCCAACCGCCAAACACTTTGGCTTGGCTTACATTTTCAATGGTCATGAATAAACTCTCTAATTAGCAGAAGGAATTCAGGCTCCCCAAAAGGAGAGCCTGAGGCAGCATTATTGATCCATATGGATAACTGTTCGGATGCTCTTACCTTCATGCATCAGATCAAACGCTTTGTTGACGTTGGCTAATCCCATTGTGTGGGTAATGAACTCCTGTAAGCCGAATTCACCAGCCATGTAACGGTTTACGATTTCTGGAAGCTCAGAGCGACCTTTAACGCCACCGAAAGCGCTGCCACGCCATACACGACCAGTTACCAGTTGGAATGGACGAGTTGAGATCTCTTGACCTGCACCAGCAACACCAATGATGACTGACTCACCCCAACCTTTGTGACAGCACTCAAGTGCTTGGCGCATCACGTTTACGTTACCGATACATTCGAATGAGTAGTCAACACCACCGTCTGTCATTTCAACAATCACTTCTTGAATTGGCTTGTCGAATTTTTGTGGGTTGATGCAATCAGTTGCACCAAGTTGTTTCGCTAGGTCGAATTTGCTTTCGTTGATGTCTACACCGATGATGCGGCTGGCACCAGCCATGCGAGCACCGATGATTGCAGAAAGACCGATACCGCCGAGACCAAAGATTGCCACTGTGTCGCCTTTTTCAACTTTAGCTGTGTTTAATACCGCACCCATACCAGTGGTTACGCCACAACCTAGAAGACAAACTTCTTCAAGTGGTGCTTCTTTGTTTACTTTCGCTAGTGAGATTTCTGGAAGAACCGTGTACTCAGAGAAAGTAGAACAACCCATGTAGTGGAAGATAGTTTCGCCGTTGATAGAGAATCGGCTTGTGCCATCTGGCATTAGGCCTTTACCTTGCGTTTCACGAACGGCCTGACATAGGTTCGTTTTGCCAGATTTACAGAACTTACACTCACCACATTCAGCAGTGTAAAGTGGGATAACGTGGTCGCCAACTTCAACGCTTGTTACGCCTTCGCCTACCATTTCAACGATGCCGCCACCTTCGTGACCAAGGATTGAAGGGAAGATACCTTCAGGATCATCGCCTGATAGAGTGAATGCGTCAGTGTGGCAAACACCAGTTGCTACGATACGTACTAGCACTTCGCCGGCTTTTGGAAGTTGTACATCAACTTCTTCCATCTTAAGCGGCTCACCTGCAGCCCAAGCGACCATTGCTTTTGATTTTATGTGAGTTTGACCAGGTTTGATTTCAAGCGACATTGGATGTTTCCTTTATATTTTCAGTATATGGAGTGACGTAATAAGCGTAGTTAAGGTTTGCTTACCGCGCTGCGTCGTTTTGTTGGTGCTCATTTTAGGTGTTTCAGTAAAAATGATAATCCGTCTATTTTGAAAATGATTTTTACATATGCGTAATAATGATAAGGTGAGCGTGTAAAAAGAGTGCGATGCCTCCTTAAAGCGGAAGGGAAATGGAAAAGGTGATTGACCTGAAGTTAGATAGAGGGGCTAAAGTAGAAAACAGTCAAACCATCAGCTAAGTAAGAGTGATTATGAATAAGACGGATCTGAGTGCCTATTTAACCAAGCTAGGCTTGCCTAGTGAATTGCCCGCCGATTTGGAGTCATTGCACAGAGTTCACGTGGCGCAGCATCGTTGCCTGCCGTTTGAGAATTTTGACATCGCATTGCAGCGAGGCGTCTCTGTTGAGATTGAAGATATTATTCAAAAAACCGTGTACCACTCTCGCGGTGGTTACTGCTTTGAATTAAATGGTTTAATGCTTGATGTGCTCAACACTCTTGGGTTTGAAGCGCGAAGTTTGCTAGGGCGTGTACATGTGTCTGGTACACCAACAGGTCGTAGTCATCAAATCACGTTAGTGACGTTAGAGGAACAAACATGGATTGTCGATGTGGGTTTTGGCTCCAATACCCCTCGAGCGCCATTGCCATTTATCCTTGACCAAGTGATTCAGACGGATTTACAAACCTTCCGTTTTGTCAAAGATGCTCAGTTTGGTTATTTCCTCCAAGTGCTTTCAACCGATGGAACGGACGTGTGGAACAATCTATACAGCTTTGACCTAGAGTTCGTGTGTGCTGGTGACATTGCATGTAGCAACTTCTTTACCTCGACTTCGCCTAATTCGCGTTTTACTAGCGCAAGAGTCGCTGCTAGAGCGACAGAAAGTGGGTTGGTGACGCTGCTTAACTACACACTCAGATGCACAAATCATGAAGCGCTAACAGAAATAGAGCTAGAGCCAGGTCAAGCCTACCTGGATGCGTTGAAAGAATATTTTGGTATTGAGCTTGATGCGCAATACGACGATCTTCGTCCGTTACCTGACGCGTAAAGTTTTCCCGTTTTCAAAGCGTAGCTCGACGAGAACAATGTAATCACTATTTGTCTAGAAGAGGTCGACAGGAATACAGCATGGCGAATTGGGAAGGAGTCAGCGAGTTTGTTGCCGTAGCGGAAACTAACAGCTTTACAGCTGCCGCGGCTAAACTGAAAACGTCAGTGGCACAAATCAGTCGCCGCGTATCGGCACTTGAAGAGCGTCTTGCGGTTAAGTTACTGCATCGCACGACGCGAAAAGTTTCTCTGTCTGAAGCTGGACAGCTTTATTATCAGCAGTGCAAACACTTGGTCGAAGGGCTAGAACTAGCTGAGCTTGCTGTAACGCAAATGCAAACCGAACCGCGAGGTTTGCTGCGTGTGACAGCGCCTGTGACCTATGGGGAAATGAACCTCGCACCGCTCTTGCATCAGTTTTTGGAGAAGTACCCGCGTGTGGACCTCGATTTAGTGCTGACCAATCAAAAACTGGATTTGATAGAGCAAGGGGTAGACGTGGCGATTCGTCTTGGCCGCCTGCAAGATTCCAGCATGATCGCAAAGCGTCTTTCGTCGCGTCAAAATTACGTGTGTGCTAGCCCTATGTATTTGGAGCGATTTGGCGAGCCTCACACATTATCCGAACTGGCTCGACATCAGTGCTTGGTTGGTTCGGTCGATTATTGGCATTTTAAGGAAAATAAACGCGATAAGTCTTTGCGCGTATCGGGGAGAATTAAATGCAATAGTGGTTTTGCGCTAATGGGCGCCGCCAAACGTGGTTTGGGTTTAGTGCAGTTGCCGGACTATTACGTTCAAGAAGCTCTAGATAACGGTGAGCTAGTCGAGGTGCTGACCGATTACCGAGACGACCGTGAAGGCATTTGGGCACTGTATCCACAAAGCCGAAATTTATCGCCCAAAGTGAGGTTGTTGATCGACTTTTTAGCGCAGGAACTAGCGGATTAGAGTTTTCATGAACTTTAATACAACTGAAGTCGCTAAAACGCCCGGTGATGCCGGGCGTTTTTATTGGGATAAGCGCTTGAACTGGAAATAAATGAACCACTATTGGTTGGATTCCGCGTCTTCACGTTTAATCACTTTGTGCCCATCTTCAGACACGCCTTGCTTCCAATAGCTGCTGATGTAGATATTCTCGCGATCGACTTCTTTTTCGTTGCGGAAATATTGGCGCAGCGCACGCATTGAATCGAACTCACACGCACACCATACCGAAGCGTTACCATCTAACCACTCGAGTTCGCGAACGCTATCAGCCAAGGTTTGCTGTTCAGTTAGCCAAATCAACTCCATACCGGCTGGCGTGTTTAGGGGTTGAATGTCGGCTGGAGACATCACGCTGATCACAGCGTAGCCTTTGGCCTCTTCTGGCAGCGTACGAATTTTCGCAGAAAGTGCTGGAAGTGCTGTCATATCGGCAGCCATGAAGAACCAATCCGCCTCAGTATTTAAGTTGGAGATGCTACCTGGCGCAACAATGCTGATCGTGTCGCCTTTTTGCGCGGCCATTGCCCAACGCGCTGCAAATCCGCATTGCAGATCTTGCGTTACGTGTCGGACGAAATCCACTTCGATTGAACTGGTTTCTGGATGAAAGCGTCGAATAGTGTAGGTGCGCATGATTGGTCGGTCGTCTTCTGACAGGATGCTCAGATCCGCGCCGCCCATATCGTTAAACAGTAATTTGATGTAACTGCCTTCGCAGTCACGAGGAAAGTGGCTCAGCGCCTCACCTTGCAAGGTAATGCGCTGCATGTTTGGAGTGATGGTTTCTGTGTCTGTGACAACAAGCGTTTTAGGTTGAGGCTTCTTTTTCATTGTTACTTTACTCGATAATTATTCTCTTTCTCATTTAAAGATTATCAAGTTCCCTAACAAGAGGGTAGCGTCTTTAAACAAATTTACACTGTGAATTAACGCCAAAGCCTCAAGAAAAATATTACCTCTATCCTTTCTCTAACCACGTAAAGTGAGTCGTTTTTTAACCATAAATGGACTTATATCATTGGAATCGTAGACAAAAGCAACAGCGCAGCCATACTGTAGTTGAACCCCTTAACGCGTTTATCGGTGGTCAACCAACGCTGCAATTGCATACCTGCCGCCGTCCAAAATGTCACCGATGGCAAGTTAGCTAAACAGAAGATACCGGCGATAAAAGTCAGTTCGAGCCATGCACCGCCACTGCTGTATACCGTAATGGCCGTCAACGCCATCGACCAACCTTTTGGGTTCACCCATTGGAATGCGACAGCCCCTAAAAAAGACATCGGGCGAAAATCATGTTTTGCTTCGGTTTTGTCGCTGGTGGCGATTTTGTACGTCAAGTACAGCAAATAACTCAAGCTCAATACTTTTAAAATCGAGTGGGTGAGCGGGTAAGCGTGGAACAGGCCCATCAAGCCAATACCCACCAAAATTAGCATGGCACCAAAGCCGAAGGTAATGCCCAACATGTGTGGGATAGTGCGTTTAAAGCCGACATTTGCCCCTGAGGTCATCAACATAATGTTATTGGGACCCGGCGTAAAAGTGGAGACAAAAGCGAACAACGCCAAAGCGCCCAGTTGATGATATTCCATAGATTGTTCCTTGAATCAGTTCTCGATAAGTTGAGAACAACTATAAGTAGAACTGAGGTCAATATTGTGCTTTTATTTGATGATTAGAAAATAAATAAGCAATGAAACATCATGATGGATAGATTTGACGAAAGAATATTGCAAGTGCTCAAACGAGACGGAAGAATCTCCAATGTGGAGCTGTCGGAACGCGTTGGTTTATCTCCGTCTGCAACCTTACGCCGAGTGCAAGATTTAGAGCGTAAAGGCGTTATCAAAGGCTACCGAGCAGTACTGGATAATCAGCAACTTGGCGTGGGTTTTGTTGCTTATGTGTCGATTGGTTTGGCCTCGCACTCTAAGCAGGCACAGCTGGGTTTCGAAGAGCATGTGCGTTTTGTAAACGAGGTGGTGGAATGTCACAACATTACCGGATCTAACGAATATCTCATACGCGTAGAGACGCGAGATCTCGCCGCTTATAAAGCGTTCCATGCTGATGTGTTGGGTGAGTGCGAACACGTCAAGTCGATCACAACCATGGTGGTGATGGACACACCAAAAGACGAGCGATAGCCAAACGAGAGTGACAGTTTTTGTGGCACATGAATTTGAAGTGACTCGAAAGAGTCAGTCGAGTATGAGAATGGTTCACAACAAATGCTGGAAAGCAGATGGCACTCTTACAATTTCCATATTTATTCTCACCTTCTAAATAATCCCATCCTGCTAGTTTTGCTTAAACCGCTTGTGTTTCAGAGCGGCGAGTCAGCAAAATTAAGGATGAACGATGAAATCACATGTAACACTTTCTCTTTTGAGCTTAAGCGCTGTTGCCGCATTGAGCTCATTTAACGTCAACGCCCACGGCTGGGTAGAGTTTCCAAGTGCTCGTCAAAATACGTGTTATTTAGACGGTGGCTTTTGGACCAACGAGATCCCTAACCAAGCGTGTAAAGCGGCTTTTGAAGAATCTGGTGCGTACCCGTTTGTGCAACGCAGCGAAATTGCAGCAAACGTACCAAATTACCGAGATATGGAGCATGTGAAAGCCGTGGTTCGCGACGGTGAGCTATGTTCTGCTGGCGATACAGCTAAGAAAGGCTTGAACATTCCTTCTCCAAACTGGCAGCGCACCAATGTTACGCCAGATGCAAATAACCAGATTGAATTGGTGTTTTACGGCAAAGCGCCGCACAACCCATCGTACTGGGAATTCTATCTCACCAAGCCAACTTATGATGATTCAAAACCTCTTACTTGGAGTGATTTAGAGCTGATCGACACCGCAGGTGATGTGTATGTTGATGCGGAAAAACGCTACCGTATTCACGTGACTTTCCCTGCTGATCGTTCCGGCGATGCGGTACTTTACACTCGTTGGCAGCGTATTGATGTCGCTGGGGAAGGTTTCTACAACTGTAGTGACATTACGTTAAACGGAACGGGCACGACGCCACCGACTGACCCTGTTGATCCAACCGAACCGGGCAATAATCTGACATCTCTAGGCTACTTTGTTCAGCAAGGTTTCGGACCAGTAGAAGCGGGTGACACCATCCGTTTTCGTACGTTTAATGCGACAGGCAATGAAATTGTCGATATTTCACTACCAATCAGTGCGAACAATACGGCGACTTGGGCGGCAGAAATAGCAGATCAATTTAACGCGCAGCAAACGGGCGATTGGTATGTGGGCATTTGGCATCAAGAGATGAGCCACTACATGTTCGATAGTAACAACGTGAATGCGAACCAAGTATTAGCGCCAAGTGCAGACTTCAGTTATGCGTTGTCACTGATCAAAGCGGATGTAACGCCACCAGTTGAACCAACCAACTTGTGGGACAAGACGGCCGTATACAACCAAGGTGATGTGGTGACGCACAACGGCAAAGAATGGACTGCCCAGTGGTGGACGTCTGGTGAGGAACCAGGCACAACAGGCCAATGGGGTGTATGGCGTTAAGCCAGTTATTCGGGCTCTGAACAATAAAACCCTTCTCATGTGAGAAGGGTTTGTTTTTTAGCCTAAAACGACCACTTTGGTCGAGTGGTTGTCTTGAAAATCAGAGCACATATCGTTATTCGCTTGCTCTCCACTCGCTCCAGTTGAGCATCGCGTAGTCTGCCAGTTTTAGCATCGGAATGTCTTCGTGTGTATCACCGTAGGCATAAACAGACGCAAACTCGTCGAGCGAAAACGCCGCTTTCACGCGTGAGACTTTTCTTTCTAAACTGCAATCACCTTGCTTGTAAAAGCCACTCAGTTTTGGCTGTTCTGAGATCAGTTCACTGCACAGCAAGTGGTAACCGTTCGCCTCACACCAAGGCTTGAGATACGCATTGAGTGATGCCGACACCACCACAATGGTATCGCCTCTGTGTTGATGCCACGCCAACCTTTCCGTCGCTTCTGGCCGTAAGTACAGCGGGATCACTTCATGGGCAAACTGAGCGCCAATCGCTTCAATTTGCTGCGTTTCTTTCCCTGAAAATGCAATAAAACTGCTGAGCGGACGCATAACACGAGCGGGTAACACTCCGAGTTTGTACAGCGCATAAAATGGCATGATAGCGACCTTTCCTACTCGTTTGCGCAGGCCATAAGCAGAATAGTGGAGGAAAAGGCTAAACATATCCTCTCGGGTGATGGTGCCATCAAAATCAAACAGTGCCAGTGACGGCTTAGTAGTATCGAGCAAATTCAGCGCCTATTTTTTGGTTTAAGATCGTTTTGTGTTTATTGATAAAACACCGCCAACCAGATGGTTTCTTGCGTTGGGTCAGTCCAGCTCACTTTGTGTTTGGTATGAGCTGGAATCGTAACGTGATCGCCTGCCTCAAGTCGTTGCACGACACCAGATTCAAAAGTCAGCTCTCCTGCTCCTTTAAGAACCAAGACCCATTCATGTTCTTCTTGATCGTACCAGCCACTTTCGGGCGAGGTTTGCCCCGTTGAGACAATGCGTTCTATACGCAGGTTTTTGTGGGTCAGCAGGTCTTCGAACACTTCCTCGTCGAGGTTATTCGGTAAGTCTTTAAACAGGTTCATGGCCTTTCCTTAGAGAATGATCAGTCCAAAAGGCGCAAGCAATTGCTCTTGTTGCCAATCACAAATTTTAACACCAAACAGAGAAACGCGGCGAACATCCAGCCCGTCTAGTTCGACATGAGTCAGATCACATTGCTCAACGTTAAAGGTTCCCCATTGTTCTGGCGAGAATTCGCAGCGAGATAAATCCGAGCCTTTGAGAGTTGCCCCTGCGAGGTTCGCACCGTTCCAACGGTTTTCAAAGAGGTCACATTTTTCTAGTAACACTCGTTCGAAGTTACAGTAGGTGAGGTTGCAGCCAGTAATAAAAGCAGAACAGAAAAACATGGTGTTACTGACGCGATTAGCAAAGTTCGCACCTTGGAAGTTTGCCCCTTTGAGATCGCACTTACGTAGCTCCAAGCCCATACAATTTGCGCCGTTAAACAGGCTCATCGCCAACATGCAGTTCGTAAAGCTAGCGTCTTTTAAGTTCGCGAAGCGAAAACTACACCCTTCTAGCGCTTTGGATTCGATAAAGCGACAGTCGATGAACTTAGCATCGCGCAGATCGGCATGGTCGAAACAGCACATATAAAAGTGGCAGTTTTTAAAGGTAGCATTCTGAAAATCGTGATGAGAAAAGTTTTCTCGTTCAAAAATGAGATCGGTTTTTAACATGTCTTCTCCTTAGCTGCGAGCAGACTAGCACTCCAAGTGACTGATTTTCCAGAAAAATAACTTCTTGTATTTCAGTGCTTTACAAACCCCTCAAATCGCGATTTTAAGGGGGCAAACGAGCGTTTTAAGTGGGTTGTTTTTTGAAAATAGAAGACGTAGAGGACGAAAAAAGTTTTTGCTGGCTACGAGCCTTAACGAGAGGATTCGCATTTATGGGTATGCATGGCAACTCACACGCACAGTTTGCATTACAGAATTGTATCCTATTTGCATAATTTGTTGATCAATATGGCGTTTCTCCATACAAAAAACCTATATTTTTCACAAATTGATTTCCATCAAAATAGTAGGGTTTCTATGTGCTAGATTGCGCACAGCTCAAAAAGATATAGATACCCGTGTGCTTCAAGGCGCTGAGTTTACTTGAAATCTCAGATCAGTTAGCAGGCACCCCTTTGGGTACGACATAACGAAGCCCTACGAAAGGAAATAAAAATGAAAAAAACAATCTGCAGTCTAGCAGTGGTTGCTGCACTCGTGTCACCAAGTGTTTTCGCTCATAAACAAGGTGACTTCGTTCTTCGTGTTGGTGCGGCGTCTGTCGTTCCAAATGACAGCAGTGATAAGATTCTTGGTTCTCAAGAAGAGTTAGAAGTTGACTCAAATACGCAGCTTGGTTTGACGTTTGGCTACATGTTCACAGACAACATCAGTTTAGAGCTTCTAGCAGCAACACCATTCAGCCATGACATTTCGACAGATTTGGTTGGTAGTGATATCGCGAAAACCAAACATTTACCACCAACGCTAATGGTGCAGTACTATTTTGGCGAGTCTCAAAGTAAGTTCCGTCCATACGTTGGTGCAGGTCTGAACTACACCATATTCTTTGATGAAGATTTCAATAGTACGGGTAAAGGCGCTGACCTGTCAGATTTGAAATTAGATGATTCATTCGGTCTAGCAGCGAATATTGGTGTGGATTACATGATCAACGATCAATGGTTCCTCAACGCCGCTGCGTGGTACGCAAACATTGAGACAGAAGCAACTTATAAAGCAGGTGGAGTGAAGCAAAAAACCGACGTCAAAATTAACCCTTGGGTATTTATGATCAGCGGCGGTTACAAGTTCTAAGAAAAACCAGTAGTTACACGCACATTACTATTATTGGCATGACTTTGGGGGTGGTTACGGGGACTGCCCCTCTTTTTTATCCTCGTTTTGATTGCACATCATTTACTCCACTTAGCAACATGCAAAATTGGATCTTTACCTTGCAGATCATTTTATTGTCGGAAGATCGAAAAGTCCTACACTGATCACATAATTGAACAAGTGGACAATATAAATGAGCGACGACATCGCAAAGCATTCTTCCTCCAGATCTAAGTTGGTAAAAACTCTTTTCTTTACTCTCTGTGTTATCGCATTTGGTGCGATGTATTGGTCTTGGCAGTATTCAGACAGTCACCCAAGCACGGAAGATGCCTACGTTAGGGCAAAAATTTTGTCGGTAGCGCCTCAGGTAAAAGGCCAAGTGGTTTCTGTGGATGTCAAAGACTTCCAATCTGTTAACAAAGGTGACCTACTGCTGAAGATAGATTCACGCCCATATTTGTTGGCAGTGAAGCAAGCAAAAGCGGCATACCAATTGGCGGTCCAGCAACATGACGTTGCCGATAAGCAGGTAACTGAAGCTGTTGCGGGCTTAGATGCGGCGCGCTCTAACCTGATAGAAGCGCAAGTAGAGTACAAACGTACGGATTCCCTAGTGAAACGCAAACTGGCGTCGGACCAAGATTTAGATACGGCGAAAAACAAACTCGCCAATGCCCAAGCGAGCCTAGAGCAAGCGCGCGCGACGGTAGAAAAAGCCATTGCGAACCGTGGTGAAGAAGGCGCAGAGGCTGCGGTCGTTCAACAAGCTGCAGCACAGTTAGCGCAAGCGGAGCTGAACTTGAGCTACACCGACATTACGTCACCAGTGGATGGCATTGCCGGTGAAATCAATACGCACGTAGGCTCGGTCGTTAGCGTGGGTCAAACGCTGTTCCCTGTGATTTTAAAAGGCAGCTATTGGGTACGCGCGAATTTCAAAGAAACCGATCTTACGCATATCAAACCTGGCATGCATGCGGAT
The DNA here is from genome assembly GCF_033338535.1 of Vibrio sp. Vb2131. NCBI lineage: Bacteria > Pseudomonadati > Pseudomonadota > Gammaproteobacteria > Vibrionales > Vibrionaceae > Vibrio > Vibrio sp. Vb2131. The sequence continues at coordinate 437,905 of NZ_JAWOSW010000001.1, forward strand.
GTGGTGATTGATATGTACCCAGACGTGGTGTGGAAAGCAACGGTAGAACAGCTGTCGCCTGCGAGTGGTACATCGTTCTCTTTGATGCCACCAGAAAACGCAACGGGTAACTGGGTTAAAATCAAACAGCGTTTCCCTGTACGTTTGGCATTAGAAGTACCGGCCGATGCGCCGCAACTTCGCGTGGGTGCGAGCTCAGAAGTCACCATTGATTTGCAAAGTAGCGTGCAATGAGCCATCAAATTACGGCAGACAAACGGGGGATTGCCACCGTCGCCGTGATGCTTTCTGCCATCATGGTGTTAATCGATATGACCGTTGCGAACGTGTCGCTATCGCACATGATGGGCGCGTTGGGCGCAACGGCAGACCAAATTACTTGGGTGTTGACGGGTTACAGCATGGCGGAAGCGATCTTCATTCCGATGACCAGTTTCTGGGTGTCGCGTTTTGGTGAACGCAAAGTCATGTTGGTTGCTGTGATCGGTTTTGTGATTGCCAGTGCGCTTTGTGGGCAAGCACAGTCTCTTGAAGAGATGGTGCTATTTCGCATTATCCAAGGCGCTTTCGGCGCGTCGGTGATTCCATTGGCGCAGTCGACGTTAGTGCAGATCTATCCGTATGAGCAAAAAGGCAAAGCGATGGCGATTTTCTCCATCGGCATTTTGCTTGGTCCTATTTTGGGCCCAGTTGTAGGTGGTGTGATCACCGACAACATTAACTGGCGCTGGATTTTTTACATCAACTTGCCATTCGGTTTGATCTGTACCTCTTTGATTTATCGCTATATCCATATCGACAACAAATCCAAACCTAACTTTGACTGGTGGATCATCGGTTACATGGCGTTAGGTGTGGGCGCGTTGCAGTTTGTGTTGGATAAAGGGAATGAAGACGACTGGCTCGACTCACGTATGATTCAGACCGCGATATTGCTCGCAGTCATGGGATTGGTGATGTGGATCTATCGCAGTTGGAAAACCAAAAGTCCAATAGCGCCATTGTGGCTACTGAAAGACCGAAACCTTATGGTCTCGTCATTGATGATTGCCGTGGTGTCGATGGCGATGTTTGGTCTGACGACTCAACAACCAATGCTGTTGGAAAGCTTGCTGGATTATCCGGTCTCAACCACTGGTTTATTAATGGCACCGCGTGGGTTGGCGTCAGCGGCGATGTTGATTTTGGTGATTAAGCTCAATCCGCAATTCGATCCCAGAATCAAAATAGTCTTTGGCTTAAGCTGCATCGGGATTGGTAGTTATTTGATGACGCAATACTCACTGCAGATCGATACATTTTGGATTGTGATGCCGAGTATGATTCAGGGGATGGGGCTTGGTTTAACCTTCTCGACGCTATCCACCTTGGCGTATTTAACGATTCCGAAAGAGCAATCTGTTGCGGCGGCGAGTATTTACAATCTGTTCCGTACCATTGGTAGCTCGTTTGGTATTTCTATCGCCACCACGTTCCAATATCGTGATAGTCAGCAGCAATGGCATGCACTGGGAGAGGGTATTAATCCTTATAATCCTAACTTGCATGACTGGGCGGCCAATCAGGGGCTTTCTATTACCGACCCGGTTGCGTTAGACCAATACCAACAGATGTTGCAGCAGCAATCGCAAATGGTCGCGTTTGTGCACACCTTCCAGCTTGTGGGAGTGATGTTCGTGATCATGATGCCGATGTTGGTTTTCATCCGGTCGCGTGAATAACAACAAGTTCCGGTGAACCGTGTAAGAGAACGCCTCTCAAGTTGTGTCAGCTTGAGAGGCGTTTTTTATTGGACGGTGTCAGTGAAAGAAGGACGTTTACTCAAACGTCACTTCATCAAAATGCGGATTGGCTTTGAGCGCGCGCATTGCGACTAATTGTTCAGTCGGGAAGGCGGTGTGCTCACCATCCATATCTAAAAACAAGCACTCTTGTCGCTGCATGTCGTAGCCTGTGTCGAACGCGTTGCCCTGATGAGTTTCACCATTTTTTAGCGTGATCTCGATAGGGAGCTTAAACATACAGGCGATTTCAATAAAATCGTATTGGCTGCAAGTCACCATAGTTTTCTCCTTTCAAACCGACGCAGTATTCAGAAGGTTTGAGAACCGTATCCTTAAATAGAAGACGTTTGATTGAAACTGAATCTTCATCTTACACCTCATTTTGGTCACGAAATAGACATACACGCACGTTTTAATAAACCTACTGTTGAGCGTTCACAAGCGAGACAAAATAACGATATGTCTGAGACGATACTTAAGCGCACATACCTAACGAGTGAACAAAAGACACAAAAGCCAAGTTCACTGATTCCGCCTCAAACCTACCATGCGCAGTTGGCGCACCGTATTCACTACTCGCCTCAATTTGAAAACGGCCGCGTTAAAAACGAGATGCCAAATGTCCCTAGTCCGCAATCATTCTGGCAGGTGTGTTGGAGTTATCTTGGTGGTAGAACGCCGTTGAGTCCTAACGAACATCTGCCACATTCCCCAATTCAACCTACGCAGTTTGCGCAGCGAAGTGAATCGATGCGCCTTACTTGGCTGGGCCATTCCACTATGCTGGTGGAGGTCGATGGCATTCGAATTCTGACCGATCCGGTATTTGATTACGCTTCTCCGTTCATCGCAAAAGCGTGGTTTGAACGCAATATTCCCAATACCCATGCCAGAGATTGTTTGCCGATTCCTGAAATTATCGTGATTTCGCATGATCATTACGACCATTTAGAAGCATCGACCATACGTTTCTACGCTGATAAATCCGTGACGTTTTATGTGCCCTTAGGGGTTGGCAAGCATCTGATAAAGTGGGGCGTTTGCGCAGACAACATCGTGGAATTCGATTGGTGGGATAGCGTGCACTATGCTGGAATCGAATTGATTTGTACGCCTGCTAACCATAATTCGGGTCGTACTTATTTCGATAAAAACGCGACCCTGTGGGCTTCTTGGGTCATCAAAGGCAAAGAAGAGACGCTCTATTTTAGTGGCGATTCAGCTTACGATTCGCACTTTTCCGAGATAGCACAGCGATGTGGACCAATCGACATTGCCTCTTTGGAAGTGGCTGCTGATGTGAAAGGCCAAGGTTATCCGGTCGAAAACTGGGGGCACATGCAGGCTCATCATACCGTGCAAGCGTTTCGCGATTTAAATGCGAAAAAACTGTTGCCAGTACATTGGGCTACATACGAACTGTTTACTCACCGCTGGGACGAACCGATTTTAGATTTGCTTACCCATTGTCAAATAGAACATATAACGCTGCTGACGCCAATGCCGGGGGAGAGTTTTTACGTTCATCAAGAACATATAAATAAACAATGGTGGCGAGAAAAAGAAATAGGTGAACCAGCTAGAATTTTGACTTAATAATATGATCTTACTTCAATAATTATTTTAGAAATTAACCTTGTTATTTTCAGAATATAACAAGGTTTTTACTCGCTTACTCATCAATCACTTGAGGTTTTAACTCGACGACATTTCCTTCCGGATCATGTATATAGAGTGATCTACCGAACCCTTGTGCGCCGTAGCGCTTCGCAAACTCTTCGGTTTCAATGCCGCGCGCACGCAGATATTCCAGTATTTCATTTTCGCAAAAAGGCGCTAGTTGCAGGCAAAAATGGTCAATATTACGACCATTTTGAACTGGTGGCTTTCCGCCAAGTTGCCCTAACTCGCTGTCTACCGTCACCACATCAATTAAGGCGTTGCCAGCCCTAAGCTGGGTTAAACCAAGCTCCATTACTTCGCGCTCGACAGGGCAGCCCAAAATATCTCGATAGAAATGCAACATGGCGTCGAGGTTGCACGTTCTTAACACGACATGATCAAGGGCTTGGATTGCGATTGGGTTGTTGGTGGGCATGCTTCACTCCTTTTTGCATTGTGTTGAGGTAAGTATAAAGTGACCTTAAAAGTGGTGAGAGAAATGATCAAATTCCAGATGTTTTTTTGCTAGAGCGAGTGCAGAAACACTGCAACTCAAAGCAAACAAAAAAGGCTAGCGTATTGCTAGCCTTTTGGGATATGGATGGGGCTATTACTCGTAATCAGAAGCGTAAGTTTCTTCGTAAGAGTGTGAGTAAAGCTCGAATAGGTTGCCGAATGGGTCTTCTAGGTAAACCATTTTCGCAGGCTTATTATCGTCTTCTGGGTGGTAACGCATGATGTCCATGCGAACTTTGCCACCTAGTGCTTCGGTGCGTTTGATAGCACCTTCAAAATCGTCTGTCTGTAAACAGAAATGGAAGATACCGATGCGAGAAAAATCCACTTCATGGCGCTCTTGACGTTCTTTCATTTCGAATAACTCAAGGCCGATGCCATCACTTGTCACAAGGTGCGCAATGTTGAAGCCTTTAAAGCCTTCCCCAAAGACCGCAATACACATTCTGCCAATTGCCGTTTCGCGTTCTTCAATCACTTTCGTGTTGCCCATAACGACTTTTAGACCTAGCGCTTGCGTGTAAAACTCAACCGCTTTGTCCATATCTCCGACCATAATACCGACATGATTCATTTTCATTTGTTTGCTCCCAACATGTGTGTTTGAACGTTGTCTTGTTTCGATGTGGGAGAGTATATGGCGTGATGTTGATTACATGAAATTATCATAAATTATAAAAATGATAATTTTATTTAATGCTATGCATGTTGGGATTGAGTTAGTGAGCTAAGGCCTCAACAGCTTGTCTCACCGAGGTGAAATGAATCTTGATAATACACCGTTGCGCGAGGCTGAATTCATGCGATTGGATTAATGACGTAACCTCTTCTACGGACAGCGTTCGTTCTTTTAGATGTAAAAGAGTGGTGTTCGAACCATTGTTTTTCAATTCAAACGTGTTGCCATTTGAGTCAATAACGTAATCATCTTGCCCAAAAATGAGGGCTTCGCATTCAGAATCTAAGTCGGACTGGGAATGCGTGTAGATCAGCTCATCGTCGCCGTCTAGTTTTAGCAAGCATGGCCAACATACTGCGTGGTCTCTCATGGTTAACTCATTATTCATTGTTATTTAGAAACTTGACCCAGGTTGTTGCAAAAAAGCTGACTCTTCGGGAGTGCTCTTTCTTCCCAGTATCGCATTGCGATGAGGATAGCGCCCAAACTGGTCGATGATGGCTTTGTGTTTTAGCTCAAAATCGTAGTTATTTTCAAGCCCTGATGCGCGGAACAATTTTTCAGCTTCGACATGAATGAGGCGAGATTCGCTGTGCATAAACGGCATGTACAAAAAGCTTAGCTGCTCAGGCGCTAATTCTTTGTCGTAACCTAACCGAATTGCCTCTTGAGCCAATGCTAATGCGAGTAGGTCTTGTGCAAACGCTTTTGGGGTGTTGCGATACACATTACGTGAAAACTGGTCGAGGACGATGATTTCGGCCAATCGTCCTTGTGCGCTGTTACGCCAATTAAACAGTTCACAACGAGCGGCTTGTTCTAATACCGAGGCAAATCGCGATGCAATACACTTGTCCAGTTCTGGGTTGTTTTCAAACCAATTTTGGGGCGATAGCTCCTCGAACCAAAATTTGATGACTTCTTGGTACATGGATCTTCCTTCTTATTGCATTAGCTAAAGAATAAAAAGCCAGAAGGCGAGCTCCTGGCTTTCTGCGTGTTATCGACCGTAAGTCTCTACGATGTAACGTTCAAAATCGTCACACATTTGTTCGTCAGAGATGGCGTTGCTTGCCAGCTCTTTACTGCCGTCGACGACTTTAATCGCGGCGTTCAGTGAAGCGACTGATGCTCGCTCTCGCGTCGCAAGTGAGTCGATTTTCTTCTGCTGCACTTCCCATGCCTGTTCTGGCGACAGGTTACACACGTCTGCAAGGTATTTGGCATTGAAGCCTTCGCCAGTCAGGCTGACAATGGTTTCGTTGTGCGACAAGTGATTGCCTGCGTGCCAGTAGTGTTTTGCCAGCAGTGGGCCAATTTCTGGGTTATCCGTCAGGTAACCAAACTTCTCAAGGAAGTATGCACGGGTCTGATACACCGCCATGTGCGCGAGTAGATAACCTTGATACGCACAAGCCGCTTCGTCGGATAGCAAATGTGGAATCGCCATCAGTGGGCGAGGGCTGCATTCCAAACCAAGGATCTGTTTTTCACAATCGCGAGCGAGCTTAGTGATGCGCTCTGGCGTTAACTCGTCATCGCTCAATTGATACAACGCGCGCTCAAAATATGGTACAACCAAGATGCTACGTTCTTCATAAGCTTTGAATGGCTGACGGCTGTTGATCATTGCTTGAATAATCTCATCAGGCACAGAATTCCCTTCATCATCCAGTGCGTACTGTTTTAGCCAATCGGCATCGGTTAACAGGCTATCACAGAACATCGACTGAGTTTCTGCATAAGCCATTGACGTCGGCGCAAACTCCTGCGAGAAACAAGGCGCGTTCATTTTTACGTTCGCAAAGTGTGCTGCGTGGCCACCTTCGTGGAACAGCGTGTTAATGCCATCGTAGCCGCTGCCCACTTGGTCTGGTTTGGCATTACTGGTGAAGTTCACCTGCGCTGCGACCCATTCGCCTTGATTATAGAAAGAAGGGATAGGGCCGTGGCAGAACCCATTCGGGTACTTACCTTTGCGATCTAGTAAATCCAGCGTTAGCGTCGCGCCAGAGTAATCAATATTTAGGCGACCAAATGATTCTACCCAGCGTCTCAGAGATTTTGAGAACGGCACGTATGGGTCAAGGTCACGCATAACGTTACCCGCGAATGAGTAAACAAAGTTGTAGCCTGCTAGTGCGCTTGCGCCTTTCTCTTTCGCCAAGTTTTCTAAGCTGTTTAGATGCGCATCTCGCGTGCGTTGTTCGAAATCTTCCAAAATTTCGAATAGCTGCTCGGAGCTCATCTTTTCCGTTTTTTGCACGGAGTAATCAAAGAAAGTCGCATAACCCAGTGAGCGAGCGAACTGGTTGCGCAGTTTGATCAGTTCAATAAAGCCGTTTCGCAGTAGCCATTGTTCAAGGTTCAGCAACGCTTGATGAGCCGATTGGCGAACTTCTTCATGATTGCTAGTGCGAATGGTTGAGCTTAATACTGGAAGTGAACCTTCTACTTGCTCGCCGTTCTCATCGGTAAATGTTTGTACGTGGTTCTGTTTTTTCTCGAAGAGCTCAGCTTCAAAGGCAATGAGCTGATTTTTCAACGCTTGTGCTTTTTCGCCCTCGATAGCGTGAGATTCAAACATCGCCAGCCAACCAGATAGACCCGTAATGGTTTGTTGTTTCTCTTGTGGGTCGGTAATTGAGTCCGCGGCTTCAAGCTGTTGTTTGATGGCAGTAATTTGCTCGGCGTTGCTTAAAAAGCTTGTCCATGCCGTTTGTGCTTGCGTCGAGCCATCATGGTCATCGCTGATCCCCATGTAAGTTTCCCAAAAGAAATCTTCTTTGGTGCGGTGAATCGCAAGGTAACGTTGATTGAGGTCGTTGAGGTAATCCGTTGCGGTCATTTTGATCCTTCAAATGGTTTCGTTATGTAGACAGTTGATTATTGCACGCTTGGTCGCGAGAAAGGAACGCTAATCTCATTTGTCGATTTTGCATCGCGTAAAGGTGATTTTACTATTTGTTTACATTTGGGTGAGTTAATAGGAGTTATGAGCTTGCAGTGTTAAGACTGGTATGGAGTTTACAGTTTATTAAGTAATTAATCTGCGGTGCGCTATCGATGATCCTTATCAGGTGTAATAAGATTTCCATATCGTGGCGATACAGTTGGAAACGATATGATAAATAAGACAAAAGTTACGTTATTGGCGGTAGGTACGATTTTAGTTGGATGTTCCACAGTCGCGCCGCCAAGAAATGATGCGGTTGAAAGCATTCAACAAAAGTGTTCTGTGATTTTAGGCAATGATGTTGCTGGCGATCAGCGCTGGCAGACGTACAACGGCTTGCTTGTAGAATATGCCGTGCATGGCGTTAAGAGTCAGGCGCAACTGGAACGCTTTGAAGCGTTTGTGCAGCGAGTACAAAATGATGAATCTGGACAGTTAGTTACCGAGCTGATTGAAGTCACCGATTGGGGATGCTCAAACGGCAATTATCTTGAAGAGATGGGCTTGTTTATTCAAGAAGTTCAAAAGTAGAAAACCGAGCGTTAAGTCGCTCGGCTTTTCTGTTTGTGGAGCGCTTTGTGCGCTGGTTAGTCAGGACGTTTACTCCTCTGGATACTCGCCCATACCTTGCGTTTTACCTTCCGCTTTCCAATGCTCTCCAGGGGCAAATGCTTCATCGCATAAATCTACGGTGTAGCCCATTTCTGTGATTTCCTTCAAAGTTAGGTTATCAGCAATATTTGCAACTTCCCCCGATTTATTCCGTAACTCCATGTTGATCTCTCCTCTGTAGGTAGACGAGTGGCATCAATGCACAGTGAAGAATGCATTGGTAACCTTTGTTCTAAGTATATAACCCTCTGCTAAAAATGAAGGTTTAATCCACTTTTTAAATATGGGTAATTGGATAATGCTTTGAGCTGCTTCCGTTATTTAGAACCGCAGCATCGCGATAGTTTGCCATTTGTGATTTATTGAGTGATTAAACGGTCAATTTGGAAACTCGAAATGGTGATTCTCGACCACGCTTTAGCACAACAAATTGTTGATCGAACCATGTCCATCATTGGTCACAATGTGAATGTGATGAACTCGGCAGGCATCATCATTGGCAGTGGCGACCCTAAACGTGTTGGGCAAGTGCATGATGGCGCGGTACTGGCTCTGAATCATGGCGATTCGCTAGAGCTTAATGAGCAGCAATGTTTGACGTTGCAGGGTGTCAAACCCGGTATCAATATGCTGTTGAAATTGCATGGTGACGTGGTCGGTATTGTTGGTGTCACAGGCGAGCCGGAGAAAATCCGAGATTTTGCCAAACTGGTTAAAATGACCGCTGAATTGACAATCGAGCAAGCCGCGCTGGTGGAAAAATTTCAGTGGGACAGACGTCATCGCGAAGAGTTTATTCTGGCTTGGATCAATGGGAAATTGACCGATGAAGAGCTGAAAGATTGGGCGATGCGTCTTTCTATCGATGTTACTCAACCACGGGTGGCAACGGTGATTGAAGTCTCGACGCCGTCGGCCTCAAAAAGCATGAAGAGTGTGCGCAATATTGTTGAACTGCTTGAATACCCAGAGCGTAACAACCTAGTTGCGATTGTCTCGGTGAATGAAATTGTGGTGTTGAAACCGTGTCATTCCGCCAAGCAGTGGGATAGCCAAGTTGAAAGTGAGCGCATTGATAAGTTGATGTCGCGTTTAAGCGATCACGATTCGCATACGTTTCACATTGCGCTAGGGCAGCTGTTTAATGAGCCTAAAGATGTCGCGTTGTCATACCAAAGTGCGAAGCAGGTATTAGCCATTGGCAAGCAGTTCTACCCAGAGAAACGTAAGTACCTGTTCGATGAACTTCGTTTGCCTGTTTTGTTAGCGCCGTTGGCGGATATTTGGCAAGGTGAACAAATTATTGATGGTGTGAAACGGTTGAAAGAGAAAGACAAATCTGGGCAATTATTGAAAACCCTAGATGCACTGTTTGAATGCAATGGCAATGTAACAGAATGCTCTAAAATGCTGTTTATTCACCGGAACACTCTGCGCTATCGGTTAGAGAAAATCACCGAGATAACAGGGCTACCAACAACCAATTTTGTGGGGTTAGCGGAGCTTTATATTGCGACTCGGCTCTCAAAAATGTCGTGATGTTGTGCATTTGCACAATACGCGTTATTTTTTGACCACATCATTTGTCACTCCGCCTAAAGGAATTCGAAAGCAAACGATTAATAATTCATGCGTCCCTACATGTTGAGTGAGCCAACACGGACTCGCTCAGCAAAATAAGAATAAATGGAGTTATCATGAACCTTATATTAATCCTGCTTGGGGTGATCGCATTTATTGTGCTCACGACCACCAAATTCAAATTACATCCCTTTTTAGCGCTGATCATCGCAGCGTTTCTTGCGGCATTTGCTTACGGATTACCGGCAGATAGCATTGCCAAAACCATTGCTTCTGGCTTTGGCGGTATCCTTGGTTACATTGGTTTGGTTATCGTTTTAGGTACCATCATTGGTGTTATTTTGGAAAAAAGTGGTGCGGCGATCACCATGGCCGATACGGTCATCAAAGTGTTGGGTGAGCGTTTCCCAACATTGACCATGAGCATCATCGGTTACATCGTTTCTGTTCCAGTATTTTGTGATTCAGGCTTTGTCATTCTGAACTCGCTCAAAGAATCACTCGCTAAGCGTTTAAAAACCTCAAGCGTTGCGATGAGTGTGGCGTTGGCAACTGGCCTATACGCAACGCACACGTTTGTGCCGCCAACTCCTGGCCCGATTGCCGCTGCGGGTAACTTAGGCCTGGAATCTAACCTTGGTTTAGTGATTGGTGTGGGTGTGTTTGTTGCAGCGGTTGCGGCGTTAGCGGGGATGTTGTGGGCGAACCGATTCCAACATGTTGAACCAGATGGCATTGAAGCCGCAGAAGAAATTCAGCAAGACTGGCAAGCACTCAAAGCGTCTTACGGCAAATTGCCAACGGCGAGCCAAGCATTCGCTCCTATTTTTGTTCCTATCTTATTGATCTGTTTTGGCTCTATCGCGAAATTCCCAAGCCTACCGCTGGGCGAAGGTTTTGTGTTTGATGTTCTGACTTTCTTAGGGCAGCCACTAACGGCATTGGTGATTGGCCTGTTCCTTTCTGTTCGCCTACTCAAATCAGACAACAAGATTGAAGAATTTGGCGAGCGAATCAGCCAAGGTATTACGGCTGCTGCGCCTATTCTTTTGATTACCGGTGCGGGTGGTGCATTTGGCGCGGTATTAAAAGCCACGCCGCTAGGTGAATACTTAGGTACGACGCTATCGGCGCTGGGCGTGGGTATTTTCATGCCATTTATCGTTGCGGCTGCGCTAAAGTCGGCGCAAGGATCATCAACGGTTGCATTGGTGACCACATCGGCTTTGGTTGCGCCTATGCTTACGCAATTGGGGCTCGATTCAGAAATGGGCCGCGTATTAACGGTGATGGCGATCGGTGCAGGTGCGATGACGGTTTCTCATGCAAACGACAGTTTCTTCTGGGTAGTTTCGCAGTTTAGCCGCATGTCGGTGGGCTTAGCGTACCGCGCGCAAACCATGGCTACGCTCGTTCAAGGTGTCACGGCAATGGCATTGGTGTACATTTTGAGCCTCGTTCTCTTATAAGTCTCTGGAAGTACGTATGAAAGTGGTAATTGCACCTGATTCATTTAAAGAAAGCTTAACCGCCAAACAAGTGAGCGAGGCGATCAAAACGGGTCTTGCTCGCGTATGGCATGATGCTGAGTTTGTTACGGTTCCGGTCGCAGACGGTGGCGAAGGCACGGTTCAATCTTTGATAGATGCAACTCAAGGCGAACAAGTCTTCACAACAGTGACCGCGCCATTAGGGAATGATGTTGAAGCGTTTTATGGCATCCTCGGCGACGGCGAAACCGCAGTTATTGAAATGGCGGAGGCCAGTGGGCTGCACCTTGTGCCGAGTGACGCTCGCGACCCAAAACTGACCAGCAGCATTGGTACTGGACAGCTGATCAAACACGCGCTAGATAGAGGTATTCAACGCTTAATCATTGGTTTGGGCGGCAGCGCTACCAATGATGGTGGCGTGGGCATGTTGACCGCGTTGGGGGTGGCGTTTCTTGATGAGTCTGGTCATGCAATTACCCCAAATGGAGGCGGGTTAGCGGCGCTTGCGTCCATCGATATTTCTGGTCTTGACCCTCGTTTAGCAACTTGTGAAGTGTTGGTAGCGTGCGATGTTGATAACCCACTCTGTGGTGACAAAGGCGCGTCGGCTATCTTTGGCCCGCAAAAGGGAGCGACCGTATCAGACGTCACTCTGCTCGATAACGCATTGCGCAAGTTTGGCGAGTTGACGGAACAAGCGACGGGTAAGCATGTACTGACTCGTGAAGGGGCGGGTGCTGCTGGTGGTATGGGCGCGGCCTTGCTCGGGTACACGCCAGCACGTTTGCAACCGGGAATTGAGATTGTGCTTGAAACGGTCAAACTTGCTCAGCATGTTGCGGATGCGGATATCGTATTTACAGGCGAGGGTCGAATCGATCATCAAACCGCACATGGCAAAACGCCGATGGGCGTTGCTCAGGTCGCCAAGCAGTGTAATTTACCAGTCATTGCATTAGCAGGCTGTGTGGGCGACAACTATCAGGCGGTTTATGAGTGCGGCATTGATGCGGTGTTTGCTTGTGTACCAAGGGCGATGAGCTTACCTGAGGCCATGAAAGAGGCCGACGTCAACGTTGCTAACTTAGCCGAAAACGTCGCGAGAATGTGGCAAATTAAGTCGCACTGAAGGCGATGACGATATGAAAAACTCCACCTTTGCGTGGAGTTTTTTGTTGTTACGTGTTTGCGTGTGTAGGCATAAGTTCATTTAGCAAGAGCGAGTTAACAGGCATGCTTTGCTATCAATTTTGCCAGTGTTTGCATCGCTTGACTCCAATCGGTTTCATGACCAAAGTTTGCCACGCTGAGGCGTACGCAATGCCGATATTGCCCTTGAGTGCCAAATACGGTGCCGGGAAGTAGGCTGATTCTGTGCTTATTGCATGCTTGATACAACGCATAGCTGTCCGTGTCTTCGGGCAGTCGCAACCAAAGTAAGAACGAGCCTTGTACGGCGTTGATCTGGTATCGATTTTTTAGAGGTTCGTATTCATCCAAGTATTGATGAAGCATCTGGATAAATCGTCGCATGTTGTTTTGATAAACCCGCCCCATTCGCGCAGTATGCGTTCGATACTTGCCTGACGTTAGAAACGTTGCCACGGCGGATTGCATCAGGTTCAAACTGCCCATGTTCTCACACAGTAGATATTGTTCAATTTGGTCTCGATATCGCCCCGCCAACATCCAACCAATTCTCAAACGCGAATCGAGCGTTTTGGATAACGAATTCACGTAAATTACGCGTTGCTTGTCATCGAGCAATCTCAAGCTTGGCAATGGCTTATCATAACTTAACCCGCCAAACACATCGTCTTCGATAATAGGAATATTGCCGGACGCCAATAGTAATTGTTGACGCTTTTCTAGCGGCATCATGGCACCAGTTGGATTGGTGAAGTTTGGCGTTACGATGATCGCTTTTATGTCCCATGTCGCCATTGCTTTTGCTAAGGCTTCGGGGCACATACCGTCGCGTGGGCAACTCGGAATTTCCACCACTTTGAGGCCGAGTGATTCTAGCATCAATAAGTTGCCAAAATAGCAAGGGGACTCCACCGCGACGATATCGCCTTTTTGTGTCGTTGCGCGCAGCGCTAGGCTAATGGCTTGTTGCGCGCCGTGCGTCACCATGATCTCATCCAACTTGGCTGGCGTGCCCAAATCTTGTGTGATTTTCGCTAGTTGTTTGATTAAGAGGTGATCACCGGGTGGTAATTGGTAATGGCTCGGTACATGCGTTTGCTGCCGGCTGTGGCGGCCGATCTCGGCGTACAAGCTTTTGATCGCGGGGGAGTCAATGTTTGGGTGGGCAGAACCGGTAGGCAAACGCTCTTGGTATTCAGGATAAGTAAGGATTTCTTTGCAGATCGAGAGCAAATCCACGCGAGTCGGATCCGGAATTGAGCGAGAGGTCGGCAAGGCGACTTTAACTCGATAACCCGATTTGGGAACCGAGTAAACCAAGTTTTGTGCTTCCAGCTCTTGATACGCACGAATCACGGTATTTTTACTGACGTTTAATTCTTGGCTCAACGAGCGAATGGAGGGCAGTCGATCATCCGCCTGATAAACGCCACCATTGATGGCTTGTTTGAGGTGTTTTTCCACCACGAGGTACTTATTCCCTTCACCGCTTCCCAATAAATCTGTACCCATAAAAACACTTCCATCTGTCACTTTTTGAAAACACTGTACCTAATTACATTAGCAGTATCTCAAAACATAAAACAAGCGTGAGTGAGGCGATCATGTTAATCCGAGCCATCCCTTTTGTATTTGTCATCCTTTGGGCTTCTGGATTCGTTGGTGCGCGTTTTGGTTTGCAATATGCCGAGCCAGCGACACTACTTTCTATCCGTATGGCATTCAATGTCTTACTGTTTTTGGTTCTTGTGGCGGTATTGCGTAGAAGGTTGCCGACAGGAAAAGATTTTTGGCACAGCTGTGTAGTTGGTGCGTTGATCCACGGTTTCTATCTGGGCGGTACTTATTTCGCTATCGCCTTGGGTATGCCTGCTGGGTTGAGTTCGTTGTTGGTGGGTATTCAACCGATTTTAACCGCGGCTTTGCTGGTGGCGTTTGTTCGTGAGGAGTTTAAGCCCTCGCAATGGCTGGGTTTGGCTCTTGGTTTTGTCGGTATCGCTATGGTGTTGATGGGCAAAATGGAGTGGCAATCCGAGCAGCATAAAGTGCTGGCTATTGGTTTGTGTTTATTGGCTTTGGTTGGTATCACGCTAGGGACGCTTTATCAGAAAAAACATTGCCAACAAGTGGATATGGTCGGTGGTGCGACGGTGCAATATTTGGCCGCGCTCATCATGTTTCTGCCCGTTGCGATGCAGTTTGAAACCATGCAAGTGCAGTGGGAACTGGAGTTTATTTTGACTGTGTTGTGGTTGGTCGTCGTGCTCTCTTGTGTAGCTATTCTACTGCTGTTGTACATGGTTAAGAACGGTGCAGCATCGAGCGTAGCTTCTGTATTCTACCTGGTGCCGCCAACGACGGCGATTCAGGCTTGGCTCGCGTTTGGAGAGTCATTTGATTGGATGGGGATTTCTGGTTTCGTACTGGCAGCTACGGCGGTGTATTTGGTGGTTAAAAAGCCGGATTTGACGATAAAGAAATCGATTCAAACAGAATATACCTAAATTGGGTAGGGACATTTGCGTACCAGTGGGTACAATCTGCTTCATCTTAATCCGTGGAGCAGAATGATGAAGGTAAAGCCAGATCGAATGACCGCCATGCGTAGCATCATCGAGCAAGTAAAAGCGGAACTACCAATTTATGAACCAGAAACGTTTGTATGTGGACCAGAAGGGCAGTGCATTGGCTGTCCGAAGAAATTGTTGGAAATGGTCGATTCAGAAGTCACTTATTGGGAGTCAGCCATGGAGCGCGGCATTGTTCCGCAGTTCGATGAGATTCGTCGTTTTGGCAAAATGTGCACGAATGTTCGTCGTGGTCTGGTGCGAAATAATGTGCCTTTACTCAGTAACTAGAGAGTAAAAGTCGTCTAATATCTGACACATAGCGTCGTTTTGTTACACTGCTCTTTGGGTGCTGTTCTCAAGTTTGCGTGGTGTTTGTCTCTTCTTACCCTTTGGGTCTTTAATCGTAAAAAATTGGCGATATATTGGCTCGGTCTCACATGGATGTGGGGCTATTGTCTTGGGCTAGTTGAGATAAGAAACGTGAAATCAAAGGGATTTACGCTGATGGAAATCACCATAGTGCTTACCACTTTGGCTTTCATCGCATTAGCTGCTTTACCAGTACTACTCGATATTCATCGCCAAGCATACGCTGCGATGCTGCACAGTTCTCAGTCTTCTTTGGGTACGGCTCTCAAATTCTTTCATGCTCAAGCTGTGATTGATAACGCTTACGGCCAAGAGCACGTTCACTACATTGACCGACATGTCAAAACACGCAAAGGCATGCCAGAAGCGAGTGCCGATAGTATTCGAGCTTTGTTAGAAATCGATCTACCAGCCAGAGGTTATTCGAAAATTGACGTGCCGTGCAAAGGCAGTGATTTTTGCATCATCGGTCAGCAGCACCCAAACAGTGCTCATTTTGTCGCTATTCCTGATTATCAGTTCTTAGATAAATCGGGTGTTGATCGCGTGGTGTACATTTGGCCGCAAGGTTACACACTGGCAGAAGAAGCATGCTATTTCTACTACGTGAATCAAGCCTCTAACGATTCAATTGTTCGAGGGCATGTGACGCAAGGGTGTTAACCCCGAATAAGTGTTGCGAACAACGGTTATCGTGACTCTACAAATCTGGGCTTTTCGAACGGCTTTGCGCTTTATACAATATCATTTTTTGACTCATCAAGACTTTACCATTTGGCAAGGTCACTTCCCCAAGTTCTCCCTGATGTTCAAATCCAAACCGTTCATACAAAGCAATCGCTGGTGTGTTGGTTGTGTATACGTAGAGTGCGATTTGGTCGTAACCAAATTCCCAACCACGTGCGATCGCGACTGCCAATAGTTTCCGCCCCAATCCTTTGCCTCGGTAGTTTTTGTCGATGTGAATACCAAGAATACCGACGCGAAGGCGTTGCCCTCTTTCGTAACCGCACATCTCAGCTGGGTAGATTTCAACACTACCGATAAGTTTTTGGCGGTCAAACGCGACAAACTGAGGGATGGACTCGTTTTCCACACGTTGCAGGATTCTGCGAAGCGTTGCGTTATCGGGTGCCGGAGAAATCAAAAATTCCCCTTCGGAGTACACTCGATTCCACAGCGCGGTGAAGCGCGCGATATCGCTCACCTTGATGGATCTGATTTGCATTCATCTTCCTTGATTAGTGCAGGTTAGTAACGGTTAGGGGATAAGCTCAGATAAACAACGAATTTGGTTAGGAATGGCTTCGGCTGGTGCATCAGCGCCCGTTGGGTTAAACCAAATTGTGTTTACGCCCGCTTTCATCGCAGGGTAAATATCTTTGTGAGGTAAATCGCCAACCATGGTTATTCCACTTACGTTAACCCCTAACTGTTTTGCGATGGCGAGATAAAACTCAGGTTGGTTTTTAGCGATACCGAGGTTGGCAAAACAAAAATAGCCATTTAAGTATTGGTCTAAGTCGACGCGAACAAATGCACGCTGAATCTCTTCCATGTTGGAATCAGATGCACTGGTCGCAATGTAGATGGGATGATTTTGGGAAAGTATTGCCAGTGTTTCTCTGGCTTGAGGAACTGCTTCTACGTGTTCCCAATCGCACATTTTTCCTTGTGCGTGAGGGAAATCTACCATCAAGGTGTTCCCCCAATCGAAAAGATAAATCATGTTCGAATCTCCTTATCCGCACATCATATCGTCTTTTTCTAAAATCAGGGGGTAAATTGCATCGATAAATGCGATTTAGGTGGGTTTAGTCGTGAAAAGCGCTTAATTGTCGTTATCGTTACAAATGTTTCAGCATAATGCGTGAGTTAGTTTTAAAACCTTGATTATCGTAAAAGCGCTGTGCTGGCTGATTGAATTCCATCACTTCCAATCGAACTTGTGTGGCATTGGCATCGCGCGCCCATTGCTCACAGGCTTGGAGCAGTTGGCGGCCGATTCCTTGCTGCTTTTGCGCTTCATCGACAACAATTGTTCCCACGCGACAAATTGGGTCTTTGATCAGAAAACTGATGGTGTCGTTTTGGGTGATCATCGCGGTTAAGAAGCCGAGAATTTGCTGTTCGCGTTCGGCAATCAAAAAGAGTCGCTCTTTGTTCTCTAGTGCTTGTGCAAGAAATTCACGGTCAGCTTCTGAAGGCGCAACAAAGGCTTCTGGCGCATTCGCAAAATGCAGTGAATTAATTTGAAAATTAAGCTGAAAAATTCCGTCTAAATCATCGGGAATCGCTTGTCGGATATGGACTTGCATTCTATCTGCCCCCTGCAATATCGATAAATGATCCTGTGACATAAGAGGCTTCGTCACTTAATAGCCAAGCGATCGCATTTGCCACTTCTTCTACCGTGCCACCGCGTTTAAGAGGAATTTGAGGGCTGAGTCTATCTACTCGGTTTGGTTCTCCGCCGTCGGCATGCATATCAGTGTAAATGAAACCAGGTCGAACGCCATTGACGCGAATATTGCGCTCTGCCAACTCTAGCGAGAGCCCTTTAGTTAAGGTATCCATCGCGCCTTTTGATGTGGCGTAATCGACATACTCAAATGGCGCGCCTGAGCGCGACGCTCCAGAGGAGACATTCACAATTGCACCGCCTGCACTGAATCGCTTCGCCGCTTCTCGACAGCAGAGAAAACAGCTATTCACATTGGTGTTCATTACTTTCTGAAAGCGTTCCAAGCTGATTTCTGACAAAGGCGATTGAGTAAATAGGATGCCAACGTTGTTGACCAAGTGCGTCACTGCACCAAATTCACGTTCTGTTTCATCAAACAAGGAGAGCACTTGCTTCTCATCGGCTACGTCTGCGGCGATGGCAATCGCTTTGCCACCGTTTGCTTGTATTTCTGCCACAACTTGGTCGGCGGCCTCTTGCTGAGTGCGGTAATTAACGCAAACGCGATAGCCTTGCTCGGCCAGCTTTTTCGCCGCTGCGGCTCCAATGCCTCGGCTTGCGCCGGTAATGATGACTACTTTATTCAAAATACGTCCTTATTTTTGTAGCGAGTAGATTTTATCGGCGTAGGGTTTGCCACCAATTTGGTATGCGTCTGGAATGACCTCAATGAGTTCGAAACCACATTTTATCAGGACACGTTCTGACGCAATATTGCCTTCAGTGACCGTCGCGGAAAAGTGGTTGATGTTATGTGTCGAGGTTGCCCAGTATAGAAGCGCTTGAAGAGTTTCTGTTCCAAACTGTTGGCCATGAAATTCCGGCAAAAGTAAGTAACCTACCTCTGCCTTACCGTTTTCAATAGCAAAGCCAGTGATGCCGATGGGTTGTTCAGATTGCTTATCGAGTATTACAAGGCAAAGCCAATGCTGGCAATTTGGGGTCCATGGTAATAATCGCGAAGCAAATTTTTCTCTTATTTCTGTTTCGCTGGGACGATCGAAACAGAGCGCAATAACCTCTTGTTCGGAGAGTAATCGTTTGTTCGGAGAGTAATCGTTGAAAGAGTTCCCAGTCACTGGCTTTGATGGGTCTTAATTGGCTTCTGTGCGTCTCGATATAAACTGACATGCGTGTCCTTACTGCATCAATGTGGAGATTCAGTCTCTCATCCTCTTATCTGTTTAATCAAATAGTTGCATTCATAAAAGTGATTTATGTGGTGAATAGTTGGCTGGGTAATGGATTATTGCCATATATTCATCTTTGAGATGCAAATAACAAAATTTCATACTTGAGGCATACAGAGCAACACGGAAATGATGTGGATCAAGAGAGGACTACCCATAAAGTAGTAATTTGCGACCTATAATTACATTTTATTTGGAAGTGTTGCTAATTATGTCAATAAAAAAACGATATGTTGCACTGCTGGTTGCTGCCGGCATTGGTGTGGGCTGGTTAACTTTGGGGGGGAGTGCGGCAGTAATGCATTACACCTCAGATACTGAATTTTGTCTCTCGTGCCACTCTATGGAAACCCCTTACAAAGAGTACCAAGGCTCAGTGCACTTCAGTAATGCGAAAGGCATTCGCGCGGAATGTTCTGACTGTCATATTCCTCAAGAACCAATGGATTACCTGATCACCAAAATTCGCGCGTCGAAAGACATCTACCATGAATTTGTGACAGGTAAGATCGACACGCCAGAGAAATATGAAGCACATCGTAAAGATATGGCTGAAACGGTATGGGCTCAGTTCCGTGAAAATGATTCAGCGACGTGTCGTTCGTGTCATGATTTCGATGCAATGGAAGAGTTTGAGCAATCACGTGATGCGGCGAAGATGCACGCTTACGCGAAAGCAAACGATCAAACGTGTATCGATTGTCATAAAGGTGTGGCGCACTTTGCACCAGAAGCAGAGCTAGACAGCAAGGCATTTGAAACGTTGATGAGCTTCACCACAAAAACATCACCTGGTGCCAAAGTCGTTTACCCTGTGACTGAAATCGCAATGGGTGAGATGGGTAAAATTAACCCAACGACGAAGTTGGAAGTAATCAGCTCTGAAGGCGACAACCGCACTGTTAAGTTGAACGCATTCCAAATGAAAGGCGCAGAGCAAGTGCTTTACATGGGAGAAGGTCAACGTGCCATCGTAGCAACGCTAACAGAGCAAGGCCAACAAGCGCTTGAAACTGGTGAATTTGAGGCAGATGTTTACGGCAACGAATGGCGCGCGGTTTCTCTAACTGGCGCTATTGATTCTCCAGTTGTTGACACGCTTGAACCAGTATGGTCATACGCAGAAGAGTTGGACAACGTTTACTGTGCAACTTGTCACGCGAAAATTCCTTCAAATCACTTCACAGTGAATGCATGGGGACCGGTAGCGAAAAGTATGGGTGATCGAACTGATATTTCAGCCGAGAACCTAGAAATTCTAACCAAGTTCTTCCAGCACCACGCGAAAGATGTGGTTGGTCACTAACGATAAATAGAAGGATAAGATTATGACTAATATGACCCGTCGCGGATTTCTAAAAGGCACTGGTATGGCGGCTGGTGCAATGGCATTCACTTCATTTGCACCTATGTCTGTTGCGTCTTCAAACCAGCGTGGCAAGGGCATTTTGACAGCGGGCCGCATGGGCCCAATGTTATGTGAAGTGAAAGATGGTAAGTTGGTTTCGACTACTAATGCTCTTCCACAAACTGTACCAAATAGTCTACAAACTACTGGGCCTGACCAAGTGCATACCAAGGCGCGTGTGAAGTACCCAATGGTACGTAAAGGCTACTTGGCAAACCCATCGTCGCCAGAAGGTGTGCGCGGTAGTGATGAGTTTGTGCGTGTGTCTTGGGATGAGGCTTACAAGCTGATCCACGAACAGCACATGCGAATTCGCAAAGAATACGGCCCGGCTTCTGTGTTTGCAGGCTCTTACGGCTGGCGTTCAAGTGGCGTGCTGCACAAAGCACAAACCTTGCTGCAACGTTACATGAGCATGGCGGGCGGCTATTCAGGCCACTTGGGTGACTACTCAACGGGGGCTGCGCAGGTCATCATGCCGCACGTTGTGGGCTCTATCGAAGTGTACGAGCAACAAACTACGTACCCAGTGGTATTAGAGCACAGCGATGTGGTTGTGCTTTGGGGCTTAAACCCGATCAACACTCTAAAAATCGCGTGGAGCTCAACAGACTGTGCTGGTCTTGAGTTCTTCCATCAATTGAAAAAATCAGGCAAGACGGTCATTGCGATTGACCCTATTCGTTCTGAAACCATCGAGTTCTTTGGTGAGAATGCGGAGTGGATTGCTCCTCACCCAATGACCGACGTGGCAATGATGATGGGCATCGCACACACCTTAGTGAAACAAGGTAAGCACGATAAAGCCTTCCTCGATAAATACACCGCAGGTTACGACAAGTTTGAAGCGTACCTGATGGGCGAAGAAGACGGCGTAGAAAAATCAGCAGAATGGGCATCACA
This sequence comes from Vibrio sp. Vb2131, assembly GCF_033338535.1. Classification (NCBI taxonomy): domain Bacteria; kingdom Pseudomonadati; phylum Pseudomonadota; class Gammaproteobacteria; order Vibrionales; family Vibrionaceae; genus Vibrio; species Vibrio sp. Vb2131. The sequence goes on from NZ_JAWOSW010000001.1 coordinate 459,241, forward strand.
AATCTGTGGCGTACCTGCGAAGCAACTTGAGCTACTGGCTGACATCTTCAGTAAAAACCGCACCATGCTGATGGCGGGTTGGGGCATGCAGCGCCAACAATACGGTGAGCAGCGTCACTGGATGCTGGTTACACTGGCAACGATGTTGGGTCAAATCGGTTTACCGGGCGGTGGTTTTGGTTTCTCTTACCACTACTCAAACGGTGGTAGCCCTGCTCGTGATGCTGGCGTACTTCCTGCGATTTCGGCATCGCTGGGTGGCGGCTCTTCTGCGGGGAACGACTGGGCGGTGTCTGGCGCGGTGCAAAGCTTCCCTGTAGCGCGTATTGTCGAGGCGTTGGAAAACCCAGGTCAATCCTACCATCATAACGGTCATGAACTGACGTTTCCGGATATCAAGATGATTTGGTGGGCAGGTGGTGCGAACTTTACTCACCACCAAGACACCAACCGTTTGATTAAAGCGTGGCAAAAGCCTGAGCTGATCGTAATTTCAGAGCCTTACTGGACGGCGGCTGCGAAGCACGCGGACATCGTTCTGCCAATCACCACATCGTTCGAGCGTAACGACTTAACGATGACGGGTGACTACAGTAACCAACACTTGGTGCCAATGAAGCAAGTGGTTGAGCCGCAAGGTGAAGCGCGTAATGACTTCGATGTATTCGCGGACATGGCAGAGATGCTAGCTCCGGGTGGCCGTGACGTATACACCGAAGGCAAAACCGAAATGGAATGGCTGTACGGCTTCTACAAGGCGGCGCAACAAGGTGGCCGTGGCTCTCGCGTAGCAATGCCGAACTTCAGCAAGTTCTGGGAAGATAACCAACTGATCGAGATGAAGTGGAACGAGAAGAACGCACAGTTTGTTCGTTACGCAGATTTCCGTGAAGACCCGATCATGAATCCACTCGGTACACCAAGTGGTAAGATCGAAATCTTCTCGAAAACCATTGAAGGTTATCAGTTGGAAGACTGTCCTCCACATCCAACGTGGATGGCACCAACCGAGTACACGGGTACTGCGAAAGATGGCGAGTTGCAGCTAATGACCGCTCACGCAGCGCATCGTCTACACAGCCAATTCAACTACGCGAAGATTCGCGAAGAGTACGCAATTGCAAACCGTGAACCTATTTGGATTCACCCTGAAGATGCGAAAGCGCGTGGTATTAAAACGGGCGATCTAGTTCGTGCGTTTAACAATCGTGGCCAAGTATTGGTTGGTGCAGAAGTGACTGACCGAATCAAGCAAGGTTCAGTGTGTATTCATGAAGGCGGCTGGCCGGATCTGGATCCGAAAACCGGCATTTGTAAGAACGGCGGTTGTAACGTGTTAACGTTGGATATTCCGACCTCTCGACTTGCAAACGGCTGTGCGGCGAACTCGGCGCTGGTTCGTATTGAAAAATACACTGGCCCAGAATTAGAACTAACAGCGTTTGAACCACCAAGAAATGGTTAGAAAAAAGTAGCGTTTTAAAGCAAGAAGCCAGCGAATCGCTGGCTTCTTTTTTATCTAGTAATCGTTCACATTAGCGCGAAGCGAGAGAAACAAATGGCATCTGTTTCTTAATTTGAAATGTCGGGAGTAAAGTAAATACAATCGCGACAAACAAGACTGAGCCTATTAAATCTTCAGGGCGATGCATCCCCAGCCATAAGCGGCTATATGCGACGCTCATTCCCCATATCCATAATGACAGTGCAGAGATATAGCACTTGTTCTGTAAGAACAACCCGCCAAAGAAAGCCAAACAAATCGAAACGAAAATCGTATGGCCGGATGGGAAAGAATAGTCTTTCTCGCCTTGCCAATGGCGCGTTCGCCAATCACTGACGTGTTCAGAAATCTGGTTAATTACGTTGGCTTGCTGCTTTGTATCCAACTGATAAAACGCGTCTGGGTGCTCAATCAATTGTTCTGCTGCGAGCAATTCCGTGTAGGGACGCGGGCTTTCTGTCATCAGTTTTAGCCCCGTTTTGCTGGCAAAACCAATCACCAGTAACAACCCTAACATTGAGAGTTTTTGTATCCACTCAATGCGACTTGGTTTAAAGCGAAATAAAGAAAGCAGTAGCAGTGTTAACGTAATTAAAAAGCCTTTGCTACCAGCAGAATCTGTGAGCAAAGTAAAAGTAATCCCCAGACTTTCCGGCACCTGTGAAGTGAGATTGTGATAAGAGCCAAACAGCGACATTGGGATGATGCCAAGAACAAACAAGGCGAGCATCATCAATCCATATTTTTTGGTTTTCATTGAGAGCGTTTTGTTTTTATTGAGGGTTATTCAACCACGTGAAAATAAGGGGCTTATCTTACGTTATCTGGCGTGAAAAACTTATCAACGCTCTGTCAATTCGAGCGTGAAAGTGACATTGCAGCTCTTCGTTGTGAAAGGAGAGGTTGTTGAAAGTACTGAAAGGCAAACGCGCTCATCCATAAGCGCTTTGTTCAGGCGTGAGCAAGGTTAGCTCATCAACCCTAATAAATATTCCGATGCGGCTTTTGGATCTTCTGCGTGGAAAATCGCTGAAACCAAAGCTAAGCCATGAACACCAGTGGCGCTGAGTTGCGGAATGTTACTTTCGTTAATGCCGCCAATGGCAACAATCGGCAGTGAAGTCGTCTCTAACGCCATCTTCAAGCCATCAATACCCCAGAACTTCTTGGTGTTGGTTTTGGTCGGCGTCGCGAAGATTGCGCTCAAGCCGATGTAATCAATCGGAAGAGAGTCCGCTTCTGCAAGCTGCTCTTCATTTTCGATGGATAAGCCGAGGATTTTGTTTGGTCCAATCAACTCACGAGCGATAGTTGCGGGCATGTCTGATTGCCCGAGGTGAACCCCATCGGCATCAACTGCCAGTGCAACATCAACGCGGTCATTGATGATCAAAGGCACATTGGTATCTTTAAGGATGTCTTTCACGGCTTGAGCACGTTCGATAAACGCACGCACATCGCCGTGTTTTTCGCGGACTTGTACCATGGTCACGCCACCTTCCACGGCTTTTCTCACAACACGCTTTAGTGTGGCTAAATCTTGTTGGTCATCGGTGACCAAATATAAACGATAGGCGTTCATTGGGTTTCCTTTAAGCCTCTCATTGAAAGAGGATTGAGAGGCTAGTGTTAAAAGAGAGAAAAGCTTAGCTCACTTGCAGTTTTAGGCGCTTTGCCAGTGTCTCTTCATCTAGCTGGTAAAGCTCATCCAACAGGTTCATTTGCAGGCTACCTGGGCCGCGAGCTTGTTCCGCTGCAATCTCGCCAACAACGCCTAGTACCGCCGCAGCAGCAAGTCCGGTGTTATCACCAACTGCAGCAAAAGCACCCGTCAGTGCCGTTAGTGTACAGCCCATTCCGGTTACGTATGGCATCATCTCGTGACCATTGTTCAGCTGCACATTCTGCTCTTTCGTGACGATGTAATCAGTCTCGCCAGAAATCACCACACTTGCACCATACTCTGCGACTAAGAAGTTCGCTGCGCCAAGTGCTGCATCGCTGCTGTCTAATGCATCGACGCCTTTGCTTTGTGCTTGCTCGCCGGCAAGAGCAATGATTTCTGAAGCGTTACCACGAATGATCAACTTGTCTGCAAGGCGTGCGATCTCACGTGATGTCTCTGTACGTAGTGAGCTTGCTCCGCAACCGACAGGGTCGAGTACAACGATTTTACCATTGGCATTGGTTTGCTCTACGGCATAGCTCATGCGCGGTGTCCAAACGCTATCTAGGGTACCGATGTTGATAACCAGTGCGCCAGCGAACGACATCATCTCTGCCATTTCCTGCTTGGAGTGCGCCATGATTGGAGAAGCGCCGATAGCCAATAGCGCGTTTGCTGTGTTGTTCATCACCACGTAGTTAGTGATGTTGACGACTAATGGTTTTTGCTGGCGTACTGCGGTTAATGCTTGGGTGATTTGTTCAATTAACATGAGACTCTCCGATTAATCTTGCTGAGCGTTCAGGCCTTGTTGCCAGAATGCCACTTCCATACGCGTTGCAGTTTTGAATACCTGAATCAGGTTTTGACCACGCTGGCTATTGATATCGATTTCCGCCAATAACTGATTAAAGTGCTCTGCACCTTTTGCGACACCAGATTGGAATTCCTCACCACCGTAGAGGTTGATCCAACTTGCGTATGGGTTACCTTCGAGCACAGTGCTTTCGTCTTCAATCAGCATCTTACCGATTACGGCATAACCGATAGAGCATGGTGCTAGTGCCGCGTATAGATCAACAAGATCGCCCGTCATGCCAGCATCTAATACGTAACGGGTGTAAGCCACAGTGCCGAAATCTTCTGGCTCGTTTTCTAAGTCGGATTCTGTCAGTCCCCATTGCTCACAGTAAGTCACGTGGTGGGCGATTTCAGAATCGAGCAATGCGTGTACGCTTGGTAGGGCACGGCGCATGTCATCCAAAGTACGTGCTTTGTAGATCGCTAATGCGTAAGCTCGTGCGTACTGCTTTAGGAAAAGAAAATCCTGCTTTAGGTAATGCAGAAAACAAGGCTGAGCCAGAGTGCCTTGCGCCAATTGCTGCACGAAAGCATGCTCAGTGTATTCTTGCCAATCTTGGCGGCAAGCGTCGATCAAATCTTGGTATTTCATTATGAGTATCTCGTTATCAAAAGACCCTAGGCTTAGATCCTAAGGTCAGTAGAATTAGTCAAAGCTCGGTACGTAATCTTTCGCTTTTGGCAGTGTTTCGATGATGTTTTGTGAATACATGAACTGCGCATAATCATCGTAGCGTTTCAGATCTACTGCGGATGGACGAAGAGCGAAACGAGTTAGCGTGTCGTTCCAAGCGCGTTGGTTAAGCTCGTTGTTGAGCGTGTCTGGTGAATAAGCCACGAACTCTTTCCACGACTCTTTTGGATGGTTAACGATGTAAGTGGTCGCTTGCTCTAGTGCTTTGTTGAATGCCTTGATGGCTTCTTTGTCGTAGTTTTTTGCATTGGCTACGAAGACTAACTCGTCATACGCTGGCACGCCGTGTTCTTCAGGGAAGAAGGCCTTAGCTTTATAACCTTCTAGTGCCAGTTGGTTGGTTTCGAAGTTACGTAGACCGCCCCAAATCGCATCCACCTTGCCAGACGCAAGAGACGAAGACAGCGCCCAACCTACGTTGATGATTTGTACGTCAGAAAACTTCACGTTTTCTTGCGCTAGCATGGTGCCGATTGTCGCTTCTTCGTTGCCTGCGATCGCAATACCGATCTTCTTGCCTTTCAAGTCGCCAAGGTTTTCATTCTTACCGTTATCCAGCACCATCAACGTGTTGAGTGGCGTAGCAATCAAAGTCGCAGAGCGGATTAGTGGCAAACCCGCCGCGACATCGATAGTTAGGCTTGGTTGGTAAGAAATCGCCATGTCGACTTTACCCGCCGCGACCAACTTAGGTGGCGTGCTTGGATCTGCCGGCTCTTGAATGTTGACCTTCAAACCTTGTTCTTTGAAGTAACCACGCTCTTTGGCAATCACGATAGGACCATGATTTGGGTTGACGAACCAATCCAACATCAGTGTCATCTCTTTTTCTGCTGCAAGCACATTGGTTGATACCACTGAAGCGAGTAGAGCAGCAGCGCTCATAAGTTTGTTTTTATTCACGGGGTTCTTCCTTTTCTTTCCCAATTTTCTTTGGTTATTTTCTGTAATTATTTGCTTTCCCAAGGGATGGCTTTTTTCAATAATTTATCGGTGATGAAGTAGAGTGAGATAGACAGCACGGCTAGGATAAACAGCGCCGCAAACATCTCATCAATGATCATGCGAGCATTAGCTTGGAGCATCAGATAACCCAAGCCTTCACTTGAACCTACCCACTCACCGACCACTGCTCCAATCGGCGCAATAACGACGGCAACACGAATGCCTGAGGCTAAAGTTGGTAGGGCGGCTGGCAATTGAATATGACGAAGTAACTGCCATTTAGACGCGCCCATGGTCTTGGCAAGGTCGAGGTAACCTGTTGGTGTATTACGTAAGCCGTCGTAGCAACATGTGGTGACGGGGAAAAAGATGATGATCGCCGCCATGACGACTTTCGATGCAATGCCGTAACCCAGCCAAAGCATGAGTACTGGCGCGATGGCGAACACAGGGATCGCTTGGCTAGCAATCAGAATAGGCAGTAACCAACGCTTCAGCGGCTCGAACATCAGCATTTGCAATGCGAACAGCAAACCCATCGATAATCCAAGCGCCAAACCAAGTAAGATCTCTTGCGCAGTAACCCAAGTATGTTTGAGCAGGACATCGTAACGAGTGACCAATCTATCCAGCACTTCAATTGGTGAAGGTAAGATGAAGCTTGGCATATCGAATATCACCACGACCAACTGCCACAATCCCAAGATCACCGCCGTGCTGATGACCAAACGGAGAGCCGGATGGGTCACGCGTTCTTTTTTACTAATACGTGCCGAAACGGAGTTGTACTGAGTCATATCACTCATAGTCTTTCTCCAATTGATCCAAAATCGCTTGTTGAAGCGCGGCGCACTCTCCATCGAGAACTCGTGGTGGCTTGGAATCCGGAACAACCAAGTGCTGAGCTTGCGCAGGCGTGCCTTGCAGTACATAGAGTTGGTGAGCTAATCGCACCGCTTCTTGTGGGTCGTGGGTAATAAGAACAACGGTTTTATCTTTCAGTAACTCGGCAGACAAGGTTTGCAACTTATGGCGAGTAACCGCGTCCAACGCAGAGAAAGGCTCATCCATCAGAACCAGAGGCTTGTCTTGCATCAGAGTGCGAGCAAGGGCAACACGTTGTCTCATGCCGCCAGAGAGCTGAGCTGGCTTAGCATCCGGGTAATCGGCGAGTCCCACTTGGCTGAGTAAAGTCAGTGCACGTTGTTTATTTTGTTCTGGTGCTTGCTCTTGAGAAAATCGAGAACTGAGGCAGACGTTGTCTAACACATTCAACCACGGCAGCAACAAGTCTTGCTGCGCCATGTAGGCAATACGCTTGTGTAAGGTGATGCCATCCGTGGTCGTTAACTCGCCATGCCATTCGACTTTGTCGTCTAACAAACCCGCTAGATAACGAAGGATCGTCGTTTTTCCGCAGCCACTGCGACCAAGTAACACTGTCCATTGATTAGCAGGAATAGTCATACTCAACCCTGCTAGCGTTGGTGTTTGGCTGTCTTTGTATCGCAGACTAGCATCGGAAAGCTGAATGCCAATCGCGTTAGCGAACATAAGTATGACCCGCAAAAAAGTGGTTCACAGGGCCGTGACCTTTACCGACATCCAATTCATCAGCGTGCGCGATAGCTTGGCTGATGTACTGCTTACCAAGGTGCACCGCTTTGTGCAGATTGTTGCCTTGTCCAAGATAAGATGCGATGGCAGAAGACAGCGTGCAGCCTGTGCCATGGGTGTTTTTGGTTGGAAATCGCTTGGCGCTAATTAACTCGGCACTGTCTTGCATGATAAGCAGATCGTTGCTGTTTTCATTTTCTTCAAGGTGACCGCCTTTGAGCAGAATAGCTTTGGCGCCAAGCGCACGAAGGTCGGTAATCATATCGTTCATTTCAGATTCTGATTGAGGCACTGGCTTACCCGTCAAGGCTGCGCCTTCTGGTAGGTTAGGGGTAATGATGTCTGCGAGCGGAATCAATTCTTCTTTTAAAGTGCTGATTGCCGACTGTTCCAATAATAGATCGCCGCTAGTGGCCACCATTACAGGGTCAATCACGAGGTGTTTTGGCTGGTATTGTTTAATTTTGTCAGCAACGACTTTGATGATGTTGGAATCGGCCAGCATGCCCACTTTGACTGCAACGATGTTGAGGTCGGTAAATACTGCATCAAGTTGGCTCTCTACATGGTCGAGAGGAATGGGGAAAATCGCAGAAACGCCTTGGGTATTTTGCGAAGTAATCGCCGTGATTACCGAGCAAGCAAAACTGCCGGTTGCGGACATCGCTTTGATGTCGGCTTGAATGCCTGCGCCGCCGCCACTGTCTGAGCCCGCGATGGTCAATACGATAGGGGTAGGCAAGGCTGGCGTGTGATGTGAATGAGGTTGTGATTGCTGCGTCATGGTCGCTCCTACTACAAGACGTATAGGAACTGACTTTGACCGTTGCAGATAGATCGATTTTTCGATCGCTATCGCTTACCTAAGAGGGGCGACGAAAGGCAAAGTGTGCATAGTTCCCTACGTCAGTGCTAACTGAATCAGGTTCAACGGGTCTCGAATTTCGATCTCAGCCAACACTTGTCGTGTGGCCCCCCGACTATTTCGTTCGGATGATAGCAGGACCATTGCGGAAGGGATACGTTTTTTGAGCGTAATTATAATGAGTATTCAATTATGCGAGGTGAGTGATAAAGTAAGCACCTAAATGGTTTGCTGTGTGGAATTTACTAGTGCAACGCTCTGGTGAATGAGCAGAACCTGGAATATTTAATAAATAATCGTGGTCTCGTTAAGCAAGGATTAGCACAAAACAAGGTTAAAAAACTGTTAAAATTTAACGTGTTGCCAATTTAACTTTGTTGAACTTTTTCACAGTTAATTAGGAAGGCTAAGACGATCATCGAGCAAGGAGACTTCATGCTTAATTCTGTAACAGCGAAGTCAGTGATCGATCATGCGCTCTTTTTGGGGGCTGATTTCGCTGAACTATTCGTTGAACATCACCAAACCAACACTGTCCAGATCGCATCTGGTGAAGTGGATAAGGTTAACTCGGGTATCGATTTTGGTATCGGTATTCGTCTTTTTTTCGGTCATAAGGTGCTTTACGGTTACACCAACAGCACAGATGAAGCCGAACTAAAGCGCGTAACCTCGCTGCTTGCTGCAAAAGACAAGCGTGAGCAAATCGCGTCAGCGGGTTCTTTGAATTTGAACCGCTACCCAATCCAATATGGTTGCCGCATGCCGCTAAGCAAGGATGCTAACCTAGATTCAAAAATCGCGTTTCTATTGAAAGTTGACCAAGCCGCACGTGCTGAGAGTGAACATATCAACCAGTTTATTGGCAGCGTTCTTCAGCGCGAGCAACAAGTGTCTATCTTCAACTCAGAAGGTCTACACGTTGACGATACTCGCCACTACATTCGTGTTGCTGGTAACACTGTCGCGCAAAAAGGTAATGAGCAGTCTTCTGGTATGGAAGGTCCTGGCGCTCTTGCTGGTTGGGAATTCAGTGAACAGCTTGATGCCAAAGAGCTAGGTCAAACTATCGCGCAGCAAGCGTTAGTAAAACTTGGCGCGGATGCTTGTCCATCGGGTGAAATGCCGGTGGTGATTGGTAACGGCTTTGGCGGCGTTATCTTCCATGAAGCATGTGGTCACTTGCTAGAAACCACTTCAGTTGCGAAGAAAGCATCAGTCTTCCACGACAAGATGGGTGAAATGGTTGCTCACACCGCAGTGAATGCAGTCGATGATGGCACCATGACCAACGAATGGGGCTCGATTCACATTGATGATGAAGGTATGAAGACTCAGCGCACTCAACTGATCAAAGACGGTAAGCTAACCAGCTTCATGGTCGATAAAATGGGTGGCATGAAGACAGGTTATGAGCCTACGGGTTCTGGTCGTCGTCAAAACTACAAGTTCGCACCAACCTCGCGCATGCGTAACACCTTTATCGAAGAGGGCGAGCATTCACTTAATGACATGCTTGCAGGCATTGAACGTGGTATCTATGCGAAGAAGATGGGCGGCGGCTCGGTTCAACCGGGTACGGGTGAGTTTAACTTTGCTGTTCGTGAAGCTTATCTCATTGAAAATGGCAAAATCACCAAGCCTCTGAAAACAGCAACGCTTATCAGCACGGGTCCAAAAGTGTTAAAAGAAATCAGCATGGTCGGCAAAGACATGGCGCTTGCGCCGGGCATGTGTGGTTCCGTAAGTGGTTCAGTGCCAACAACAGTTGGTCAGCCAACGCTGAAAGTCGATAACATTCTGGTAGGAGGCGGTAACTAATGAGCCAAGAACAACAACTTCTTAATGCGGTTGATTACGTCCTATCAGAAGCAAAACGCCAAGGCGCAGAAGCGGACGTCATTGTAAACCGCAACAGTAGCTTTTCTTTGAAAGCGAACCAAGGAAAGCTGGATGAGTACAAAGTAAGTTCAAGCCAAGTTCTGGGTGTTCGTGTTGTGAAAGATGCGCGCGTTGCGACAAGCTACTCTGAGTCGTTAGAGCAACCAAGCTTAGACTTGATGCTGACCAACGCACTGCAAAGCGCTCGCTTTTCCAAGCAAGATGAACATCAGACTATTAGTTGCGTGAACAGCCAAATCGCGACTGATGTTGCTGAGATTGCGCAAGAAGATACAACTTCTGTTGACGAAAAAATCGAACTTTCTCTCGCACTTGAGCAAGGCGTAGTGGCTCTGCCTCACGCCTCTAGCGCACCTTACAATGGTTACAGCGATGGCGAAACACAACTGATCATTGCCAATACTCAAGGTACGTTATGTCAACATTTCGAGCGATCGTTCACTTGTTACGCGTATACCTTGTTTGAAAAAGACGGCAAACAGTCAATGGCGGGTAGAATGTCACTGGGTCGCCGTTTTGATGAGTTGAATCCAGCTTACTGTATCGAGGGTGGCTACAACCTTGCTCGCGATCTTCTGGAAGGTGCTCCGGTTGCGACGGGTAACTACCCCGCTATTTTCCACATCAATGCGCTGGCAAGTTTATTCGGTGCTTTCGGCAGTGCTTTCTCTGGCGTAAGCGCGATGAAAGGCATTACGCCACTGGGTGACAAGCTTGGTCAACGTGTTGCGAGTGATTTAATTACCTTTACTGATACGGCTTACATGCCAAATGGTATGGCAATCGCAAGTTTTGATAGTGAAGGCTTTGCTACTCAAGACAATGTGATGATTGCTAATGGTGAGTTGAAAACCTTGTTACACAACAGCCAGACTGCAAGTTACTTGGGCGCAGTCTCGACAGCAAGTGCCGCTCGCGGTGCAAAATCGAGCCTAGACGTATCAGCGAATCACAAAGTGATTGCGACAGGTAACAGCAGTGCGTCAGAAGTAAAAGCGGGTGAGTACCTAGAGTTAGTCGAACTCCAAGGTGTCCATTCTGGTGCGGATGCAGTAAGTGGTGATTTCTCGTTTGGTGCGAGTGGCTTCTTGTGCCGTGATGGTGAGCGCATTCAACCAGTACGTGGTATTACAGTAGCGGGTAACTTCTACAAGATGCTGCAAGAAGTTGAGGCAGTGGGTGATACTCAGTTAATTAACGATAGCCGCACTTTCTTCTCGCCAGACGTTCGCTTTGCACGCTTGAGCATTGGTGGTAAGTAAACGTAGCATTCCTATAGAAACAAAAAGAGGACTCAATGGAGTCCTCTTTCTTTTATCGAGTAATTAACTCGCGAGAATTAAAATTCGCGAATGTCCAACTCATTGTGGATCAATACCACACACTGAGAAGCGAAAAGCATCTTAGGACCTAAGCTGATTTTCTCTGTGCCAAGGCGCTTCAAGCTGTTAAAAGACTTTTTCGGCATCGGTATATGGTCAGTTAGCAAGAAACATGGGTTTCCACCGATTTCTGCATCACGAACAAATTCGCCTTTTTTATCCAACATATATAGTTGGTGATCTTCTGCCAGCTCTTGTACTAGGCGTTCAAAGCTGACAGTACGAACGGTGATACCAGGTTCGACTTCACGAAGTTGCTCTTTACCCATACCAACCGAAGCATCCAAAGCGCGAGCCACTGCTGCAATCAAGGTTGACTCATGGAAGCCACCAATGTTGATGATGTCGTTGGAGCGAATAGTAATGGTGCGTGAGAAGTCTTTTGTGCTTTCTAAAACCAAGTGAACAACCACATCTTCACGGTGTGATTGAGCAACGAACATAGTGTTCATCATGGTATGAGCAAGAATCTCTGTATGCGCTTCATTACCAACACCTTCTAACAGTGCTTTGCTGGTGGTTGGCGCCGCGCGAGCTCGTAAAACAAAAGAGCGCATGAATTTAGCCTCTATATAGGAAGAGTGAATGCGCGGAAGTATATACCCAAGCAGGGAAGGGATGCGAGTTTAATAGCAAATGTGAACTTACTTACAAAGCTTCGATTGTGGAGCTGGGTGTGCTGGTTAGAATAGGAGGCAACCCTGTTAGGAGCGGTATATGGAAATCAAACAGATAAATAAAGACATTTATAAAAAGAAAGTAAACCTTGTGATTGGCGGTTTTGTTGCGTTGCTCGCCATCTCCTCTCTTGCCTTTAGTACCTTGTTGATTGTTTTGTTCGGTAATACAGATGTAGTACCTGAACAGTCGACGGGGAACTTTCATTGGAACTTAATTGGTGTTGTGCTTGCCTTAGCTACTTCACTGTCTTTGCTGAACCAATTCAAAACACGCCCTTATATGGAAGAAGTGTTGTATGTCTGGAAACTCAAGCAGTTGCAGAACAAGATCTTTCGCAAACTGAAAAGCATTAAAGCCGCTTCTGCTGAGCACGATGTAAAAGCGCTGACGATACTTAAGTTCTACTATACGACTCAAAGTCAGGTGTTTGAGTTAGACAACAACACATTAACGATGAGCAGTGTAAATAAAGAATTAGAGGCAATTGAGCAAATCGAAGCGGCGAAGTCACTGGATCTTGATATCACAAGCTTTGAAGAGTCTTGGATTGACACATATTGATTGCCTATTTGCTACGTTAAGTTAACAACTAAGTGTTAAAAATAAGCGTTTGAGTGAGATTTCATCACTCGACGTTTTTTTTAAAGTTTTTTTCTAAAAAAGGGTTGCCAAGAAAAATCATCTCCCTATAATGCGCCTCCGTTGTCAGGGCAAAGCGGAAACGCAAAAGCAGTTGGCAATGAGGCGAAAGAAAAGCTTCTAAAAATTAATTTGAAAAAGTGTTTGACACTGAAAATTAATTCCTTAGAATACGCCTCCGCTTCGGTAGCAAAGCTTACGAAGCAAGCTCTTTAACAATATAGACCTATCAATCTGTGTGGGCACTCGTTGATGATGATCCAATTAGATACCTCGGTATCAAATTAGGTTTCAATGATACGAAGTGACCATTGAATCTTAGGATTCAGCACAGTCAATTCAAACATTACTTTATGTAATGTTCAGTATTCATTGAGCCGACAAAATCTTAAATTGAAGAGTTTGATCATGGCTCAGATTGAACGCTGGCGGCAGGCCTAACACATGCAAGTCGAGC